>NZ_JBFTOA010000012.1:0-143743 GCF_056397745.1 Allobosea sp. 05L423 | reverse complement strand
CGATTACATCGAGCGGTTCTACAACGCCGTTCGCAGGCACTCGACCATCGGCTACATCAGCCCGGCCGAGTTCGAAAAGAAGGTCGGATTAGCCTAACCGACTGTTCACAAACCGGCAGCAGGCCAACGCCTCCGCTTCTCAGGCTAAATTAGACAGTTGGGATCGGGACATTGCCCAGTCCACCGGCCTCAATTGGGAAACCCGCCAAGCCATGCGAAAAACGTGTGCTATCTTCTCTGGAGGCCTGATGGCGGCCGCAAAAGAGGCTTCTGGCCCAATAGCGACGCCCAAAAAGGACTTCTAAGTCGCCTATTCACAGCCGCGACGCGCGATCTACCTCGGATTGGCAAGCCCTACGCCTTCCCCAGAGCCATCACGGAGCCTATGGCATCGGTTACCTATGTGGTGGGACTGGCATTGCGTTCGCAGGTGCTCGATCTCTGTGATCAAGATAGAGTCGGATGGCTTTCCTGATCAGGAAATTACGCGAGGCGCCGGTTTCAACCGTGATCAGGTTTAGGCGATCTACCAAACCCTGATCACATAGAATTTCGACTCTCACTCGTTGATGATCATCCTGCATGACGCCTCCCACTCCTGCCGGCTAACACCGGTCTAGAGTTATTTATCGAGGCAATTCGCTGATCGGCATTTATTGGGTATGTGACTTTCCTCTCAGTGCGGCCCGGAAATTCTCTCGACGTATCATCCACATATCGTGCGAGACGGACTCCTTGCCCCACCCGTATCGCTTGCAGACGAGTTCGGGCACCGCACCATTGTCCAGTTTGAATTCGTGGTCCTGGTAGGCGTGCTTGAACAGGTAGCGCGCCCTATCCGGAAGGCCGTGGGTGTTAAGATACTGGATGTCGATCCCGTTCTTGCCTGCCTCAGGCACCGCCTTGCCCCACAGGTCCTCGACAGCAGCCCTCAATGTTTTGATGTCGACATCGAGCTTGAGAAGGAGGTGTATATGAGGGGCAACCAAATTTCCCTCGTCGTCGAAATGTTCCATCACCGCGATGAAGAAGGGCCACTCCTCAAACGGCTTATCTCTTAGAGAGGGCTCAAAAAGTGGATAAAGTTTTTTCAGAAAGATGAGAACTGATCGATAGAGTTTTTTCGTTTTATGATTTCTATCGTAGAGATGCCATTTTTTATTAAAGCATGCATCCATCGAAAGGGTTATAAAATAATTTGGATTGTTATCTATTATTTCATTCGCCGACATTGATCTATATGCAATCCTTGATTCCTTGTCGTTCAATCTGCTTTGAAGCATCAGGAGCGCATTTAGCTCTTTTTCAGTCTTTGCAAATGCGATCTTCTGGGCGAGCGTAGGCCCTCGCTTGCGCGTTTTATCAAGAATATGACCATCCGCTAATTCCTTATCGTATTGAGTTATTAGCGATTTTTCATAGTCAGAATGTTTTCTTTTGGTGCTTATTTCAAATGATTTCTTGTCTAATCCCATGGATGTCTGTTTCCTTATATCATTCAAATCGTTCCGATTTGAAGTCGCTTTGCGACAAGGTGTTTATTTGAGGTGTTCATCTGTATTTTGAGAAGTGTTAGGTAAAATATTAAAAATACCCATGATCTTTCACCTCGTCTAGGCTTTAGACAAGGTTCCCCGCAGGCCGCTCCGAGAACGCGAGCGTCTGTTGGCATAATTCTATATCAGATACTTGGATGGGGTGCGCAGAGCGCCTTTGGGTATCTCTAATGCTCTATATTCATATACGTTTATTTATCGAAAACTTTCGGGGAATTCTCGCTGTCGAGAGAATAATTTTGGGAGGGTAAGCGGTTGCGTCGGCGCTGCTGCGCTTTCCTCAGGAACAATTCCGTGGAAGGCCGCGATAAGATGGCGGCCATCTCGATGGTCGGCGCGCGGTACTGATGAGATCAAATGGGTGCCATCCTCGGCCTCGTCTTGTGAGACGGTTGAAGATCGAGGCTGTCAGGCGGTGGCGTTGAGGCGAGAGGCCAAACGGGACGGCTCGCGAATGGGTAGCGCTTCCAGCCATGCCACAGCGTCATCGTACAAGACGATGGTCTTACCTCCGGCTTTTCGAGCTATGAGGCGTCCAGCAGCGATCTCTTCAAAGATGGTAGATCGACCTCGCCCACAGGCGCTAGAAAGGCCATTGATGTCATATGCTAGCGGAAAATGATTTTTACGTTCTTTCGTCATTGATTATAATGTCCTGTGAAGATGTTTCCTTTCGGATTTGGGTTAATCGGAGTCATTTCCGGAAAATTTGAAGATGCTTAGATAACCAATCCTTAGTAGTTGTTGTATCAGTTTTTTCTCGTGCGTCAATGTCTATTTTGCCCGCATTTTCAATTACTTACATAACTTTTGACGACGGATTGCTCACGATTTTGGATGTATACATAAAGTGTATGTCATTGTTACAAAATCAAACAATAATTCGTAATCTTTGATTGTAATTGATCTGTGCATTCCGGCGATAATCTGAAGTATAATTCTTCATGTTGTTTTTAAAAACAGTCAGATTTCTGATCGGAGTCTGGCATTTAATTGGCTCTCGGCTCATTGGAGCGCATCTTCGATTTCGTGATAAACTTCGCCCATGCCTCCATCATCTTACGCCGCTTCTCCAGCGCATCCGAGCGGCGGTAGGACCGTTCCGCCTCGTCTCCGACATTATGTGACAGCGCTGCTTCCGCGAGTTCACGAGCAAAATCCGTTTGCTCACCGCACCAGTCGCGAAAAGAGGAACGAAAGCCATGTTGGGTGAACTGAGAAACATCCATGCGTCTCATCAGCATCTCCATGGCCATTCCGGACAAAGGCCTTTCCGCCTTCTGACCCGGGAAAACAAAGTCGCTCACCCTGACCAGACGCTGCCTATCGATGACCTGCAGAGCGCTCTTGCTCAATGGCACCCGAAAAGGCTTTGCGTTTTTCATCCTCTCACGCGGGATGGTCCAGATGTCTGTCGCAGCATCGAACTCATCCCATCTCGCTCCGAGAACCTCGTTGGCGCGGCTAGCATTTAGAATGGCGAATTCTAGGGCGGCGGCAGCGGTAGCGTTACGTAAACGCAATCGAGCGACAAATGCAGGCACATCGGCATATGGCATCGCAGCGTGATGGCCGCGAGCAAGCTTCTTCCGCTGAGACAGCAACTCTTGAAGGTGCCCGCGCCAGCGGGCCGGGTTCTCCCATGGCGATGCGATCTCACCCTTCGCCTTGGCAGCATCTAGAACTCGCTCGATGCGGCCCCGTACACGCGAGGCGGTCTCCTGTTTATTGTGCCAGAGGGGCTGGAGTATCCGAAGGATGTCCGCAGTCTCGACATCCTGTAGAGCCTTCCCTCGTATCGGCAAGGCATAGTGGTTCAGTGCCCTCTTCCACTGGCTTTGATGGCGGACGTTTTTGAAGCCCGGGAGGATTGATGCAAGCAGGTCGTCGGCAAATTCTCCAAATGTCCTCGGAGCTTTTTGAGCGGCGACAGCCTTCCGCGCAACAATCGGGTTGGTGCCAGCGGCGACCAATTTTCGCGCCGCTTCCGCTTTCTGTCGGGCTTCTGCAAGCGTCGTCCCATTGTAGCCGCCTAGACCCATCTCCTTTCGCTTGCCCTGCCATCGAAAAACGAAAAGCCACCTACGAGCACCACTTGGATCGATGACGAGATAAAGCCCTCCACCATCGCTATGAAGGCCGGGCTTTTTCAATGCTTTGGCTTGAACCACCGTCAGTTTGTGAAGCTTCTGCCCCATGCCTCCTCCGATTTTACCCTAACAATTACCCTAACACGAATGAGGGATCGTACTGGATTGATATGGACTGATCTAGCAAGTCATGCTGTTTTCATTGAGTAATTTTGGGAGTATGCGGTCCGGAATCCGCCGCTATGGACAATAGTTCGGCGTCCTTCCGGGACGCCATTTCGGCGTCGGGCCCGAACGTCGAAGCGCCTCTGCTCCGAAACCTCTTGAAAACCGCGTTTAGGGCGATGGATTCCCCTTTCCGGCGCGGTGTCCTAAGCAGATCTCATGGAGACGATTTCGCCGCATGAGCTCTTCCCCCATGTTCGCATCGTCATGGGCATGGTCATCGGTCTCGGCATCACCCGGATGCTGACGGGCATCGCCAGCTTCATCCAGCATCCCGACCGCTATCGCCTGTCGCTGCTCCATATGCTCTGGGTCGGCTCGATCCTGCTGGAGCTGGTGCTGTTCTGGTGGTGGGAGTTGGGCCTCTCGCGCATCCCCTCCTGGAGCTTCGGGATCTATCTCTTCCTGATCGCCTATGCCGTCGTGCTCTATCTGCTCGCGGCGCTGCTCTTCCCGGACAACATCTCCGAATATGCGGGCTACGAGGACTTCTTCATCAAGCGCCGGCGCTGGTTCTTCGGCCTGCTGGCGTCGGCCTTCCTGCTCGATATCGTCGATACGCTGATCAAGGGCACCGAGCGCTGGAGCCAGCTCAGCGGCGATTATCTCGTGCAGGTACCGATCGGGCTTCTGCTCTGCCTCGTGGCCTTTTTTTCGGCGCGGCGCAGCGTCCATATCGCGCTGGCGTCCGTGCACATCGCCTATCAGCTCTACTGGATCGTGCGCGTCGTCTACATGATGGGCTGACGCGGTGCCGGCTGGCTCAGCCGCCCGCGAAGGGCGCGAAATGCCTGGCGACCTGCCGGTAGACGCCCTGTTTGAAGGGAATGATCAGCTCCGGCGTCTCGTCGAGCCGCGCCCAGCGCCAGGCGTCGAACTCGGCCTTGTGCCCTCCCGCCGGCGTCAGGATGTTGATCTCCGCCTCGGAGCCGACGAAGCGGAAGGCGAACCATTTCTGCGCCTGCCCGCGCCAGCGGCCTTTCCAGGCTTCCTTGCCGATATCGTCAGGCAGGTCGTAGCTCAGCCAGCCCGGGGCTTCGGCTAGCAACTCGACCGAGGTGACATTGGTTTCCTCGGCCAGCTCGCGACGGGCCGCCTCCAGCGGCGTCTCGCCCTTGTCGATACCACCCTGCGGCATCTGCCATGCATGGCCCGGCGCAACATGCTCGCGCTGAGTCTTGTTGGCGCGCCGGCCGATGAAGACGAGCCCTTCGGCATTGAACAGGGCAAGACCGACGCAGGGGCGGTAGCCTTCGGGAGCTTTCTCGGTCATCGCAGCGGTCCGGCGGAAACTGATCCGGTGGTCTTGGGATTGCGGAAACCGCGGGCGGCGCTCACGGGAACGAGCGCGATCTTCTTGGCTTCCAGCGACTGGGCCCAGCGATTGATCCGCTCGATCGAGACCGGCAGGGCGCTGGCAGCGGCGACGACGACGCCCTGATCGCGCGCCAGCGCCTCCAGCGCCGCGAGTTCCTTGTCGATGGCATCGGGGCGAGTGACGCCGTCGATGACCCGATCGATCTTGATGGCCGGGATCTGGGCACGCGTGGCGGAGCTGGCGAGAAGGCTGCGCGGCGAGGAGCCGTCATCGACGACCATGAGGCCACGCCCGGCAAGCTCGCGCAGGAGCGGCGACAGCGCGTTCTCGTCCGAGGTCAGGCGGCCGCCGAGAAAGTTGACGATGCCGACATAGCCCGTGAAGCGGCCGAGCGACCAGTGCAGCTTGTCGAGATTGTCCGAGGCCTTCGGGCCGGTCAGCAGCGTATGCGGGCCGGGATCGTTGTCGGGATAGTCGAAGGGCTCCATCGGCAGCTGAAGGAACACCTCATGCCCCTCGCCGCGGGCGCGCTGGACGGTGCGTTCGAGCTCGGTGCCATAGGGGGCGAAGGCCAGCGAGACCGGCCCCGGCAGTTTGGCGATGGCATCGGCCGTGCCGGTCTGGCTGATGCCGAGGCCGCCGACGAGCAGGGCGATGCGCCCGGCCGGTTTGACCGAGGGCTCCGGTCCGAGCGGGCGAGCATAGATCTTGGCCGGGGTCGCGCCGTCCGGGCCGAGCTTCGGCAGCAGGCCGTAGCGGCTGCGCTCCACCAGCCGATTGTCGGGGGCCGGCGCGAGCTTGATCGCACCCGCTTCGTCCGGGACGGTGATGACGATCGCGCCCGGCGCATCCTCGCCCGCGCGCACGACGGTCACGCCGGCGCTGTTCTCGAGCTGGGCGGCGCTTGCGGGGCCGCGCGCGGCGGATAGGGCCGCATCGGCGCTGGGCGGGAGGGAGGAAACGGGAGCGGCGCGTTTTTCGATCGCCGCATAGGCGACCGGCTCTCCGCCATCGGGATCGCGGCGTAGCGCGGCGACGAGCACGAGACCGAATATCACGCTGCCGACGCAGCCGGCGGCAGCAATCGCAAGCCAACGGCCCCACGGCTTGCCGGAGGGCATGGCTCTATCCTGGCCGAGCGGCCGATTGAGCTCCGTCAGCGGCGTTCCGGCCAAGGTCAGCCGTCCTCAAGGTTGCGTCGCGGGCCCGAATCAGTGGCCCGCGCGCTAGTCTTGTCGCCTAAGCAGCCCGGCGTCGAGCCCGAAGGCTCTCCTGCGGGCTCAGTTCGGCTGCTTCGGGGCTTCCGGGGTGGCCGGCGCCGGGGCGGGCTCGGCGGCAGGCTTCTCGGAGGGCTTTTCGACCAGCTGGGCGGAATCCTTCTTGATGCCGCGGAGCTGGTTGAAGGCCGCGATCAGCTGGGTGTCCTTCGCCGGATCGTTCGGGACGTAGGAAGCGGAGCCGGACTGCTCCTCGCCCTCGCCGGCCTTGAGGTGGCCCTTGAGCGCGGCCTCGCCCTTGTTGTCGACGAGCTTGTCCTTGATCTCCTGCGGGATGTCCTGCTGGACCTCGATGTCCGGCGTGATGCCCTTGGCCTGGATCGAGTTGCCCGACGGCGTGTAGTAGCGCGCCGTGGTCAGGCGCAGGCCGCCATTCGAGCCGAGCGGGATCACGGTCTGCACCGAGCCCTTGCCGAAGGAGCGCGTGCCCATCACGACCGCGCGCTTGTGGTCCTGCAGCGCGCCGGCGACGATCTCCGCCGCCGAGGCGGAGGAGCCGTTGATCAGCACGACGAGCGGCTTGCCCTTGGTCAGATCGCCCGACTTGGCGTTGAAGACCTGGGTCTCCTCGGCGTTGCGGCCGCGGGTCGAGACGATCTTGCCGCGCTCGAGGAAGGCGTCGGAGACGAGCACGGACTGGTCGA
This sequence comes from Allobosea sp. 05L423, assembly GCF_056397745.1. Lineage (NCBI taxonomy): Bacteria > Pseudomonadati > Pseudomonadota > Alphaproteobacteria > Hyphomicrobiales > Alloboseaceae > Allobosea > Allobosea sp. 05L423. Next base: position 136,633 of record NZ_JBFTOA010000012.1, on the reverse strand, counting down.
GGCGCCCGCCGCGATTGTTGCGCAGGTCGATGACATAGCCCTTGAGCTTGTCCTGGCCGATCTCGGTCGAGAGCTTGTCGATGGCCTTGCGCAGGCCGTCATAGGTCTGCTCGGAGAAGGTGCCGATGCGGATATAGCCGATATCGCCCTCGACGCGCTCCTCGACCGCCGGCACGACGATGGTCGAGCGGGTCAGGGTGAACTCCAGCGGGTCGGTCTTGCCCGGGCGCTCGATCTTGAGCGTGACCTGGGTGTTGATCAGCCCGCGCATCTTCTCGACCGCCTGGGTGAGGGAAAGGCCCTTCACCTCGGTGCCGTCGATCTGGCGGATGATGTCGTTGGCGAGGATGCCGGCCTTGGATGCGGGCGTGTCCCGAATCGGCTTGGCCACCTTGAGGACGCCGTCCTCCATCGTCACCTCGATGCCGAGCCCGCCGAACTGGCCGCGCATGTCTGTGTCCATATCGCGGAACGCCTTGGCGTCGAGATAGGAGGAATGCGGGTCGAGCGAGGAGACCATGCCGTTGATGGCGGCCTCGATCAGCTTCTGCTCGTCGGGTTTGTCGACATAATCGGTGCGGATCTTCTCGAAGATGTCACCGAAGAGGTTCAGGCTGCGATAGACCTCGGCCGAAGCGGCCACCGCGCTGGTCGAGCTGAGCAGCCTGGTCTGAGTGGCGAGTCCGGTCAGGCCCGCGCCCATGATGGCGCCGGCGAGAACGAGGGAAACCTTGCGCATCATCCGCGAACCTTTTCGCCTTGCCATTTCGTCCACCACGGCGTCGGGTCGACCGAGACACCGTCTTTCCTGAATTCGATATAGAGGACCGGCTGCCCGGTTCCCACCCCTACTGTCGTCGCGGCAGCTTCCGATGTTTCGCCCATCGCCGCAACCGGCTCCCCCGCCAGGACGAACTGATTGAGCGCGACATCGATCCGCTGCATGCCCGCAAGCAAAATGTAGTATCCACCCCCTGCGTTCAGGATCAAGAGTTGCCCGAACGAACGGAACGGTCCCGCATACACCACCCAAGCGTCAGAAGGCGCCGAAACTAGGGCGCCTGGCCGGGTTTCCAGTGAAATTCCGCGGATTGTGCCGCCGGCGCCGTCAGGGTCGCCAAAACCACGCAATCGTGATCCTGCGACAGGCAGCGAGAGCAGGCCTTTGGCGTCGGAAAAGGCGATCTTGGGGGCCAGGCGCGCCGGGTCCTTGAAGGCGAGCGCCGTCATGCGCTCGCGCTGCTCGCGCGTTTCCTGCTCGATTGCCTGGCGCGCCGCCTCCGCTGCCCTGTTGGTGACGGAAATCTCCTTCTCGATCTTCTCGACGAAGTCGCGCATCGAGCGGGCCTGGCCGGCGAGCTCGTTGCCGAGTGCGCGCTGGGCTTCGACATCCTTGGCGGCGCTGGCTTCGCGGTCCCGCCGGGCCTCGATCAGCGACGCCAGGCGCTGGCGCTCGCCGACGAACTGCTCCATCTCCGTGCCGATCTTGAGCTTCTCGGTGGCGATGTTGTCGCGCAGCCGCACCAGCTCGCCGAGATCCGTGGCGAGAATTTCGATCTCCTGGCGCAGATCGGGCACGACGGCGCCGAGCAGCATCGAGGCGCGCACGGCTTCGAGGATGTCCTCCGGCCGTACGAGCACCGCAGGAGGCGGGGCCCGGCCGATGCGCTGCAAGGCGGCCAGCACCTCCGCGATCAGGCCGCGCCGGCCCTCGAGCGAGCGGCGGATGGCCGTCTCGCTGGATTGCAGCAGCGCGAGCCGCTTTTCCAACGCGCCCAGCCGCTCCTCGCCGGCCTGTGTCTTCGCGGTGGCGTCGAGCAGGGCCTTGTTGAGCGCGGCACGGTCGGCGCGGATCGCGGCGATTTCTTTTTCAAGGCTGGCGCGGGCTTCTGCGTTTCCGGCGAGGCGCTGCTCGATTGCCTTGAGTTCGGCTTCACGCTCCTGTTTCTCGACGAGCTTCTGCATCGCCTCCCGGGCCAGAGCCTCGGGATCGGCCGGCTTGGGCTGCGCAAGAGCAGCCCCGCCGAGCGAGACCGCCGCAAGCAGGGCGGCAGGGGCCAGACGGCGCAGCCCGGAGCGAATCAGCAGCGCGGCGAAGTTCATGCGCGATGATAGGGGTGCCCGGCGATGATCGTCATCGCCCGATAGAGTTGTTCCAGCACCAGCGCCCGCACGATCTGGTGCGGGATCGTCAGCGCGCCGAAGGCGAGTGTGATGTCGGCCTTGTCGCGAATATCCTCGCTCAAGCCGTCGGCGCCGCCGATGACGAGGCTGGCATGGCCGGTTCCGGCGTCGCGGGCGGCGGCGATGCGGCCGGCGAAGGCTTCGCTGCCGAGCTGGCGACCGCGCTCGTCGAGCGCGATCAGCAGGCCGGGCTGCGCCTTGGCGAGGATCGCCTGCGCTTCTTCGCGCTTGCGCTCCTCGGGGCGGCGGCCCCGGCTTTCGGCGATCTCGACGATGTCGGGCCCGCTCAGCCCGATGCCGCGGCCGAGCGCGACCCCGCGTTCACGATAGCGCTCGCAGAGCTCGCGTTCCGGCCCATCCTTGAGCCGGCCGACGGCGATGACCGCGAGCCGCATCTCTTGGCGTCGTCAGTTCGCGAGGCGTTCGTTCGGCCGGTCCGTGCCCCACATCTTCTCGAGATTGTAGAACTGGCGCACTTCGGGCCGGAAGACATGGACGATGATATCGCCGGTATCGATCAGCACCCAGTCGCAAGCTGGCATGCCCTCGACCTGCGGCGATGGCTTTCCGGCACTCTTGAGTGCCTCGACCAGGGCCTCGCTGATGGCGGCGACGTGGCGGTTGACGTTGCCGGACGCGATGATCATCGCGTCGGCCAGCGACGTCTTGCCAACGAGGTCGATCACCGTGATGTCCTCGGCTTTCATGTCTTCGAGGACATGTCGCGCAAGGGCGATGCTATCGGCGGAGGGATTGTCCGCGATAGCGGCCTGGGGAAGCGGCTTCGGCTCGGCCTCACCAAGGGTTTGACGGTTCAGTGACGTATCCTCTCAATTCAGATGCGCTCTCGGCGCGATGCAGCCAAAATAAGCCGGACGGCCCCGGAATTCAATCGCGGCCGGCCTGACGGCGCAGCATGGTGGAGGATAACGTCGAGCGCTTGCCGTGCAGGAAAACCCAGGCCGGAGGCCGGGTGCGCGGCAGACTCGCGGCCTGATTCTCCGGGATGCGCCAGCGCGACAGCCAGTTGGCGGCGGGCGAGGCCATGGCGCTGTGGGTCGAGCCCGGCCGGTCGATCACCGCAATCGGCATCATTCGGGCGATCGTCCGCCACTCGGCCCAGCGGTGGAAGCCGGCGAGATTGTCGGAGCCCATGATCCAGACGAAATTGACGCCCGGGCAGCGCCGCTTCAGCGCGCGCAGCGTATCGGCGGTGTAGCGGGTGCGCAGCGTCGCCTCGATGCCGGTGACGTTGATGCGGGCATGGGCGGCGATATCGCGCGCCTGCCGCAGGCGCTCGCCGAGCGGCGGCAGTTTCGCATTGTCCTTCAGTGGGTTGCCGGGGGTGACCAGCCACCAGATGCGGTCGAGCTGCAGGCGGCGCAGCGCCGTCAAGCTCGCCAGCCTGTGGCCGTCATGGGCGGGGTTGAAGCTGCCGCCGAACAGGCCGATACACAGGCCCGGCGCATGGGGCGGCAGGCGCAGATGCTCGCTCGTCATCCGTGCTGCACGGCTCAGGGGCGCGTCTGGCCCGCGCCATGGACGCGGTACTTGAACGAGCAGAGCTGCTCGACCCCGACGGGGCCGCGCGCATGCATCCGGCCGGTGGCGATGCCGATCTCGGCGCCGAAGCCGAACTCGCCGCCATCGGCGAACTGGGTCGAGGCGTTGTGGACGACGATCGCGGAATCGACCTCAGCCAGGAAGCGGGCGGCGGCGGCCGCGTCGGCCGTGACGATCGCATCGGTGTGATGCGAGCCGTAGCGCTCGATATGGTCGATTGCGGCGTCGAGCCCCGGCACGACCTTCGCCGCGATGATCGTGTCGAGATATTCCGTCGACCAGTCTTCCTCGCTGGCGGGCGTCACGCGCGCATCGACGGCCCGTACTGCCGCATCGCCGCGCACGGCGCAGCCGGCATCGAGCAGGGCGACGACGAGCGGGGCGAGATGGGTCGCGGCGCAGGCCTCGTCGACGAGCAGCGTCTCGGCTGCGCCGCAGACGCCGGTACGGCGCAGCTTGGCGTTGAGCAGGATCTCGCGCGCCATGGCGAGATCGGCCTTGGCATCGACATAGACATGGCAGTTGCCGTCGAGATGGGCGAAGACGGGCACGCGCGCCTCGCTCTGGACGCGGGCGACGAGGCTTTTCCCGCCGCGCGGAACGACGACGTCGACATTGCCGCTGAGGCCCGCGAGGATTTCGCCCACGGCGGCGCGGTCACGCGTCGGCACGAGCTGGATCGCATCGCCCGGCAGGCCGGCGGCCTCCAGCCCCTCGCGCATCGCCGCGGCGATCTCGGTCGAGGAGCGGAAGGAGTCGGAGCCCGCGCGCAGGATCGCGGCATTGCCGCTCTTCAGGCAGAGCGCGCCGGCATCGGCCGTGACGTTGGGGCGGCTCTCGAAGATCACGGCGATGACGCCGAGCGGCGTGGCGACGCGTTCGAAGCGCAGGCCGTTCGGCCGGGTCCATTCCGCCAGCACGCGGCCGAGCGGGTCGGGCAGGTCGGCAACCTCGGCGACGGCGTCGGCGATGGCGGCGATGCGCTTCTCGTCGAGGGCGAGGCGGTCCATGAAGGAGGCGCTGAGACCTGCCGCCTTGCCGTCGGCGAGATCCTGCGCATTGGCGGCGAGAATGCGGGCGCTGCGGGCACGCAGCGCATCGGCCATGGCGATCAAAGCGGCGTTGCGCTGCTCGGTTGGGCTGAGCGCGACCTTGCGTGCGGCGGCGCGGGCACGCCGGCCGACCTCCTGCATCACGAGCCGGACATCGCCGTTCTCGTTTGTCGCGATGATGCGCAATGCGCTGTCGCCCGTCATCTCACCCAGCCCAAAAACCCGCCGGCAAAAGCCGGCCCGGAAGAAAGCTTAGCCTAGCCCGAGCGCCATGTCGTCCCGGTGGATCATCTCGGCGCGGCCGGGGTAGCCGAGCACGCTTTCGATGTCGCGCGAGGCCCTGCCGAGAACGAGCGCGGCTTCGCTCGCATCATAGGCGACGAGACCGCGCCCGAGCAGCTGCCCGTCGGGGTCGCGGATCAGCACGGCATCGCCGCGCGCGAACTCGCCTTCGATGCGGCTGACGCCGACCGGCAGCAGACTCGCGCCGCCGCGTAGCGCGCGGGCCGCACCGGCATCGACATGCAGCGTGCCGCGCGGCTCCAGCGTGCCGGCGATCCAGGTCTTGCGCGCGGTGGCGGGTGTCGAGCCGGAGAGGAACCAGGTGCAGCGCCCGCCGGCAGCCACGCTCGCCAGCGGATTCTTGGCTCGCCCATCGGCGATCAGCATGTGTGTGCCGCCGGCGGCGGCGATCTTGCCGGCCTCGATCTTCGTGCGCATGCCGCCGCGCGAGAGTTCGGAAGCCGCCCCGCCGGCCATGGCGTCGATTTCGGGCGTGATCTTCTCGACGACGGGGATGTGCTGGGCGGACGGATCCTTGGCGGGTGGCGCCGTATAAAGTCCGTCGATGTCGGAGAACAGCACCAGCAGGTCGGCGCCGGCCATGGTCGCGACGCGCGCGGCGAGCCGGTCATTGTCGCCATAGCGGATTTCGGTGGTGGCGACGGTGTCGTTCTCGTTGATGACGGGGATGGCGCGCAGGTCGAGCAGGCGCCCGAGCGTCGCGCGCGCGTTGAGATAGCGGCGTCGCTGCTCGGTATCGGCCAGCGTCAGCAGGATCTGTCCGGCGGTGAGCCCATGGGCGGCCAGCGCCTCGGCCCAGTTGCGGGCGAGCGCGATCTGCCCGACGGCGGCGGCGGCCTGGCTTTCCTCCAGCCGCAGCGGGCCCGAGGGCAGGTTGAGCACGGTGCGCCCGAGCGCGATCGCGCCGGAGGAGACGACGAGGACGTCAGCGCCGCGTTGGTGCAGTTCGGCGAGGTCTTCTGCGAGGGCGGCGAGCCAGGCATGGCGCAGCCGGCCGCGAGCCCGGTCGACCAGCAGGCTGGAGCCGACCTTCACGACGATGCGGCGGAAATCGGAAAGCGAAGGCGTCTTCACGGGACACACGATCTGTTGCAGCGAGCCTCCTGCCTGTTGGGGAAAACCGGGCGATTGTAAAGCGGTGGGACCATCGGGGCCGGCGTGCTCCGCGTGCATTGGATCGCCGCGCGCCCTATCGGTTGCGATAGCGGTGATCTATCCATTTCGTACTGCATCGGATTTTTCCGAAAAGTGGAATCCACTTCTCGGTTCGATGCTGTAGCGGTCGATCCCGTTGAAAAACGGCCCCGTCAGGCCCATATCGAGTGTCTGCCGGCCGCGCCGTTCCGCTCCGACCCCTCGCCTCGCGAGCCTTCGGAGACATGCGCGGTTACTGACTCACGACAGGATAGTCCATTCCCGCGGCCCGCCACAGGAATGGACCGGAGCATCGGACCGAGAAGTGGATTCCACTTTTCGGACGAATCCTATGCTTCACCAATGCGATTGATCGCCACTTCGCGCCCGGATCGGCGCGCGGCGATCGATCAACCGCAGAGAGGAGCTTCGATGCAGGTTCTCGTTCGCGACAACAACATCGATCAGGCCTTGCGCGCGCTGAAGCGGAAACTTCAGCGTGAAGGCATCATGCGCGAAGTGAAACGGCATACGGCCTATGAGAAGCCCTCGGAGCGCCGCATCCGCGAGAAGGCCACTGCCGTGCGCCGGGCCCGCAAGGCGGCCCTCAAGCAGGCGCGCCACGAAGGGCTGATCGCGGCGCCACGCCCGAAAAGCCGCCCGCTCCGCGCTGGAAGCGGGGGTGCCGCGCGTTGATTTCGATACCAAATTGGCTCGATCTGGCTTAAGGCGCCCGCGCGGGCCGAGAAACAACCCGTAACAACCCGAGAGAAGATCACCCTTGAAGAACCCGAACGACCGCAGCTTCACCGACCGTCAGGCCAATTCCGCCAAAGCCAAGCAGGCGCTGCTTGAGCGTTTCAAGGCACGGCCCAAGGTCGATGACCCGGTCATGGTGCAGCGACGCGAGGAGCGGGAAGCCATCGCTCAGGCTCGCGCCGAGCGCGAAGCCGAGAAGGCGAAGATCCGGGCCGAGAAGGAGCGCCTCGAGGCGCTCGAGCGCGCGCGGATCGAAGAAGAGAAGCGCCAGGAAGAGATCGCCCGCGAAGCCGCCCGCAAGGCGGAGCAGGCCAAGCGTGATGCCGAGCGTCCGCGCAAGGTGCTGCTGGAAGCGGTCCAGTACATGCAGATGCGCACGGCCGGCAAACGCCGCTAGGTCGCCGCGCGTCCTGCCGGACGCGATAACGGTGATCTGTGGCTCTGTCATCGCATCGGATTTTCCGAAGAGTGGATTCCTCTTTTCGGTCCGGTGCCGTCGTGCACTTGGCGCTTGGCTGATGTCAGTCGGGCGCCAAGAATTCGCGCATGTCATCAATGCGATCTGGGGCGCCGCGGGCGCCCCTTTTCATATCCGCTTAACCGCGACGGCGGTTCGACAGCCCTGTATTGGCTGGTTTACGGGCAAAAAAGCGCGTCCTTTCCCCTGATGACCTATCGGCAAATCCGTTCGCGCAGATTAATGTGCGCCCGGGTTGAACCTTTTCCCCGCTCGCCGCGACGAATGGGTGCGAGCCGGGATGCCTGGCCTTCGAGGGGCAATGCATACGGAATCGGACGAGGATCTCGTCAAACGGATCGCCTCGGGCGATCGGCTCGCGATGAAGGTGCTGTTTTCACGGCATCAGGTGCGGGTCTACCGTTTCGTGCTGCGGCTCGTCCGCGACGAGACGCTTGCCGAGGATGTGATCAGTGACGTGTTCATGGATCTCTGGCGACAGGCGGATCGCTTCGAGGCACGCGCCTCGGTCTCGACCTGGCTGCTCGCCATCGCCCGGAACAAGGCGTGGTCGCTCCTGCGGAAGCGCCGCGATGCCGAGCTCGACGAGGATTACGCGGGCAGCATCGAGGACGAATCCGACGGCCCCGAGATCGTGCTCCAGAAGCAGGACAAGGGCCTTGCGATCCGTGCCTGCCTCGAACGCCTTTCTGCCGAGCACCGCGAGGTCGTCGATCTCGTCTATTACCACGAGACCTCCCTCGAGGAGGTCGCGCGGATCGTCGGCATTCCCGAGAACACCGTCAAGACACGGCTTTTCCACGCCCGCAAGAAGCTGGGCGAGATGCTCAAGGCTGCCGGCATCGACCGTGGCTGGCCCTGAGGCGTTGACGTTTATGAAGTGCGGCCGAGCCGCCGGAGGAGTGGCGTGATGACCGACAGCATCGCAAGCGATCCGAAGCGCCGCGAGCTCGAGGAGCTGCTGCCCTTCTTTGCCAATGGCCGCATCTCGGACGCCGACAAGCGCCGCGTCGAAGCCGCGCTCGCCGGCGACGCCGAGCTGGCCGCCCGGCTCGACATCATCCGCGACGACATGGCCGAGACGGTTCTGCTCAACGAGAGCCTCGGCGCCCCGTCGCACCGTGCCCTCGAAAAGCTGATGGCGGAGATCGACACGGCCCCCCATCAGGCGCCGCTGCTGACGCGGGCGACCGACAGCATGGGCCGCGGCTTTCTGGGCTGGCTCGGTGGCCTGCTGGCGGCGCAGCCGCCGCGCCGGCTCGCCTATGCCAGCGCGGCCGCCATCGCGCTGATTGCGCTGCAGGGCGTCGCCATCACCGGGCTTGCGCTGCACGATGGGGGCGCCGGCTACCAGACGGCTTCGGCGCCGGGCTCGCGGGCTTCCGAGCGCTATGTCCTGCTGAGCTTCGCTCCGGAGGCGAAGGCCGGCGAGATCGCCGCCTTCTTCAAGCGCTTCGATGCCTCGGTCGTCGACGGCCCGCGCGCCAACGGCTTCTTCAAGGTGCGCGTGGGAGATGCCTCGCTGTCGGCTGCCCAGGTCGATGCGATCGCGACGCGGATGAAGAGCGAGAGCGCGATCGTCAGCTTCGTCGCGCCCGCGCCGTGATGCTCTGGCGCCTCTCGCGGGCGCCATGGCATGATGTTCTGCGGCAGGAGGGCCAGGCCATGCTGCGATCCGGTTTCACGAGCAGGACGGTGCTGACGCGGTGCCTGGCGGGTGCCGCATTGCTCGCATGGGTGGTCGCGTTGGCTCCCGCCACCGCTCTCGCCCAGGCTCCCGCCACCGCCCCCCAGCAGCCCGCCGCCAATGGCGCCAACCGTTCCATGCGCGTACCTCCGGGGTCGTGGATGCGCCAGCAGCGCGCCATCGTCCCGGCGCCGGAGGAGACTCGTTTCGTCCCGGACGAGGTGCTGTTCGAGCTAGCTCCCAACGCCGAGGCCGACGTCGTGCTGCGTCGCTACGGCGCGACCCTGATCGCCCGCCAGCGCTTCGAGTTGGCCAACGTCACCATCATCCGCGCCAAGCTCGAAGCCGGCCGCGACCTCCGGGCCGTGCTGACCCAGATGGGCGACGACAGCAGCATCGCCGGCGCCCAGCCCAACTTCCTGTATGAGCTGCAGCAGGGTGCCTCGGCCGGGCCCGGCGCCACGAACGCTTCGACCGCGCCGACGACGGCGTCTTCCGATGCCAGCGGACCGCCGGTTCCGGGCCTGCGGCTCGGGGATCCCGCGACGGCGGCGCGCGGCACTGCCGCGGTCCGGCGCGTGCTGCCGCCGCAATACGTCGTCGACAAGCTGCGCCTCGGCGAAGCCCGCAAGCTCGCGCTCGGGCGCGGCATCCGCGTCGGCATGATCGATTCCGGCGTGGACATGGAGCACCCCGAGATCAGCGGCTCGGTCCTCGCCTATCTCGATGCCGTCGATGGGCTGGCGACTCCGCACGCGCACGGCACCTCCATGGCGACGGCGATCGTCGCGCATGGCGAGTTGCAGGGCGTCGCGCCGGGCGCCCGGCTGATCGTCGCCCGCGCCTTCGGCGGCCCGCAGGCGAGCTCGGCGAACGGCAAGTCCTTCCAGATCCTGACGGCGCTGGAGTGGGTGGTTCAGCAGCGGGCGAAGGTGGTCAATCTCAGCTTCGCCGGGCCGCAGGACCGCCTGCTGTCCAAGGCGCTCGCCGGGGCGAAGGAGCGCGGTGTCATCGCGGTGGCGGCCGCCGGCAACGGCGGCATCCGCTCGGCACCGCTCTATCCCGGCGCCGACCCGAGCGTCATCGCCGTGACCGCGACCGATGCCGACGACAAGATCTTCATCGATGCCAACCGCGGCAGTTACGTTGCCGTTGCGGCGCCCGGCGTGGACGTGCTGACGGCGGAGCCCGCGGGCCGATACGCCTTCACCTCGGGCACCTCGATCGCGGCCGCCCATGTCTCCGGGCTCATCGCGCTGCTGCTGGAGAAGCAGCCGGAACTCGACCCCGACAGCGCCCGCCGCATCCTCGGCGAGAGCGCGACCGACCTCGGCTCCAAGGGGCGCGACCCGGTCTTCGGCGCCGGGCGGATCGATCCCGCGGCGGCGCTGGCGCGCGTCCTGCCGGTCGCGACGGCGCGGCCCTGATCCGCGTCCTTCCGATCCCGTGCTCTCGTCTCCAGCCCTCATCCTGAGGAGCCGCGACAGCGGCGTCTCGAAGGATGCTTCAGGAGGCTCCCGTGCCCTCTGGACCATCCTTCGAGATGCAAGCTTCACTTGCTCCTCAGGATGGGGGACCGGAAGTGTCCGAAAGGACTCTGAGCCATCGGCGCTCTTGACCTGCGCCGCCGCATCGGCCTGATGGCGCGATGCCGCGCCCCAAACTCCTCTTCGTCGCCACCGAGGACTGGTTCTTCGCCTCGCATTTCCTGCCGATGGCGCGGGCGGCGCGCGAGCTTGGCCTCGACGTTGCCGTCATCGCCCGCGAACGCAGCCATCGGCGCGTGATCGAAGCGACCGGGGCGCGGCTGATCGCGTTGGAGGCGGAGCGGCGCAGCCTCGATCCGCGTGCGCTGGTCAAGCAGATCGCTGCGCTGAGGCGGCTGATCGCGGCGGAAAAGCCCGACGTCCTGCATTGCATCGCGCTGAAGCCGATCGCGCTCGCCGGTCTGGCCGGCAAGCTCGCCGGCATCGACCGACGTGTCTATGCCTTGACCGGCCTCGGCTTCCTCGGCGCAAAGCAAGGGGCCTTGGCCGCTGCGGCGCGCTTCGCCGCGATCGCCTGGCTGCGCGGCGCGATCGACGGCCGGCAGGTGCGCTTCCTCTTCGAGAACCCGGACGATCCGGTTACGCTCGGGCTCGATCCGCACGATGCCGGCAAGGTCGCGATCGTCGGCGGGGCCGGAGTCGATCCGCTGATTCTGATGCCGTCGCCGATGCCGCCTGCGCCGCCGCTCAAGGTCGCGCTGGTGGCGCGCATGCTCTGGTCCAAGGGCGTCGATCTCGCGGTCGAGGCGGTGAGGCTCGCCCGTGCCGAGGGGACGAAGGTCGAGCTCACCATCCATGGGGCGCCTGATCCGTCGAATCCGAAGGCGATCCCCGAGGCGACATTGAAGGAATGGGCCGCGCGGCCCGGCATCAACTGGGCCGGCCCGACGCGGGATGTCGAGGCGGTCTGGAAGGCGCATCATCTCTGCATCCTGCCCTCGCGCGGCGGCGAAGGCTTGCCGCGCACCATTCTGGAAGCCGCATCATGCGGCCGGCCGATCCTGACGACCGATGTGCCGGGCTGCCGCAGCTTCGTCCGCGAGGGACAGGATGGCATGGTCGTGCCGGCCGACGACGCCGCGGCGCTGGCCAAGGCGTTGACCGTCTTCGCCCGGGCGCCGGGCCTCGCGGAGCGGATGGGGGCGAATGCCCGTGCCCGCCTGCTCGACGGCCATACCGAGCGCGACGTGATGAATGCCGTGAAAGCGCTCTACCAGGGGCTTCTCGCCGCGCCTGCGACGGAGAAGGTCGCATGAGCGAGGCAGGGTCGAAGCTCGATCGGGAGGGCTTCATCCGCGCGCATACGCGGCTGCTGCCGGTGCCGCATGCCGCTGAGATCGCCCTGCATGTCGCGCAGGAAGCGACCGAGCTTTGGCAGAAGACCGAGGAGGAGCTTGCCGTCATCGGCCTGCCGCCACCGTTCTGGGCTTTTGCCTGGGCCGGGGGACAGGCGCTGGCACGCTACCTGCTCGATCACCCGCAGATCGTGGCGGGACGGCGCGTCCTCGATTTCGCCTCCGGCTCCGGACTGGTTGCGATCGCTGCCGCAAAGTCGGGGGCGGCGCGGGTCGAAGCCTGCGATATCGATGCCTTCGCGGTCGCTGCGATCGGCATCAATGCAGTGGCCAACGGCGTCCCCGTGACGGCGCGGGCCGACGACCTCGTCGGCCGCGACGAGGGCTGGGAGGTCGTCTGTGCCGGCGACGTCTGCTACGAGCGCGACATGGCCGAGCGCGTCATCGCCTGGCTCTCGGCCCTGTCCGCCCGCGGCGCGACGGTGCTGATCGGTGATCCCGGCCGCAGCTATCTGCCGAAGGGACGTCTGGAGACGGTCGCAACCTACGAAGTGCCGGTGACGCGCGCGCTGGAGGACGCCGAGATCAAGCGCAGCTCGGTCTGGCGCCTCGTGGGCTAGCGCGCTTTCCGTTCGGCTGGGATCAGCCGAACGAAGAGAATTCGCGCACAATCAATAAGCGGAGCTTGCGCCGAGGCGCGGCGCTCAGGCCGCGCTGCGCCGCCCTGTTTGAGGCCGCGGCTCCGTCCGGAAGGCGGCGACGAGCCGATTGAGCTGGTCGATCTGGTCGAGCAGGGTGCGCGCGGAGGCGGCGCTCTGCTCAGCCAGCGCCGCGTTCTGCTGCGTGATCTCGTCCATATGGCTGACGGTCTGGCTCATCTCGTCGATGCCGTTGGCCTGTTCGCCGGCGGCGGAGGCGATTTCCTCGACCGTGCTCGACACCTTTGCGGAGGCGGAAACGATCCGGTCGAGTGTCTGGCCGGCCTGCCGCACCAGCTTGACCCCTTCGGCCACCTCCGCGTCGGAGGAGGCGATCAGGCTGGTGATGTCCTTGGCAGCGTCGGCGGAGCGCTGGGCCAGCGACCGCACCTCGGCAGCGACGACGGCGAAGCCACGGCCGGCCTCGCCGGCGCGCGCCGCCTCGACCGCGGCGTTCAGCGCGAGCAGATTGGTCTGGAAAGCGATGCCGTCGATGACGTCGGTGATCTCGGAGATCCGCTTCGAGGCGCCCTCGATCCGGGCCATCGCGTCGACCGCGTCCTTGACGATGTCGCCGCCGGTGCGGGCGACATTGGCGGCCTCGTCGGCGAGCGCGACGGATTCGCGCGAGGCCTGCGAGGAGGTCTTGACCGAAGCCGCGAGTTGCTCGGTCGTCGCGGCGCTTTCCTCGAGCGCGGAAGCCTGCTGCTCGGTGCGCATCGACAGGTCCTGCGCGCCGCTGTTGATTTCCTGCGAGGAGGCCGCGATCGCGACCGAGGTCGCCTTGATCGTCGCGGCCATCTCCTGGAGACGCGCCATCGCCGCATTGAAGTGCTCGCGGATCTGGCCATATTCGGCCGGGATCTCGGTGCTCATGCGATGGGTCAGGTCGCCCTCGGCGAGCGCGGCCATGCTCTTGCTGACGCAGGCGATCGCCAGGTCGCGCTCGGCCGTCTTGGCCTGCTCGATGGCGTGCGCCTCGGCTTCGGCCTTGAGGCGAGCTTCTTCCGAAGCCTCGAGATAGACGGTGATGGCATAGTCCATGTCGAGCAGCGCCGCCTTGACGATGGCGCCGACCTCAGCAGCGCGCTCCTCGGCGCCTGACATGCGCCGGCCGAGCGCGTTCTTCGGCCAGCGCGCTTCCAGGATGCTGGCGAGCATCTTCTCGAGGATCAGCGCGTAGCCACCGATGTACCAGCGTGGTTCGAGGCCGATCCGGGCATGGACCTTGCCGACGCGGGTGACGGCGTTGACGTAGTTCTCGTCGAAGCTTCCGGTGGCGATCCCGCCCCAATGCTGAACCTGGCGCTGCTTGGCGGCCTCGATATGCTCTTCGCTGCTGAAGAAGCTCCGGGTCTCGGGAAACTCGCGGAGCTTGGAATAGAAGGCGTCGAGCGCCCCCGGAATCGCTGCCCCCAACGCCTCGCGCGCGTCCCGGATATGGCCCTGCGCTGCGCTGTCGAGGCCGATGAACGCCAGCCGCCTGGCGAGGTGATCCGATGCGGACATGAAGCCGAAATTCCCAACTGTGGCCCGTGACGATCCGAACCTTCCGGCTGTCTCGCCGATCGAGGTTAACAGCCGATGAGGGAGCCCGCTGATCTCGGTCAATCCGGTTGCGGCCGGATGTCTCAGGCGCCTTGCTTCAGGGCTTCGTAGGTGTCGAGGAACGCCTCCACCGGCAGATGGCGGAAATCGTCCAGCGCGCCGCGCAGCTGGGCATGGTCCCAGTCCCACCAGGCCAGCGCTTGCAGCCGCTCGGCGACATCTTCGGAAAAGCGCTGCCGGACCGGCCGGGCCGGATTGCCGGCGACGATGGTGTAGGGAGCGACGTCCTTGGTGACGACGGCGCCGCCCGCGACCACGGCGCCGGTACCGATGTTACGGCCGGCCAGTACGATCGCGCCATGGCCGATCCAGACGTCGTGGCCGATCGTCACCGCATGCGCCCGGCGCCAGTCGAAGAAAGCGGCGTCGTCCTGCGCGTCCTCGAAATAGGCTGAGGCGCGATAGGTGAAATGCGACTGGCTCGCCCGCTGCATCGGATGGTTGCCCGGATTGATCCGCGTCATCGCCGCGATCGAGCAGAATTTTCCGATCGTCGTGTAAATGACATTCGCGTCGTTCACGACATAGGAGTAGTCACCCATCGTCGACTCGACGAAGACGGTGCGCGCGCCGATCTCGGTGTAGCGCCCGAGCGTCGCCTGCCTCACCTGCGCGGTCGGGTCGATCACCGCCTCGAGTCCCAGCTTCTTCGCAGCCATGTCCTTGCACTCTCCTGATCTTGCGGCGCCCGTTTCAGCAGCGGGCGCGCTCGTCCTCGTGGTCGGGCCTTCCGGGGCGGGGAAGGACACCTTGATGGATGCGGGCCGGGCCGGGCTCGCCTGCGACCCGCGCTTCCGCTTCGCCCGCCGGCTGATCACGCGTCAGGCCATGGCCGGCGCCGAGGATCACGATTCCTGTGACGAGGCGGCCTTTCGGGAGGCCGAGGCCAGCGGCAAGCTCGCGCTGAGCTGGCGGGCGCATGGTCTGAGCTACGGCATCCCGGCGGCGGAGCTTGCAGGCATCGCCGAGGGCGCTGTGGTGATCGTCAACATATCCCGCGCGGTCATCGCGGCGGCCGAGCGGCTGGCGGAGCGCGTGGTGGTGCTCAACATCACCGCCCCGGTGCCGGTGCTGGCACAGCGGCTCGCTGCGCGCGGGCGCGAGAGCGAGGCCGATATCGCGGCGCGGCTGAAGCGCGAGGCGCCGCTGACGGCGGAACGTGCCGAGATCGTCACGATCATGAACGATCGCAGCGTCGTCGAGGCGGCCGAAGAGCTGCTCGCCGTTTTGCGCGGGCTGGGCCGTCTGCCGGCTTAGCGCCCGAACCGGGGCGTCCTTGCGAGCGCAGCGAAGCAATCCAGGAGGACAGGGTGACATGTCCAGCCCGGCCCTCCTGGATTGCTTCGTCGCTGCCGCTCCTCGCAATGACGGGGAAACGGCATGGCAGAGCGACATGGCGAGACGAGCGCCTCAGCCGAACGGGTAGGAATCGATCAGGCGGAAGCGGCCGGCGCGGCCGTCCTGCTTGAACAGGGCGAAACGGTCGAGCTTGACCGGTCCGGCCGGAAGGGTCTGCGCATAGGCGGCTTCCAGCGCCTGCTTGACGGGTGCCGCGTGCTCGCCTGGCAGGGAGCCCGTCAGCGTCATGTGGAAGCGGAAGGCGTCGCCCACATAAGGATAGCCATAGGCTTCGAGATAGGCGTGCTGCGCAGGGGTGAGCGGGCTCTTCAGGCGTCGCGCCCGGTCCGCTTCCTCAAGCGGCGCGCGGAAAGGCTCGAAGGCCTGCACCAGCGTGAAGGCGAAGCGCTGCAGCTCCTCGCTCGGCTCGGACGGCGTCAGTGCGACGAAGGAGCCGAGCGCCGTGACGCTCAGGCCCGCCAGCGTCACGCCCTCGCGGCCGGCCGCATAGTTGCGGGCGAAGGCGCGCAGCTGCTCCTCGCTGCGGCCGTCGGCGAGTTCGAAGGGCGCCTTCAGCGTGGCGTGAAAGCCGTAGCGGCGCGGCTCCTCGGTGAAGGCCGGCCACCGCACCGGATCGCAGCCGGGCGGAACGGCAAAGGTCAGCTCCTCGCCGGTGAGCGCGTCATAGCCGAGCGTCGTGCTGCCGAAGCGCCAGAGGGGGCTTTCGGCAGCGGGCGCGTAATAGACGGCGTAGCGCGGCTTGCTCAAAATGCGCGCTCGCCCTTCGACCAGACCGTACCGATGACCGGCGTGGCGCCGAGCACCTTGAAGCGGACGAGATCGGCGCGCAGCCCGGTCTCGAGGTGGCCGCGATCCCCGAGGCCGAGGATGTCGGCGACCTTCCAGGTCACCATGCCCATCGCCTCCGGCAGCGCGATGCCGTGCTCGGCATTGAGCCTGACGACGGCCTGCAGCAAGCTCGCCGGAACATAGTCCGAGGAGAGGCCGTCGAGCAGGCCCTTCTCGGCGAGTTCCGAGACCGAGACGCCGCCGGAATGCGAGCCGCCGCGCACGACGTTGGGCGCACCCGCGACGGTGGCGAGGCCGTGCTTCTTGGCGGCTGCGGCCGCTTCGATCGTGGTCGGGAACTCGGAGATCACGGCGCCCGAGGCGACGCCTTCCTCGACATGCTCGGGAATCGTGTCGTCATGGGTGGCGAGCGGGATGCCGCGCGACCGGAAGACGTCGACGACGGCGGCCCAGTTCTTCGCGACATTGGCGGCGCCTTCGCGCTGGCGCACGACCACGTCCTCCTCGAACTCCTGGACCGTCTTGCCGTTGCCGACCGCATAGGTCTTGAGATGTTCGAGGTTGCGCCACTGGCGCTGGCCGGGCGTGTGGTCCATCAGCGATACCAGCTGGACCAGCTCGTCGTCCTGATAGGGGGCGATGTCTTCCAGCAGCTGCGGGCTCGTCAGCTCGCAGCGCATATGGATGCGGTGGTCGATGCGGAAGACGTTCTCGCTCTTGCCGTAGGCCAGCGACTTCATCACGTCGGCGAAGATGTCCTTGCGATAGTCCTTGGCCGAGAAGGGCGTGCCGGCGCAGACGGCGTCGTAGACGGTAGTGACGCCGGCCGCGGCCATCTGCGCGTCATGGACGAGCGCTGCCGCGAGCCCGTTCGGCCAGAAGACCTTCGGGCGCGGCATGAAGTGCTTTTCCATGTTGTCGGTGTGCATCTCGACGAGGCCGGGCGCGACGTAGTCGCCGCCGACGTCGATGGCGCCCGGCAGCGAGGATTTGCCCTGATCGACTGCCGTGATGCCGGTCCCGTCGAAGGCGATGGTGCCGGTGACGACCTCGTTCTCGAGGATGAGCTTGGCATTGGTGAGAACGGTTTGCATCGTCAGGCCTTCCGGAAAGCGGTGATGTCGAGATAGCGCGTCGCGACGCGTTCGCGAACCGCCTCGTCATGGAAAATGCCGACGATGGCGGAGCCGGCGGCGCGCGCCTCGGCGATGAGGTCGACGACGACATCGCGGTTGGCGGCGTCGAGCGAGGCGGTGGGCTCGTCGATCAGCATGATCGCGGAGGGGTCGACGAAGGAGCGGGCGATGTTGACGCGCTGCTGCTCGCCGCCGGAGAAGGTGGCCGGCGCGAGGTTCCAGAGCCGCTCCGGCAGGTTCAGCCGGGCGAGCATGGCCTTGGCGCGCTCGGTCGCGGTCTCCGGCGTGGCGCCGCGCGCCAGCAGCGGGTCGCGGACGATGTCGAGCGTCGAGACGCGCGGGATCACCCGCAGGAACTGCGAAACGAAGCCGAGCGTGCGGCGGCGGATGTCGAGCACGGTGCGCGGCACGGCGGCGACGATGTCGACGGGCCGGCCGCCATGGGTGATGCGGATCGCGCCGCTCGTCGGCCTGTAATTGCCGTAGAGGATACGCAGCAGGCTCGACTTGCCGGCACCGGACGCGCCGGCCAGCACCAGCGCCTCGCCGGCCTCGACATGGAAATTGACGTTGTCGAAAACGGGCAGCCGCGCTCCGCCCTGGTTGTGCAGGGTGAAGGTCTTGGCGACGTTCTCGACCTGAATCATCGTGGTCATGGGGTCAGTGCCTTGTGCCGGCGAGGTGACGAGGGTGTGACGGGCGAGGGCTCGTCATGCTCGGGCTTGACCCGAGCATCTCAGGAAAGAGGGGCGCCCGTTCCTGCATGAGATTCTCGGGTCTGCGCTGCGCTCCGCCCGAGAATGACGCTCTACCTTCCTCACACACTCAGCACCGCCGAGGTGAGAAGCTGCGTATAGGCGTGGTGCGGATCGTCGAGGACCTGGTCGGTCAGGCCCTGCTCGACGACGTGGCCGTCCTTCATCACCATCAAACGGTCGGTCAGGAGACGCGCGACGGCGAGGTCATGCGTGACGATGATCGCGGCGAGGCCGAGATCGCGCACCAGCACGCGCAAGAGGTCGAGCAGGCGGGCCTGCACGGAGACATCGAGGCCACCGGTCGGCTCGTCCATGAAGACGAGGCGCGGTTCCGAGACCAGCACGCGGGCGATCTGCAGGCGCTGCTGCATGCCGCCGGAGAACTGGCGCGGCCGGTCGTCGATGCGGGCGCCTGCGATCTCGACGCGCTGGAGCCAGTCGAGCGCGCGCTCGCGGATCTGTCCGTAATGCCGGTCGCCGCGATCCATCAGGCGCTCGCCGACATTGCCGCCTGCGGTGACATCCATGCGCAGCCCGTCGCGCGGGTTCTGATGGACGATGCCCCAGGCCGTGCGCATCAGGCGGCGGCGCTCCTGTTCGGAGACCGAGTAGATGTCGAGCGGCTCGCTGCCGCCGCGGAACAGCACTTCGCCCGCGTCGGGCTTGTCGATGCCGGCGAGGCAGCGCAGCAGGGTCGACTTGCCCGAGCCGGATTCGCCGACGATGCCGAGCACCTCGCCCGGCCAGAGGTCGAATGAGACGTCGGCGCAGCCGATGCGCTCGCCATAGAAGCGGCTGACATTGGCGACCGAGAGCAGGGGCGCTGGCTCGAGGTCGGCTTCGCGGAGCGGAATATGGATGGTCATTGGGCGTCTCCCTGCCCGTCATTGCGAGCGGAGCGAAGCAATCCGGTATCGTAGCGCTCTACGTTCCCCTGGATTGCTTCGTCGGCTTCGCCGCCTCGCAATGACGGCTGATCGACCAGGCCACTCGCGGCCGCATCGCCCAGCATCGTGCCGCGATGGCCTTCCGCCCGGCGGGTCTCGCAGTAATGGCTGTCGGAGCAGACGAACATGCGCCCGCCCTGGTCGTCGATCACGACCTCGTCGAGATAGCTGTCGCCCGCGTCGCAGAGCCCACAGGGCTGGGTCCAGCTCTGGATGCGGAAGGGATGATCCTCGAAATCGAGGCTGCGCACGCTGGTATAGGGCGGCAGCGCGTAGATGCGCTTCTCGCGGCCGGCGCCGAACAACTGGAGCGCGGGCGACATATGCATCTTCGGGTTGTCGAATTTCGGGATCGGTGAGGGCGCCATCACGTAGCGGCCGTTGACCATGACCGGATAGTCATAGGTCTTGGTGATCTCGCCATAGCGGGCAATGTCCTCGTAGAGCTTGACCTGCATCAGCCCGTATTCGGCCCAGGCGTGCATCTTGCGGGTCTCGGCCTCGCGCGGCTCCAGTCGGCGCAGCGGCTCCGGCGTCGGCACCTGATAGACCATGACCTGCCCGGCCTTGAGCGGCGCCTCCGGGATGCGGTGGCGGGTCTGGATGATCGTCGCTTCCTCCGTCACCTCGCTGGTGCGGGCGTCGGCCGTACGCTCGAAGAACTTGCGGATCGAGACGGCGTTGGTGGTGTCGTCGGCGCCCTGGTCGATCACCTTCAGCGTATCGGCCGGGCCAATGATCGCGGCGGTGATCTGGATGCCGCCCGTGCCCCAGCCGCGGGCCAGCGGCATCTCGCGTGAGCCGAACGGCACCTGATAGCCGGGCACCGCGACGGCCTTGAGCAGCGCACGGCGGATCATCCGCTTGGTCTGCTCGTCGAGATAGGCATAGTTATAAGCCGGCTTTGCATCGTCCGCCGGCATCTGATGGATGGTCATTCCGCAGCCTCCGGCATCGTATCAGGCTCTTTGGCTTCCTGTTCCCGTGCAAGCCGCTCCTCGCGCTCCCGGCGGATGCGGCGGATCAGTTCGAGCTCGCCCTGGAAATCGACATAGTGCGGCAGCTTGAGATGCTCGACGAAGCCGGCCGCCTCGACATTGTCGGCATGGTAGAGGACGAACTCGTCCTGCTGTGCCGGATAGTTGGCGGCTTCGCCGAAATCGCGCGCCTTCAAGGCACGGTCGACCAGCGACATCGACATCGCCTTGCGCTCGCTATGGCCGAAGACGAGGCCGTAGCCGCGCGTGAACTGCGGCGGCACTTCCTTCGAGCCCTGGAACTGGTTGACCATCTGGCATTCGGTCAGCGTGACGTCGCCGAGATCGACCGCGAAGCCGAGCTCCTCCGGCACGAACTCGACCGCGACCTCGCCGACGCGGACTTCGCCGACGAAGGGATGCGAGCCGCCGAAACCGCGCTGCACGGAGTAGCCGAGGCCGAGCAGGAAGCCCTCGTCGCCGCGCGCCATGGATTGCAAGCGCACGTCGCGATCGGCCGGGAAGGAGACGGGGTCACGGGTGAGATCGAAGGGGCGCGGATCGCCCTCCGGCGGTACTTCCGCCTCCATCAGCCCTTCTGCGCCGAGGATGTCGGGCACGCGCGGCATGCGAGCGTCGAGCGGGGCTTTCAGACCGTCATGCTCGGGCTTGACCCGAGCATCTCCCGACACGGAGGCTCCGGCGCCTTCCCGTCCCGAGATGGCCCGGTCGAGCCCGGCCATCTCGGCAGGGGAGTCCATCAGCGCGAAGTCGAACAGCCGATGCGTGTAGTCATAGGTCGGCCCGAGCACCTGCCCGCCGGGCAGATCCTTATAGGTGGCGGAGACGCGGCGGCGGATCGCCATCGCGGCGGTGTCGAGCGGCTCGGAAGAGCCGAAGCGCGGCAGCGTCGTGCGATAGGCGCGCATCAGGAAGGCGGCCTCGATCACGTCGCCCTGCGACTGCTTCAGCGCGAGAGCAGCGAGGTCCTGATCGTAGAGCGAACCTTCGTTCATGACGCGGGCGCAGGCCAGCGCTTGCTGCTCGCGGATCTGGGCGACGCTGATTTCCGGCACGGCCGGGTCGCCGCGGCGGGCTTCGGCGACGAGATCATGCGTGGCGAGGATGGCGGCCTCGCCGCCTTTGACGGCAACATACATCAGCGAACCTCCTCGATTTGCGTCGAGCGCGGCAGGCCGATCAGGCCCTCGCCATGCGCGAGCAGGACATCGACGCCGAGCGGGTAGAGCGCGCCGTTCTCGCGCAGCTCTTCTACGAAGCCGGGGCGCAGGCCCTGCGGCGCGATATCGCGCGAGCCGAGGATGCCGGGGCCGGCGAGCGTGATGGCGGGGCCGCCTTCCAGCGCCGCGACCTGCACGATCACGGTGGTCGAGCGATCCGGGAACTGGTCGGTGCCGAGATTGAAGGCGGAGAGGCTGGGCTCGCCCGCCGCGCCGTCGATCACGGCGAAGGCGGCTTTCGCGGGATCGTCGACCAGCGCCACGCCGCAATGGAAACGCAGCCAGGCGCCGGCCGCGCCGTTGCGCAGGGCTTCCGACAGCCAGACCGGCGTCTCGTAGTCGGCGAGCGCCAGCAGCGCTGTGGCCGTCGCGGTCGCCAGGCCTTCCGGCGGCGTGATCTCGGCCGCCACGCGCTGCAGCGTGCCAGGCTCGGAGAGGGCGGCGAGCAGTGCACGGAAGGCGGCCTGTGACTGGAAGACCGGTTCGGAGAAGCCGGGTGCGATCATGCCCTGTGCCGACATCACGAGCCCCGCACCAGCGTGAAGAAGTCGACCTTGGTCGCCGCGGCCTTCCGCGAGGCGAGGTCGCGGGCCGATGCCTGCTGCGCGGCGAGCGTGGCGACGTCCCGATGCAGATCGCTGCCCTCGGCCTCGTCCTGGAGGCGGGCGTCGAGCAGGGCGGCGAGCCTTGCCTTCCGGCCGTCGCGACCGAGTGCATAGGAGAAGCCCATCCGTCCATTGTACAGGCGCACGACGCAGCGCGTCACGGTCGCCTCGCCCAGGTTGAAACGGCGCCCGGCGCCGCCGGCGCGGCCCTCGACCATCACGGTGCCGGTTTCCGGCGCCTTCAGCACGTCATGGTTGGGTGGATCGCCGAGCAGGCTTTCGATCTCGGCGCGGGAGGCGCGCGCCAGCGTCGCCATCCAGCTTTGTCTCGGGGTCTTCTGGCTCATCGGCGCGGGCTCGCTGGTCAGTTCCGAATGTCTAGACTATGCTAGGGGAGTTGATGACAAAGGTCTATACTTTTCGGATGAAATTTTGATGACGGACGCAGCACTCGCGGAAAAGGATGGCGGTACGGCCTGGCGACGCATCGCCGACGAACTGGCGGAGGCGATCACGCGTGGCGAGTACAAGCTCGGCGATACGCTGCCGGCCTCGGTCGCGCTGGCCGAGCGCTATGGCGTGCATCGCCACACGGTGCGGCAGGCGTTCCGCCATCTCGCCGAGCAGGGGCTGGTGACGGTTTCGCGCGGCCGCGGCACGCAGGTGACGGCGCCGCGCCTGCCCTATCCGATCGGCCGGCGCGTCAGCATGCGCACCAATATGGGCAGGCTCGGCATCACCGGCACCAGCCGCATGCTCTCGGCCGAGGTGGTCGTCGGCGAGACAGCGGCTTGCACTGCGCTCAAGCTGAAGACCGGGACGCCGCTCTGGTGCGTGCGCGGCGTGAGCCTTGCCGACGGCGTGCCGATGGGCACGGGCACGCATTGGCTCTCGGTCGAGCGCTTTCCCGATTTCGACAAGGCTTATCGCGCGGCGGCCGGTTCGATCACGGCTGCCTTCAAGATCTATGGCATCACGGATTATGTCCGCCTGTCGACGCGCCTGACGGCGCGGCTCGCCGATGAGCGCGAGGCGGAATTGCTCGAGATCGCGCCCGAGGCTGCCGTGATGATCTCGACGGCGGTCGATGCGCTGCCGGACCTGACGCCGGTGCATCTCGTCGCGAGCGTCTTCGCCGCCGAGCGCGTGGAAATGGTGATCGAGCCGTTCGGGGATTGAAGGGCTCCGTCATGCTCGGGCTTGACCCGAGCATCTCAGGACGATTGGGCGCCTCTTCCGGCGAGAGATTCTCGGGTCTTCGCTTCGCTGCGCCCGAGAATGACGGTAGGGGCTTCACCTCGCCCGCTTGCCGATGATGGCGAAGCGCAGCTTGCTTGACAGGAAGTCGATGGCCGAGACTGCGGCCAGGACCAGCAGGATCAGGAAGGAAACCTGCTGCCATTCCAGCGTCCGGATCGTCTCGGCGAGATAGAGGCCGATGCCGCCGGCGCCGACGATGCCGATGATCGTCGAGGATCGGGTGTTCGACTCGATGAAATAGAGCACCTGGCTCGCGATCACCGGCAGCACCTGCGGCAGCAGGCCGAAGCGGATCTCATGCGCCTTCCCGCCGCCGACGGAGGCGACGCCCTCGACCGCCTTGCGGTCGGCCGCCTCGATCGCCTCCGAATAGAGCTTGCCGAACGCGCCGAGATCGCTGGTCATGATCGCGAGCATGCCCGCGAAGGGGCCGAGGCCCACGACGTTCACCCAGATCAGCGCCCAGATCAGGGCATCGACGCCGCGCACCGTGTCGAGCGAGCGCCGCGCAAGGAAGTGCACCACGCGGTTGGCGACGACGTTGCGGGCCGCGAGGAAGCCGAAGGGCAAAGCGAGCGTCGCCGCCAGAACGGTGCCGAGAAAGGCGATGGCGATCGTCTCGAACAGCGCCTGCACGAAGATCAGCGCGCGGGTCCAGGAACCGGGATTGGGCGGCAGCATCAGGGCGACGAAGGAGCCGAGATTGCCGAGCCCGGCGAGTATCTTCCAGAGCGAGGTCTCGAGCGTCGTCAGCCCGTAGAGGAAGAGGCCGAGCAGGGCGACGATGGTGCCGATCGTGGCGAGCTTCGTCTTGAGCGAGCCGCGGATCGCAGCCTGGTGGCGGGTGAGGATATCGGCGCGCTCGGCCGGGGTGAAGGCGAGGCTCATCGGCCATGCTCCAGGCTGAGGAGGGCGTGGCGCAGCCGCTCGGTGCCGTAGTCGATCAGCATCACCGTGACGATGATGAGCAGCAGGATGGCGCTGACGTCGGTGAAGTAGAATTTGCGGATGGCCTCGATCAGGTCCTGGCCGATGCCGCCGGCGCCGACGAAGCCCATGATCGAGGCGCCGCGGACATTGATCTCGAAGCGCAGCAGCGCATAGCTGGCGAAGTTCGAGAGCACCTGCGGCACGACGGCGAAGCGCACGATCTGCCACCAGCTGCCGCCGCCGGCGGTGACGCCGTCGACCGGCTTCAGGTCGATGTTCTCGACCACCTCGGAGAAGAGCTTGCCGAGCGCGCCCATGGTGTGGATGGCGATGGCGAGCACGCCGGGCAGCGGGCCGAGCCCGAAGGCGATGACGAAGATCAGCGCGAAGACGATCTCGGGAACGGTGCGGCAGAATTCGAGATAGCGGCGGACCGCGAAGCGCAGCCAGGCGGACCGGCCGAGATTGGCAGCCGCGGCGAAGCAGAACAGGAAGGCGCCGACGGCGCCAAGCACGGTGCCGACATAGGCGATCAGGATGGTCTGCCAGAGCAGCTTCAGCCAGCCCTTCAGACCCCAGTACCACTCGGCGAGGTCGGCGCCGAGGCTGGAGAGGCGCAGCGTCGGCAGCGTCTCGAAGATGTATTTCGGGAAGCGGTGGATGTTCTCGGCGAACTTGGCGAGATCGACTTCCGAGCCCCGCGCTGCGAGCAGGACGCAGACGATGAACACGGCGGCGCCGATCAAGGCCTGCCGGCGCTTGGCCACGGCCGCCTGCCGATAGGTCTCGGCATGGGCCCGGATGGCCGGGTCGTTGCGGTCGATCGCGAGGGTCATGAGCGTCCGTTACCGGAGAGGGCGCCAAGTCGCGCCGCAACCGTCATGCTCGCCCTTGTGGCGAGCATCCACGTCTTGAAAGCTGCAAAAGGCAGGGAAGACGTGGATGGTCGGGACAAGCCCGACCATGACGGCGCGCGTGCGTGCTGTTTACGACGACTTCTTCTTCCGCAGGTCGTCGACGAACTTGTTGAGCTCGATGATCGGGTCGTAGGCCTTGTTGTCGACGGCGACGAGCGGGCCCTGCTTGCCTTCATAGATCTTGTCGAAGGCGGCCTTGTCCTTGGTGGCGAGGTTCAGCACCGCGTCGCGGATCTTCGCCTTGAGGTCATCAGGCAGGTCCGTGAGGTAGGCCATCGGCGAGTTCACGATCTGCTCGGACTTGTAGATGATCCGGAAGTCGTCGGCCTTGACCATGTTCTTGCGGGCCATGCGCTGCAGGTTGGATTCCTGCTCGTCGTTCCACCAGTTGGCGGCGATGTCGACGGTGCCCTGCTGCAGCGCGATGACCGCGTTCTCGTGGCTGCCGGTGTAGACGACCTTGGAGAAGAAGGTTTCCGGCTCGATCTTCATCTGGTTGAGGACGAAGCGCGGCACGTTGTTGCCAGAGGTGGAGTTCGGATCGACGAGGCCGAGATTCTTGCCCTTGAGGTCCTCGACCTTCTGGTAGGGCGAGTCCTTCTTCACGTAGAAGACCGAATGATAGCCCTTGGTGCCGTCGAGATTGGTCTCGATCGCGAAGGCGTCGACCTTGGCGCCGGTCATGCGGGCGCGGGCGAAGGAAGCCGGGCCGTACATGCCGATATGGATGTTGCCGGCGCGCTGGCCCTCGATGATCGCGGCGTAGTCATTGGCGATGCGCAGCGTCACCTTGGTGCCGAGTTCCTTCGCGAGGTAGTTCACGAAGGGGGTGTAGCGCTCGACGACGCCCGAAGCATTCTCTGCCGGGATGATCGCGAAGACGAGCTCCGGATACTTCGCCTTCCAGTCCTGGGCGAAGGCCGGGGCAGCGGCGGCCGCGAGGCCGGCGGCAGCGAGCTTGAGGGTATGGCGACGGGTCAGCATTGGGTCTGCTCCTGGTTGCTGTCGGGCTGGTCTTCTCGCAGCGGCGGCCTCCGGCAGCGCCGGCGATCCTTCGCTTGTCAGGCGATCTTCTGGCGCGCGCGCTTCGCTTCGGAGGCGGCGATGGCGTCGAGCGCATCCAGCGCCTCGGCGCCGGCATCCTTGGCCTCGATGCCGTAGAGTTCGGCCGCGACCTCGCGGGTCAGCGCCTGCGGCACGTCGTCGAACACCACCTTGCCGGCCGACATGCCGATCAGCCGGTCGCAATACTTCGCAGCGATGTCGAGGTCGTGCAGGTTGCACATCACGGTGATGCCGTCCTCGCGATTGATGCGGAACAGCGCGTCCATGACGACCTGGGTGTTGCGCGGGTCGAGCGAGGCAATCGGCTCGTCAGCGAGGATGATGCGCGGCTCCTGGACGAGCGCGCGGGCGATGGCGACGCGCTGCTGCTGGCCGCCGGACAGGGTCTCGGCGCGCTGTGCCAACAGATGCCCCATATCGAGACGCTCGAGCGCCGCAATGGCGCGGATCTTGTCGTCTTCCGAGAAGCTCTTGACCAGGGTCAGGGCGGCGGAGCGGTGGTTCAGGCGCCCGAGCAGCACATTGGTCAGCACGTCCAAGCGGCCGACGAGGTTGAACTGCTGGAAGATCATCGCCGTGTCACGGCGCCAGCGCCGCAGCGAGGCCCCCTTCAGCGCCGTGACCTCCTGCTCCTCGCAGGCGATCCGGCCGGAGGTTGGCTCGGCCAGCCGATTCAGCATGCGCAGCAGGGTTGATTTGCCGGCTCCGGACCTGCCGATCACGCCAACCATCTCTCCCTTCGGGATCGACAGCGAGACATTGTCGACAGCGTTCTTGTCGCCAAAGCGCTTGGTCAGACCTTCGATACGCAGCATGTGGTGGGTTCTCGCGCACGATGCGGGCATGAGCGCAGCCCCGTCCGGCCCAAGCCGGGGGGGCAACGCGTCTCCATGGCGACGAGAGCTAGCGGCCGCTGATGACAGCGGCGTGACAGTGGCCGAAAGCGCGGTTGGGCGGCCCCGAAGGCCTTATCAGAGCGAGTTCAGCAGCGCATCGACGCAGGCGCGCACATAGGCTTTCCGTTGGGCGGCCGGCATCGGCTTGACCCCGAGAAGGCCGCGCAATTGATGCAGGCCGCGCAGCATGCCGACGAACTGCTCGGCGAGGAGATCAGCTTCGGCGAGGCCGAGCGGGCGGGCGACGCCGTCGCCGACGCGTGACCGTTCGATGAGCAGCGTCACGATCGCGGCGCTCATTCTCTTGGCGCCAGCCTCATAGGCGACGCGGCCGAGCTCGGGAAAGCGCGGCGAGGCGCTGACCACCAGCCGGTGCAGATCGAGGGAGGCCGGGCGCAGCATGAGCTTGAGCATGTCCTCGCCCAGGCGCACCAGGGCGCTGCGCAGATCGGCGGCGGGCGACGCCTGCTCGAGCGGCAGAGTCAACGTTTCCGTGAGGCCGGCACAAATCGCCTTGAACAGCGCTTCCTTATCGGCGAAATGGCTGTAGATCGTCTGTTTCGAAACACCGGCCCGATGGGCGATCTGGTCGAGGCTCGCGCGTTCGAACCCCTCCGCGAGGAAGGTTTCGGCGGCAGCGCGGGTGATGGCGTCGTGCTTGTCGGGGCGCGCGCGTTCGGCGGAAGGGGATTTGGCCGGGTTCGTTTCGGTCTGGTTGGAGTCGAGCAGGCGGGTCTTGGTGCCGTTTCGCCGGAGGGGTTTCGGCACGGGTCTTGCCTCGGCGTCTGCCGGTTCGTTGAGAGAGGTCGCCCGGTGACGGCGGAGAGGGGTATCAGCCATGCTCCCCCGCGCAGGTGGCCTCTTATCAAACTAGACTGTCCAGTCTAAGATAGTCGCGCGGTATCGGAGCGTCCAGTCTTATGAAGCGGTTTGTTCTCCTCGTCGTGGTCGCGGCGCTCGCCGGCGGCGGCTATTACGCCTACCGCAACCAGCGTGCCGGCACGCAGCAGGCCCAGGCCAGCGCCGTTTCCGGGCCGCGCGCCGTGCCGGTGGAGGTGGCTTCCGTCGAGACGATGACCGTCAACGAGGAGGTCGAGGCTCTCGGCACGCTCGCCGCGGATGAATCCGTGATCATCGCTTCCGAAATCGCCGGCCGCGTCGTCGCTCTCGGCTTCAAGGAGGGCGAGCGGGTCAAGGCCGGTCAGGATCTGGTTAAGCTCGATACCGCCATCCTCGATGCCGAGCTGAAGCAGGCGCTGGCCGATCTCGGGCTGGCGCGCGACACCAACGAGCGGCTGAGGGCGCTGGTGCAGCGCGGCTCGGGCACGCAGGTCGCGCTCGACGAGTCGACGGCGCGGCTCGCCTCCAGCGAGGCGCGCGTCCAGCTTGCCAAGGCCAAGCTCGCGCAATCGACCATCGTCGCGCCGTTCAGCGGCGTCGTCGGCCTGCGCTCGGTCGGCATCGGCGATTATGTCTCCGTCGGCAAGCCGCTGATCGTGCTGACCAGCATCGACCCGATCAAGGTCGATTTCCGGGTGCCGGAGATTTATCTGAGCCGCGTCAAGGTCGGCCAGCCCGTCCAGGTGCGCGTCGATGCCGTTCCGGACCGGACTTTCACGGGCCAGATCTTCGCGATCGACCCGGTCGTCGACGTCAACGGCCGCGCGATCCGCCTGCGCGCCAACGTTCCGAACGGCGACCTCGCCCTGAAGCCCGGCCTTTTCGCCCGGCTGTCGATCACGGTCGACCAGCGCGAGAACGCCATGATCATCCCCGAGATGGCGGTGGTCCCGGACGGTGTCGGCAAGATGATCTACGTGGCGGAGAACGGCAAGGCGCGCCGCGTCGCGGTCGAGCTCGGCAAGCGGCTGCCCGGCAAGGTCGAGGTGGTCAGCGGGCTGAAGCCCGGCATGCAGATCATCACCGCCGGTCAGATGCGGCTGCGTGACGGCAGCACCATCTCCATCAAGGAAAAGCCTGTCCAGACGAGCCAGCTCTGATGAGCCTCTTCGAACTCTTCGTCCGCAGGCCCGTCCTCTCGACGGTGCTGAGCCTGCTGGTGATGCTGATCGGCATCGTCTGCTATGGCCGCCTGACCGTCCGCGAGTATCCGAATATCGACGAGCCGATCGTCTCGGTGCAGACGATCTATCGCGGTGCCTCGGCCGAGATCATCGAGACCCAGGTCACGCAGATCCTGGAGAACTCGATCGCCGGCATCGAGGGCATCGAGATCATCTCCTCGGCCAGCCGCCAGGAACGCAGCCAGATCTCGGTGCGCTTCCGGCCGGACATCGACCCCGATGTCGCCGCGTCGGACGTGCGCGACCGCGTCAGCCGTGTGCGCGGGCGCATGCCGGAAGAGATCGACGAACCGATCATCGCCAAGGTCGAGGCGGATTCGCAGCCGGTCCTCTATCTGTCTCTGACCAGCACGCGGCATAGCCCGCTCGAGCTGACCGACTTTGCCGATCGCTTCATCGCCGAGCGCGTCCAGAACATCACGGGCGTCGCCGAGGTCCGCATCCTCGGCCAGCGGCAATATGCGATGCGCATCTGGCTCGATCGCTCGCGCCTCTCGGCCTATGACGTGACCGTCCAGCAGATCGAGGCGGCGGTTCGCGCCCAGAACATCGAGATTCCGTCGGGCCGGATCGAGAGCAGCGACCGCGAGTTCACCGTGCTGTCGCAGACCGGCTTGGTCACGCCGGAGCAGTTCCGCGAGATCGTGGTGAAGGATGCCGCCGGCTTCCCGATCAAGCTGAAGGATCTCGCGCGCGTCGAGCTCGGCGCGCTCGAGGAGCGCAACGCGGCCTGGTTCAAGGGCTCGCCCTCGGTGACGGTCGGCATCGTCAAGCAGGCGACCGCGAACCCGCTCGACGTCTCGTCCGGCGTGCGCGCCGCCCTGCCGGGGATCATCGAGGATCTGCCCGACGGCATGTCGATCGCGGTCTCCTACGACAGCTCGATCTTCATCGACCGCTCGATCAAGGCGGTGTTCCAGACGATCATCGAGGCGATCGTCCTCGTCGTCCTCATCATCTTCGTCTTCCTGCGCTCGCTCAGGGCGACGCTGATTCCGCTGGTGACGATCCCCGTCTCGCTGATCGGCTCCTTCGCGCTGATGTATGCGTTCGGCTTCACCGTCAACACGCTGACGCTGCTCTCGATGGTGCTCGCCATCGGCCTCGTCGTCGACGACGCCATCGTGGTGCTGGAGAACGTCCACCGCCATATCGAGGACGGCCTGGAGCCGACCAAGGCGGCGATCCGCGGCATCAACGAGATCGCCTTCGCGGTGGTGGCGATGACGCTGACGCTGGTGGCGGTCTATGCGCCGATGGCGTTCTCGACCGGCCGCACCGGCAAGCTCTTCATCGAGTTCGCGCTCACGCTCGCCGGCGCGGTCTTGGTCTCGGGCTTCGTCGCGCTGACGCTGACGCCGATGATGTGCGCCAAGCTCCTGCGCCACCACGACAAGCATAGCTGGCTGTACAACGTGCTGGAGCGTGGCTTCCAGGGGCTGTCGCGGGGCTACAAGGCTTCGCTGCGCGCCGCCCTGACGGTGCGCCCGCTCATCGTCCTGCTCGCGGTCGGCGTCGCCGGCGGCGGCTATTACTTCTTCACGCATCTGCGCGCGGAGCTGGCGCCGGTCGAGGATCGCGGCACGATCAACGTGATCGGCGTCGCGCCGGAAGGGGCGACCATGTCCTTCACGGCGAGCTACGCCCGGCGGGTCGAGGAGTATTTCAGCAAGCTCCAGGAGGTGGATACCTATCTCGTCATCGTCGGCTTCCCCGACGTGACCCGTGCCATCGCCATTGCCCGGCTCAAGCCCTGGGAGGAGCGCGAGCGCAAGCAGCAGGATCTCGTCGCCGACATTACCCGCGAGCTCGGACAGATCCCCGGCATCCGCCTCTTCGCCAACAACCCGCCCTCGCTCGGCCAGGGCAACGCCAACAGCAAGCCGGTGGAGTTCGTGCTGCGCTCTTCGGAGAGCTATGCGCAGCTCAAGAGCTATGTCGATCAGCTGATGCGGGAGGTCGCCGACTCTCCGGCGCTCTCGAACGTCGAGACGAACCTGATTCTCGACAAGCCGCAGATCCGGGTCACGATCGACCGGCAGCGCGCTGCCGACCTCGGCGTCGGCGTCGATGTCATCGGCCGCACCATGGAGACGCTGCTCGGAGGGCGCCAGGTCACGCGCTTCAACATGAACAGCAAGCAGTACGACGTGATGCTGCAGGTCGCCGGTTCGGAGCGCAACACGCCGCAGGCGCTGCAATCGATCTATCTGATGGGCCGCAGCGGCGCCGTGGTGCAGCTGTCGAGCCTGGTCAGGATCGAGGAGACCGTCGCGCCCAAGGAGCTGGTCCGCTTCAACCAGCTGCGCTCGGCCACGATCACGGCGCTGCCGGCGCCCGGCTACTCGCTCGGCGACGCGCTCAAGGTGCTGGAGGATGCGACGGCCCGCGTGTTGCCGTCCTCGGTCCAGGTCGATTATTCCGGCCAGAGCCGCGAGTTCAAGCAGTCGGGCGCGAGCATCTTCCTCGTCTTCCTGCTGGCGCTCGGCTTCATCTATCTGGTGCTGGCGGCGCAGTTCGAGAGCTTCGTCGATCCGATCGTGATCATGGTCTCGGTGCCGCTCTCGCTCACGGGCGCGCTCGCCGCGCTCTACTACACGGGCGGGACGATGAACGTGTACAGCCAGATCGGCCTGATCACGCTGGTCGGCCTGATCACCAAGCACGGCATCCTGATCCTGGAGTTCACCAACCAGCTGCGCGAGGAGGGCAAGGAGATGATCGACGCCCTCGTGGAGGCGGCGGAGCTGCGCCTGCGGCCGATCCTGATGACCACGGGCGCGATGGTGCTCGGCGCGGTGCCGCTCGCCATCGCCCATGGCGCGGGCGCGGAAAGCCGCTCGCAGATCGGCTGGGTCATCGTCGGCGGCATGACCTTCGGCACGCTGCTGACGCTCTATGTGGTGCCGGTCGCCTACAGCTACCTGGCCCGCAAGGTCCACGGCTCGCGCCACGGCGCGCATGACGAGGCGCACGGGGCGCACCCGCATCCGGCGGAGTAGGGGCACCTACGTCATTCTCGGGCGAAGCGTAGCGGAGGCCCGGGAATCGCCGGACGTGACGGCGCAGGAGCCTCTTTCGGCATGAGATGCTCGGGTCAAGCCCGGGCATGACGCTCCCGATTGCAGGCAAACTTATCCCCGCTGCTCCGCCCCATGCCTATTCTCCCCGCGTCCCTTCCGACCGGGGGCTTCGCGAGGCATCGCAGGCCGGAGGGGATTGCGGGTTTCGCGCGCGCCGGACCGTTGCGGGTCCGTCAGGCGCGGAGGTGCCGACTTCGCACAGGCCGAACAGGCAGGCCTCCGCCCTCGCCGGGCGTCCAAGCGAAGCGGACCCCCAGATACCCGTGCGCGGAGCCGGGCAGCGCGAGGTCGTCGCTGTTCGACACCATCGACATCGACTCGACATCGGCACGCAGCCGTCGACTGCGAACGCCGCCAGGCTCCGCGCATCCCCGGATGCTCACAAGCCAGAAACCCCGCAGGCGCGCCTGGACGGGGCTTTCGGCGCGCTTACTGCAGCCTGATGGACACGCTCTCGCTCGCGCCGGTGCCGTCGATCACGGAAATCCGCATGAAGCCCTTGCCGGGTGGCTGCCACTGCGTTTCGCGCCGGCGCTGGGGTTCCGTCACCGGCGTGCCGTCGACCAGCCAGGTATAGGGCGGCGAGCCGCCGGCGGCCTTGAGGTTGAGCTGGCCCTTGCCGTCGAGGGCGGCGGCGGACAGGTCGATGCGCGCGCCGTCCGGCGGGAAGGCGAGCTTGAGCGTCGGCGTCGTCATCGCCGTCACGGTTTTGGGCACGTCCTGCCTGAGATGCCGGAGCGGCGGCGGCAGATGGCCGGTGCTGGCGATGATCGCATCCGCCGGCTGCGGGAAGGGACGCGGGTCGATGCCGAGCCGCGCGAAGGCGTCGAACAGGATCGGTGCCGCGACGGTGCGTCCGACGAGGCCGGGCACGGCGCCGTTGTCGGCCCTGCCGACCCAGACGCCCATCGTGTGCTTGCGGTCGAAGCCGACAGCCCAGGCGTCGCGATAGCCATAGGAGGTGCCGGTCTTGTAGGCGATGCGTCCGGGCACCGCGTTGAGCGGGGGCGGCGCGCCGAGCAGGGTGTCGGCGACGTACCAGGCCGCGACGGGGTCGACGAGGCGAGCTCCGCCATGCGAGCCCTGATCCTGAGGAGCAAGGCGTGAGCCTTGCGTCTCGAAGGATGCTCCGGAGGGCGCTGGAACATCCTTCGAGACGCCGCGGAGTTCATCCTTGGGCCGGCCAAAGGCCGGACCCGAGGGCGGCTCCTCAGGATGAGGGCCGAGGGAAGTGGCGGATGCGGCCCGGAAGCGCAGCGGCACCAGCTCGCCGCCGCGGGCCAGCCCGACATAGGCGCGGGTCAGGTCCTGCAGGGTGATGCCGAGCCCGCCGAGGCCGACGGCGAGGCCGGGGGCGCCGCTGTCCTTGGGCATGGCGATGGCGATGCCGGCATCGCGCAGCCGCGAGAGGAAGCGTTGCGGGCCGAGCGCCGAAAGCAGCTCGACGGCTGGCACGTTGAGCGAGAGCTGCAAGGCTTTGCGCGCGCTGACCATGCCCTGGAAGGTCATGTCGAAGTTCTCGGGGATATAGATGCCGTAACGTGCCGGCCTGTCCTCCAGCATCGTCTCGGGATGGGCGATGCCGTTGTCGAAGGCGAGCGCGTAGATGAACGGCTTGAGCGCCGAGCCGGGCGAGCGCAGCGCCCGCGTCAGATCGAGGGAGCCGGCCCGCTCCGCCGCGAAATAGTCGACGCCGCCGACCGAGGCGCGGATTTCGCCGGTGTCGTTGTCGACGGCAAGGATCGCGATCGAGACCTGCGGCGCCAGCCCCAGGCTGCGCTCGCGGGCGAGACCTTCGAGCGACGCCTGCAGCCGCGCGTCGAGCGAGAGCTTCTGGACGCGCTCGGTCGGGGCCTCCGCCACGGCCTGCTCGGCGATATGGGGGCTGAGATTCGGGAACGGGCGGCGCGCGGTCGGGATCGGTTCGGCGCGGGCGGTGGCAACCTCGTCGCGGGTGGCTAAGCCCGCCTGCTCGACCCGTTCCAGCACGCGTTCACGCGCTTTGCGGGCGGCCTCGGTGAAGCGGTCCGGCCGGCGCGTCTCCGGCGATTGCGGCAGGGCGACGAGGAGGGCGGCCTCGGCCGTCGAGAGCCGCTTCGGCTCCTTGCCGAAATAGGCGAAGCTCGCGGCGCGCACGCCTTCGAGATTGCCGCCGAAGGGCGCGAGCGTGAGGTAGAGGTCGAGAATGCCAGCCTTGTCGAAGCGCCGCTCCAGCTCGATGGCGCGCACGGCCTGCCGAAGCTTGGCCGCGAGCGTGCGGTCCTCGCGCGGCTCCAGCAGGCGTGCGACCTGCATGGTCAG
Source organism: Allobosea sp. 05L423 (assembly GCF_056397745.1). NCBI lineage: Bacteria > Pseudomonadati > Pseudomonadota > Alphaproteobacteria > Hyphomicrobiales > Alloboseaceae > Allobosea > Allobosea sp. 05L423. The sequence goes on along the minus strand of NZ_JBFTOA010000012.1, from coordinate 101,977 downwards.
CGTCGAGCCGCCCGAGACGATGCGGCCATTCGCCAGCATCTGGCCGGCGGCGCGCAGCAGCCCGAGCGGGTCGATGCCGCGATGATCGTCGAAGCGCTTGTCCTCGAAGGCCTTGAGCATGGCGAGGTAGCGCGGGTCCACGTCCTCGGAGGTGACAGGCAGCTTCCAGCGCCCGTCATTGGTGAGGAAGGGGCGGAGCAGCTTGCCTTCGCGGTCGAGCACCACGGTCGAACGATCGGCTGCGGCCGAGAGGTCGAGCGGGGGCAGCGAGCGGGCGTAGAGGATGAGGGCAGCGGCGCCCGTCATTGCGAGGAGCGCCACCGACGAAGCAATCCAGCGCGCCGCCCTGCCGCCCCCGGATCGCTTCGCTGCGCTCGCGATGACGGGAATGTCAGCCGTCATGCTCGGGCTTGACCCGAGCATCTCCTGATCGAGATTTTCGGGTCTGCGCTTCGCTTCGCCCGAGAATAACGGGCGGTCTGGTCCGGGGCCGGTCATCACCGCGCCGAACTGATCTCCACCGTGCCGAAGCCCGTGCGGCCGAAGCGGTCCGGCCGGTACATGTCTTCGATCACGGCGGCGGGCGAGACGTAGCGGCCGGGCGAGACCGCTCGCGCGATATAGGCGACGGTGTAGGAGAGCTTGTCGCCCTTCGAGCCCGAGCGCTCGAAGGCCGCGACATAGCGGTCGTCGCGCGCTTCGGTATGCACCGGCGAGACCTCCTGCTTCAGCCAGTCGAGCCCGGCGACCGAGGCGCCCTCCGTCAGGTTGGCGTTCTCGATCTCCAGCCCGGCCGGGACGGGATCGACCAGCAGCAGCCGGCCATAGCGCGGCGCGCCTTCCGTCACGGTCAGCGCCACGACATAGCGCTCGTTCTGGCGCAGGCGCGCGGGATCGGCCCGCTCGCCCTTCATCGTGTAGATCACGCGCTCCAGCCCGAAACCCTGGTTCAGCGCTGGCTCGGGCGCGGTCGGGATGCCCGCCACGGTGATGACGGCCTGTGCGCTGGCCGCGCCGGGATTGGCGATGGTGAGCGGCTTCGCCTCCAGTGCCCCGGCGGGAATCGTGCGGTAGAGGGCGCCCTTGCGGGCCGCGCCGTCGACGGTCAGCGTCATGCCCTCGGCGTCCTTGGCCATGGCCTGCGCCGCCAGCACCATCCACATCTGCTCCTGCGTCGAGGTGTAGCTGTAGCGGGCGCTGTTGCGGGTGGCGTCGAGGATCGAGACCGCGCGCGTGATGTCGGCGCGCTCGCCATTCGACTCGGCGATCAGCGCGAGCACGCCGGCGCCGTCGCGCAGGCGCGAGCCGTAATCGGGCCGCGACAGCCCGTCATCGCCTGCCTGCTGCAGCAGTGCGAGCGCGCTGCCGAAGGCGGCGCGGCCGCGCCCGCGATCGCCCAGCGCCGAGAGCGCGGCGCCGATCTGGGCGCGGGCGAGCGGCGTCGCGAAATCCCCGAGCTTGTTGTCGGCGAGATAGCGCAAATCGCCCATCACCGGCCGGCCGTTGCGGGCGAGCACATAGAGCGCATAGGCGATGCCGGCCGCCTCTTCCTTGTTGATCTCGCTGGTGTTGACGACCTGGTTGCGCAGGCGGTCGAGCGCGAGATTGAAGGCGATCTGCGGCACGGCGAACTGCTTCTCGCGGGCGCGCGTCAGGAAGTCCGCGACGAAGGCGTCGAGCCAGAGATCGTCGCCGCCGACGCCCCAGAGCCCGAAGGAGCCGTTGCCGCCCTGGCGGGCCAGCACGCGCTCGATCGCGTTGACGACGCGCTCGTCGGCCTTGTCGTCGAGCGCGAGCTGTTCCAGCGAGGCGAGCTGGTTGACCGCGAGCAGCGGTAGCGCGCGCGAGACGGTCTGCTCGGTGCAGCCATAGGGGTAGCGGTCGAGCGCTTTGAGCAAAGCGGGCACATCGAGCGAACCGAAGGGCGAGACGCTCACCGAGACCTGGCCGGAATTCGGCACGAGATCGGCCAGCAGGTCGGAAGAGACCGTGATCGCCCCGCCATTGCCGGGGATCGCGCGGACGACGCGGCGTGCGATGGTCGCAGCCGAGGGCTGCACGCGTACCGCGAGGTTCTGCACCGTGCCGATGCCGTTCGGCCCGCTGACCCGGACGTCGAACTCGGCGCGGCCGAGGCCCGCGGCGGTGACCGGGATCGTCATCTGCGTCTTGGCGCCGGCGCCGAGCTGCATGGTGCGGCGGGTGGCGTCGGCTGCGACGAGCACCGGGCCCTTCACGTCGAGATCGACGGTATAGGCGCCGGCGGGTCCCTCGACATTGTCGACCTGGAGATGGAAGCGCGACTGGTCGCCGATGGCGAGGAAGCGCGGCAGCGTCGCCTGCGCGACGATCTGGTCGCGCACGATCACGTCGGCGCTGGCCTGGCCGGTGCGGCCGGCCGACCAGGCGACGCCCATGACGCGGACCGAGCCGTTGAAGGCGGGCATGTCGAAATCGATCTTCGCCGTGCCGTCGGCCCCGACCTTGACCACGCCGGAATAGCGGGCGAGCGGCTCCTGCGTCGGCTTCTCGCCCTCGAGCTGCGGCGCAGCGTCGCCGCCGGTGCGGATCGCGCCGCGGGTGCCCTGCATGCCGTCGATCAGATAGCCGTAAAGATCCCGCAACTCATGGCCGAGCTGGCGCTGGCCGAAGAAGAACTTGCTCGGGTCCGGGCTCTCGTAGCGGGTGAGGTTGAGGATGCCGATATCGACGGCGGCCAGCGTGACGAAGGCATCCTCGCCCGGCTTCATGCCGGTCACTTTGACCGGCAGCGACAGCGTCGAGAGCGGGCGCACCAGCTGCGGGGCGCCGAGATCGACAGACAGCGTGCGCTGTTCCTTGCCGATCTGGAACCAGGCGAGGCCGATGGCGCGGCCGGGCAGGCGCTTGGCAGCGGTGTCCATCGGGCGATGGGCGAGCACGACGAGATAGGCGCTCGCACCCCATTCCGCCTTCACCGGGATCGAGGCGGTGGTGCCGCCATCAGTGATGTCGATGGTGCGGATATCCGCCACCTTGTCGGTGACGACGGCGAGTGTCGCCTTGCCGCCGAAGCGCGGCGAGAGGCGGACCTGAAGGCTCTCGCCATCGGCATAGGCGGCCTTGTCGAGCGCGACGTCGAGCACATCCGGCGTATCCGCCGTCTTGTCGCTCTCATAGCCGACGCTGAAGGAGACCGAGGTCTCGGCCGCCTCGTTGCCGTCGGAGGTCACGTCGAGCCGGTAATTGCCCCACTCGACCGGCGCGGCGATCTTGGCGCCGGCAGCTTCCGCCACCGCGATCTCGCCATCGGCGACGCGGCGGGTGGTCTTGATGCCCTCGTAGTTCCAGCGCCCGTCCTGGAAGAACCACTGGTAGTTGCGGCGTACCTTCGAGAGCACCCATTTCACATTCGCCCGGCTGATGCGCTTGCCGTCGCCGGTGGCCATGATGACTTCGAAATTTGCGGTCTGGCCGTTGCCGAGATCGCCGTCCCTGAACAGCTTCTTGACGCCGATGGCGGCGCCCTTGGGCACGATCGGCAGGGTGACGGAGCGGGCGATGGCGCGCCCGCCGGGCTCGCCGACGCGCACGGTCATCTCGACCTCGAGCGGGCGGTTGGTGTCGGGCTGCTGGACGGGGTTGGTGATCACCGCCTTGCCGGCGGCGTCCGTCTTGGCGCTCTCCTCGAACTCGCTCTGGACCGGCTCGAACGCCTCGTCGGTCAGGCCGACCTGATAGTCCTTGAAGCCGGGGATGGCGCTCGCCCCCGCCGCGCGGATCGTCATCGAGCCGGTGACGTCTAGCTCGGAACCCGGCGCGCCGTAGAGATAGCGCGCGGCGACGTTGAGCTCCGCCGGCTCGCCCGCCTGCAGGAGCGGCGTCTTGGGCGAGAGCGTCAGCTCCAGCCGCTCGGGCACATAGTCCTCGACGAGGAAGGAGGTCTCGCCGATCGCCTGCCCCTTCGGGTCGGAATAGGCGAGCACGCGCCAGGTGCCGGTCGCTGCGCCCGAAATCAGCGGGATCGAATGAGCACGCCCGCCGGCGCCCTGGTCCTCGACCTGGCGGCGGCGATACTCGACGCCATCAGGCCGCTTGACGACGATGGTCAGCGGTAGGCCGGTGATAGCGGCGCCCTTGGCGTCGCGCAGCAGGGAGGTGAGATAGACCGTCTCGCCCGAACGGTAGACGCCGCGCTCGGTGTAGAGGAAGGCGTCGAGCCCGCTGGGGGCGACGCGGCCTTTCACGCCACGGTCGGAGAGATCGAACGCGGTCTGCTTCAGGTCGAGGAAGCCGTAATCCTCGGCGAACGAGGCGGTGACGAGGCCGGGTGCATTGCCGCCCTGGCCCTTGGCGAGCCCTGCGTCGAAGCGGGCATAGCCGTTGCCGTCCGTCTTCGCCGTACCCAGCACCTCGTTGTTGCGGGCAATCAGGCGCAGTTCCGCATTGGCGACGGGCTTGGCATCGGCGAGCGAGCGGGCGAGCACATGCACGCCGTCGGCGCCGGTGAAGGAGGTCAGCCCGAGATCGGAAACGACGAACCACTGCGTCGCCCGCGTCGAGCCGTCGTCATAGGAATCGCCGTCGTCGCTGGCAGGCGCTGCCGCCGGCCCGCCCGCGGGCTTGGCGAACATCACATAGACGCCGGGCTTGAGCGCGCCCACGGCCTCGCCGACCGGGAAGGCGGTGACGACGTCCTGGTTGAGCTCGGACTTCACGTCCATCGTGCCGGTCCAGACGCTCTGGCCCTTATCGCCCGAGATCTGCTTTGCGGACCAGGAGCCGAGCTGGCCGAGGAAATCGTCGGAATGGACGGAGTTGATCAGGTTGCGGTCGCCGATCCGCATGACCTCGAGGTCGAGCTTGCCGGTGTTGACCGAGACCACCGGGATTCCCTGCTGGCCGCTGCGCGGCAGCACGTAGTTCTTGCCGGTGAAGCGCACGGAGGGCGTGCGGTCGCGGACATAGATCTCGTAATCGGCCGATTTCAGGAGGGTTTCGTCGGGAATGGCCGAGGGCACGCCCTGGCGGATGACGATGGCATAGCGCTCGCCATGCTTGAGCCCGTCGACGCAGATCTGGCGGTCCTCGGCGCTGACAGCGAAATCGCCCGATCCTTGCGCGTTCCTGCCGCCGGAAATCGCGACATAGGGCGCGAAATCGACGCGGCCGCGCGCCAAGGCTTCCGAGAACTCGAAGCAGGCGCGCGGGCTCGCGGCGTCGGAATCGGTCTTGTTGGAGATCAGACGGAAGCCGCGCTTCTCGCGCAGGCTCTCATAGGCTGTTTGCAGCGAGGCGTTGGCGGCAAGATCGAGGCTGAGGCGATAGGTGGTCAGCGCCGGGCGCCACAACTCGTTCTTTTCGAAGGTCTGGGCGAGCACGCCGAGCGAGGCCGCCTCGTCATTGCGCGTGGTCGCTCGGCTGTAGGCGAGATAGGCCGCGGCGATGGCGCGCTCGCGCAGCTCCCAGCGCTCGCGATAGTCGCGCGGCTCGATCGCGTTGGCGGCGCGCGCCATCAGGCGCCAGCCTGCGGCATTGCCGGCATCCGCGACGATCGCGGCATTGGCCTGGGGCAGCGCGGAGCGGGCATCGCCGCGGGCGAGCGCGATCTCGCCGGCGCGGACGGCGTCAGGGGCAGAACGATTCCCGGCGGCGACCTCGCGCTTCAGCCGCTCCTCCAGCCGCTGCCCGTCGGCGAGCAGGTCGTTGCGGACATAGGCCTTCTGGGCGAAGGCGGGCGCAGCCGAGAAGGTCAGGCAGAGGGCGAGCACGAGACGGGAAAGCAGGGTCATCGTCGTTCCTCTTCGTCGGCCTGTCCGCCAGGATCGGCGGCAAAGGCTTCAGGCCGATGACGGCGTGAGACGGGGCCGGCAGGCTATCACCGCGCCGTCGGCGTTCAAGTCATGCGAATGCAGGTTGCGCCGGCGGGACGCAAGTCGGCACAACTCGTATCGGACCTGCCTTGCCACGGTTGCGGCGCAGCGCGTTCTGACGCTCAATGCAGCCGCTCCGCCCCCGCTCGAGGACGAGATGATGCCCCGCGCCTGCCAGACCCATCTGCGAATCGGACGAGCCCGCGCCGCCGCGCTGGCGCTCGCGCTGCTGGGTGCGCCGCATGCGGACGCCTGGGCGCAAGCTCCGGGTGCGCAGGCGCAGGCTCCGAATCCGCAGATGGCGGCGGCGCAGGCGAACTTCGAGGCGATGCCCGAGGCCGAGCGCAAGGCGATCCAGAGCGACCTGATCTGGGCCGGCCAGTTCAACGGCGCGGTCAGCGGCGCCTTCGGCCCTCTGACCTTCCGGGCGATCAATACCTTCAAGGGCGCGCGTGGACTGGCCGACGGCGTGCTTCTTCCGACCGAGCGGGTCGCGCTCGCAAGGACTGCGCAAGCGGCGCGCGACCTGGCCGGCTTCCGCATCCTGGTCGATGAGAAGACCGGCGTGCAGATCGGCATCCCGACGAAGCTCCTCCCGAGACGGGATGCGACGCCTTCCGGCGGCAGTCGCTGGCAGAGCACCGACGAGAAAGTCACGCTCGACACCACCGCCTCGCCGCCAGGCGAAGACCTCGCCGCACTGTTCGAGAAGGCGACCGCCGTCAATCCGAACAGTCCCCGCAAGGTCACCTACAAGCTGCTCCGCCCGGATTTCTTCGTCGTCACCGGCGAGACGCCGACCGGGCGCTTCTATCGCCGGCTCTCGTCCGGGCCGCAGGGGCTGAGGGGGTTCTCGATCGGCTATGACAAGGCGCTGGCACCGACGGTCGACAAGCTGGTGATCGCGATCGCGGCGAGCTTCGAACCTTTCCCGACCGGGCCGCTTCCCGCGGCGCCCTCGGCCGTTGCAGGTGGAGCCGCCGCGCAGCCCGGGGTGTCGTCGCCGCTGCAGCCTGCGGCGCGAAGCAACGAGCGCTACGGCGTCGCGCTCATGCTCGACGAGCGGACGGCGCTGAGCGTAGCGCCGGCCGTCGACGCCTGTCGCAGCCTGCGTGTCGGCAATCGCGCTGCCAAGCTGCGCTTGAGGGACGACGCGAGCGGGCTCGTCCTGCTCGATCTCGACGGCGCTGGCGCCGCGAAGCCGACCGGCCTGCGCGCTGAGGCGCCGCGCGCCGATGAGGCGCTGGTGCTCGTCGCATACGGCAACGATGCCGGCAAAAGGGTTGCCGTGGCGCTGCCGGGGCAAAGCGTGCGGGCCGGCGGCAAGCCTGCATTGCGGGCGCCCTTGCAGCCCGGTCAGGCGGGCGCGCCGGCCTTCGACCGGCAGGGGCGCCTGGTGGGGATCGTGATCGACAACCCTTCCGACAAGGTCCTTATCGCCGGCGTCGCGCCGCAGCGCAGCTACGCGCTCGCCGACGCCGCGGCCATTCAGGCCATGCTCGGCAGGGCCGGCGCTTCGCTGCCGCCGGCTGCGGCCGGATCAGACCTCAGCACCGGCGCGGTGGTCGAGCGGGTCTCCAGCGCGGTCCAGCCCATCGTCTGCGGACTGTAGCCAAGCCGTCATTGCGAGGAGCGAAGCGACGAAGCAATCCAGGGAGACTGGGTGAGACGTTCGCGCAGTCTCCCTGGATTGCTTCGCTGCGCTCGCAATGACGGGTGGTGCAGATCGCAACAAGGCGTGCCGCATCGGCCAAAATGAGAGGTTGTCACCCGCCGCGTGATCGGCTCAGATGGCCCGTCATATCAAGGGAGCCCCGTCGCGGACGAGGAGCGCCCAGGCACTAAATCGATTTAGCGGGAGGAACTGGGGAATGACCGATTTCATCGACAGGCGTAGTGTGCTCAAGGGCGCGGCCGCAGCCGGCGCTGCCAGCCTGATTGCGGCGCCCGCGATCGCGCAGGCGAATTATCCCTCGCGGCCGATCACCCTGATCTGCCCCTGGGGTGCCGGCGGCGGCACGGACGCCACGGCGCGCATCGTCGCGCAGCTTCTGGAGAAGGACCTCGGCCAGCCGGTCAACGTCGTCAACCGCACGGGCGGTTCCGGCGTGGTCGGTCATTCCGCCATCGCGACGGCGGCGCCGGACGGCTACAATATCGGCATGCTGACGGTCGAGATCGCCATGATGCACCATCAGGGCCTGACCGATCTCAAGTCGACGAGCTACACCTCGCTCGCGCTGATGAACGAGGACCCGCCAGGCGTGCAGGTCTCGGCCTCCGGCCCGTACAAGGACATCAAGGCGCTGGCCGACGCGATCAAGGCGGCGCCTCCCGGCAAGCTCAAGGCCTCCGGCACCGGCCAGGGAGGCATCTGGCATCTCGCTCTGATCGGCTGGCTCGTTTCCATGGGCCTGAAGCCTGACCATGTCGCCTGGGTGCCGTCGAACGGCGCGGCGCCGGCGATGCAGGACCTCGCTGCCGGCGGCCTCGACATCGTCACCTGCTCGGTGCCCGAGGGACGGGCGATGATCGATGCCGGCAAGGCGAAGTCGCTGGCGATCATGTCTGACGCGCGCAACCCGCAGTTCAAGGACGTGCCGACGCTGAACGAGACGCTCGGCGTCAACTACTCGATCGGCGCCTGGCGCGGTATCGGCGCGCCGAAGGGGCTGCCCGCCGAGCTCCAGTCCAAGCTGACGGCCTCGCTGAAGAAGGCCTTCGAGTCGAAGGACTATCAGGACTTCATGAACGCGCGCGGCTTCGGCATGAAGTTCGCGGACGGGCCGGGCTTCGCTTCCTTCATGGCCGAAAGCGACAAGTCGATGGCCTCCGCCATGAAGGCGGCGGGGCTCGCCAAGGGCTGAGCTTACAAGCACAGGTCGTCCCGGGCGACCGAAGGGAGACCCGGGACCCATTCCTGAACCTTGATCGGAAACGCTCCGGCATGGATCCCGGGTCAAGCCCGGGATGACGGAGCGTTTCCGTGCAACCCCGAAAGCGCGAGTTGCGGGACGCTCCAGCATGTTGTTGTCAGATCGTATTTCCGGCTCCGCCCTCGCCGCGCTGGGGGCCGTCGCCTTCGTCTATGGCTCACGATTGCCGCCCGTTCCGGGCCAGCAGGTCGGCCCGTCCGCCTTTCCCATGGTCGTCGGTGCGGGCCTCGTACTCTGCGGCGGCTTGATCGTCTTCGGCATCGGCCGTCATTTCGAGGAAGTCGCCGAGGCCGATGTCGTCAGCCATGCGACGCCTGAGGAGCTGGCGCCGCTGCCGGCCTGGCGCAACTGGCTGGCCCTGCTGCCGCCCGCGCTGCTTGCCTTCTACGCGCTCGTCTCCGAGACGCTCGGCTTCCTGCCGACGGCCGCGATCATGGTGCTCGTCGCGAGCCTCGCCTTCGGCGCGAAGCCGAAGCTCGCGGTGCCGCTCGCGATCATCGCGCCCTTCGCGATCAACCTGATCTTCCTGAAGCTGCTGCGGGTGCCGCTGCCCGGCGGCATCCTGCCCTTCCCCTGGTGAGCGAGGCCTGACGATGGACACCGTCATCAAGGCCTTCGGGCTTGTCTTCCAGTTCGACGTGATGATCGCTCTCGTCGCCTCGGCCTTCTACGGGCTGACGGTCGGCGCGCTGCCCGGTCTCTCCGCCACCATGGCGACGGCGCTGCTCGTGCCCGTCACCTTCTACCTCTCGCCGATCGCGGCGGTGGCGACGATCATCACGGCCTCGGCGATGGCGATCTTCTCCGGCGACATTCCGGGCTGCCTCTTGCGCATCCCCGGCACGCCGGCTTCCGCCGCCTATACCGACGAGGCCTATGCGATGACGCGCAAGGGCCAGGCGGAGACGGCGCTCGGCATCTGCCTGTGGTTCTCGGCGCTCGGCGGCATCGCCGGCACGCTTTCGCTGATGCTGATCGCGCCGCTGCTCGCCGAGATGGCCTTGTCCTTCTCGACCTACGAGAACTTCTGGCTCGCCATGCTCGGCCTGATGTGCTCGACGCTGGTGGCGCGCTCCTCGCCGATCAAGGCGATCGCGGCGATGCTGCTCGGCCTGCTCATCACCTGCATCGGCATCGACAACCCAGGCGGCGTGCCGCGCTTCACCTTCGGCTCGACCGACCTGTTGGGGGGTATCGAGCCCATCCCGGCGCTGGTCGGCGTCTTCGCGCTGGCCGAGGTGATGCGGGCGCTGACCGAGCGCGAGCCGCCGAAGATCGAGAACCGCCGCCTCGGCTCGATCCTCAAGGGCCAGTGGCAGCTCACCAAGGAATATCCCAAGCAGCAGACGCGCGGGAACATCGTCGGCATCATCATCGGCGTGCTGCCGGGCGCCGGCGCCGACATGGCGGCCTGGGTCAGCTATGCGATGTCGAAGCGCTTCTCGAAGACACCGGAGAAGTTCGGCACCGGCCACCCGGAAGGGCTGATCGAGGCCGGCGCCTCCAACAACGCCTCGCTGGCCTCGGGCTGGGTGCCGGCGCTGCTCTTCGGCATTCCCGGCGACACCATCACCGCGATCGCCATCGGCGTGCTCTACATGAAGGGGCTGAACCCGGGGCCGACGCTGTTCACCACGCAGGCCGAGAGCATGTATGCGCTCTACATCATCTTCATCCTCGGCAACATCATCATGATCCCCTTCGGCATCATCATGATCCGGTTGGCGAGCAAGGTCGTCGGCGCGCCGCGCTCGGCGGTGATGCCGGTGATCATGATCTTCTGCGCCGTGGGTGCCTTCGCGACGGCGGGCAACAACCTGTTCGCGGTCTGGTGCGTCGCCTTCTTCGGCCTGTTCGGCTTCGTGATGGAGAAGAACGGCTATCCGGTCGCGGCGATGGTGCTTGGCATCGTCATGGGCACGATGGTGGAGCAGAGCTTCGTGACCTCGCTGATCAAGTCCGATGGATCGGTGCTGCCCTTCTTCGACCGGCCGGTCTCGTCGGTGCTGGCGGCGATGACCTTCGCCGCGCTGCTCTGGCCGGTCTTCTCCTGGACGCGCGACTGGCTGAGAGGGCGCGGCCGGACGGTGGCGGCCTGAGGAGGCGGCAGCAAATCATTCGCGGGCGACCGCAGGGTCGACCCGAGAATCTCAGGCCGCGAAAGCTCCCCGGAGCGCTCTTCGGCGGGAGATGCTCGGGTCAAGCCCGAGCATGACGAGCCTTGCGGCTCACTTCTTCAGGAACGCGGCGAAGGCCGCCATCGCCTCCGGCGAGCGCAGGCGCTCGCCGAAATGGCGGGCTTCCGTCGCGATGGTTTCGGCCACGGCCTCGGCCGAGCCGCGCTTGAGCAGCATCTTGGTGAGCGCGAGCGATTCCGGCGGGAGAGCCGCCAGCGCCTTGGCTTTGGCAAGTCCGGCTTCCAGTGCCGTGCCGTCCTCGACCACGGCGTTGACGAGGCCGGCGGCAGCGGCGGCCTCCGCATTGAAGGCCTCGCCCAGCATCAGCAACTCGGCCGCCTTCTTGGAGCCGGCGACGAGCGGCAGCAGGTGGCTCGATCCGCCCTCGGGCGAGAGGCTGAGCGTGACGAAGGGCAGGCGGAAGGTCGCGGAGCGGGCGGCGAAGGCGAGGTCGCAATGCAGCAACATCGTCGTGCCGATGCCGACGGCGAAACCTTCCACTGCCGCGACGATCGGCTTCCGGGCGGTCGAGATCACCTCGAGGAAGTCGATGGCGACGCGCGGGCCTTCGCCGGAGGCGGCGGCGATGGCGAAATCCTTGATGTCATTGCCGCTGGTAAAGCAGCCGCCGGCGCCCGTCAGCAGGATGGCGCGGATCGAGGCGTCGGCTTCGGCGGCGCCGATCGCCGCGATCAGCCCGGAGTAACTGGCGCGGTCGAGCGCGTTCTTGCGGTCGGGCCGGTTCATGGTGATCTGCACGACGCCAGCTGCGACGGTTTCGCTCAGCACTTCGCTCATCGGTCCGCTCCTGATGGAGGTGTCGGGATGGCATGGCCTTTCGCAAGGGGTCAAGCGAGGCCGGATGCGTCTTTCGTCACCGCCCCGAGCTTGACATCGCGCCGGCCGGGTTCTCCCTAACCGTATGGACGCTTCGCTGCCTTGCTGCGAGTCGGGGCGCGCGGGACAGGGATTGCGGAGGCCGTCGATGACGAAGGTTCAGCTTGAGGTGCGCGGCCGAGTCGCGCTCGCCACCATCGACAATCCCCCGGTCAACGCACTCGGTGCTGCGGTGCGCGAGGGGCTCGCGGCCGCAATCGAAAGGGCAAATGCCGACGCTTCGGTCGTCGCGATCGTGATCGCGTCCGCTGGCAAGGCTTTCATCGCCGGCGCCGATATCAGCGAGTTCGGCAAGCCGCCGGCGCCGCCGCTGCTGCCCGATCTGCTCGATGCGATCGAGGCCTCGGCCAAGCCGGTCGTCGCCGCGATCCAGGGCGTGGCGCTCGGCGGCGGGCTGGAGGTGGCGCTCGCCTGCCATGCCAGAATCGCGCTGCCGGCCGCGAAGCTCGGCCTGCCGGAGGTCAAGCTCGGCCTCATCCCAGGCGCCGGCGGCACGCAGCGCCTGCCGCGGCTGATCGGCGCGGCGCGCGCCTTTCCGATGATGCTCTCGGGCGAGCCGCTCTCGGCCGGCCAGGCGCTCGAATACGGGCTGCTGGACGAGGTCGTCTCCAGCGATCTCGTCGCGGGCGCGGTCCGGCTGGCCGAAGGGCTGGCGGCGGAGGGCCGCCGCCCGGTGACGAGCGCGGCGACAGGCGAACTGACCGAGGCCGATCGCGAAGCCTTCGAAGCACTCGCCAAGGACGCCCTGAAGAAGGCCGACGGCATGCCGAACGTGCCCGCGCTGGTCGAGGCGGTGCGGGCCGCCTTCGACCTGCCCTTCGCCGAGGGTGCGGGCGTCGAGCGCAGGCTCTTCCTCTCGCTGATCGCCGATGAACGCTCGAAGGCCCTGCGCCATGTCTTCTTCGCCGAGCGCGAGGTCGCGAGGGTGCCGGGCATCGGGCCGGATGTGAAGCCGCGCGAGATCGCCCGCGCCGCGGTGATCGGCGCGGGAACGATGGGCGGCGGCATCGCCATGTGCTTCGCCAATGCCGGCATCCCGGTGACGCTGATCGAGACCACGCAAGCTGCACTCGACAACGGCATCAATCGCATCGGTGCGATCTACGACATCTCGGTGTCGCGGGGCTCGCTGGCACCTGAAGCGAAAGCCCGGCGCATGGCGTTGATCAGGCCGGCCGTCGGCATCGCCGCCGCGGCGGGTGCCGATATCGTCATCGAGGCCGCCTTCGAGGAGATGGGCGTCAAGCAGCAGATCTTCGGCGAGCTCGACAAGGTCGCCAAGCCCGGCGCCATCCTCGCCAGCAACACCTCCTATCTCGACGTGCCCACCATCGCGGCGGCGACCAAGCGGCCGCAGGATGTACTCGGCATGCATTTCTTCAGCCCGGCCAACGTCATGAAGCTGCTGGAAATCGTCAGGCCGAAGGGCGTGGCGGACGATGCGGTCGCGACCGCGGTCGCGCTCGGGCGCAAGCTGGGCAAGGTGCCGGTCGTGGTCGGCAATGGCTTCGGCTTCGTCGGCAACCGCATGCTGGAGCAGCGCACCCGCGCCGCAGAGCGTCTGCTGATTGCGGGCGCACTGCCGCATGAGGTCGATGCCGCGCTCGTCGGCTTCGGCTTCAAGATGGGCCCCTTCGCCATGGCCGATCTCGCCGGCAACGATATCGGCTGGCGCTCGCGCAAGGCGCGCGGCCTCAAGGCCCCCGTGGCGGATGCGATCTGCGAGGCTGGCTGGTTCGGCCAGAAGACCGGGCGCGGCTATTACATCTATCCGCAAGGCGCGCGCGCCGGCCAGCGCTGCCCCGAGGTCGAGGCGCTGATCGCCCGCATCTCGGCCGAGCGGGGCGTGACGCGGCGCAGCTTCACCCAGGAGGAGATCCTGGCGCGGCTGCTCGATCCGATGGTGAACGAGGGCGCGCGCATCCTGGAAGAGGGCATCGCGGCGCGGCCGGGCGACATCGATGTCGTCTGGATCAACGGCTACAACTGGCCGGCCTGGCGCGGCGGGCCGATGTTCTGGGCCGATACGGTGGGGCTCGACGTCATCGCGAAGCGGCTGGAAGCGCAGGCGGCCGAGACCGGCGACAAGGCGCTGCAGCCGGCCCCGCTGCTGAAGCGCCTCGCCGCCGACGGCAAGGGCTTCGCCAGCCTGAAGGGCTGAGTCGGATTGCGGCTCGTCATGCTCGGACTTGATCCGAGCATCTCTCCGACGAGAGGCTCCGGGAGCCTCCTCTGCGTGAGATCCTCGGGTTTGTGCTGGGCTCCGCCCGAGAATGACGGCTCGCGGAAAGCGGGCTAGGGTCGCGACCGTTTGCATCATCTCAGGAGAGGCGATTGGCTTCGGGTCTGTTCGCGCTGCTCGACGACGTCGCCGGCATCGCCAAGGTCGCGGCGGCGTCGGTCGACGATGTCGTGGCCCAGGCCGGAAAGGCGGGGGTCAAGGCGGCGGGCGTCGTCATCGACGATGCGGCGGTGACGCCCCGCTATGCCGTGGGCTTCGCGGCCTCGCGCGAGCTGCCGATCATCTGGCGGATCGCGCTGGGCTCGCTGCGCAACAAGCTCATCTTCCTGCTGCCGGGCGCGTTGGTGCTGGCGCTGGTCGCGCCCTGGGCGATCACGCCGCTCTTGATGGCCGGCGGCGCCTTTCTGTGCTTCGAGGGCGCCGAGAAGGTGCTGGAGCTGATGCTGCCGCATGGCGCGCATGGCGCCGCGAAGGCGGGCGAGACGGCGGGAGATCCTGCGGCCCTCGAACAACAGAAGGTCGCCGGTGCGATCAAGACCGACTTCATCCTCTCGGCCGAGATCATGGCGATCACGCTCGCCGGCGTCTCCGACCAGTCGTTCTGGATGAAGGCGGCGGTGCTCGCCATCGTCGGCATCGGCATCACCGTTGCCGTCTATGGCGTCGTCGCGCTGATCGTGAAGGCGGATGATGTCGGCGTTGCGCTTGCCGCCAACCAGCGCCCCGGCACGAGCCTGCTGGGCCTCAGGCGGCTGGAGCCGGGCGAAGCGGGCGGGCTCGACCGTGCGCTGCGCTGGCTGACGCAGCCGCTCGGGCGTGGCCTCGTGCGCGGCATGCCCACTTTCCTCAACCTGCTCGGCGCAGTCGGCACGGCGGCGATGCTCTGGGTCGGCGGCGGCATCATCATCCACGGGCTGGAGGGTTACGGCCTCTCAGGCCTCGGCCACGGCGTCCATGACCTTGCCGTGGCTGCCGGCCGCGCCTTGCCACCTGCAATCGCCGCGATTGGCGAATGGCTGGCCGGTGCGGCGCTGGCGGCCGTCTTCGGGCTGGTCGTCGGCGGCATCGCGATCGTCGCGATGCGCTGGCTGGTCGGGCCGCTGCTGAAGCTCTTCCGGAAGGATGCCGACAAGCCCGTGCACGATGGCGGGCGCGGCTCGTAGCCCGTCATGCTCGCCCTCGTGGCGAGCATCCACGTCTGAACACCGCCCTCGCCGAAGGAAGGCGTGGATGGCCGGGACAAGCCCGAGCATGACGAGCGTTTGACCCAGCCTCAATCCAGCCAACTGGTGAAGGCTTCGACCGGCTCGCGTTCGGGCACCAGCCGGTTGGCCGGGGCATCGGGATCGGCCTTGCCGATGGCGATGCCGCAGACCACGATCTGGTTGTCGGGGATGGCCAGTTCGCGCCGCACGATCGGGTGGAACTGCGCGAAGATCGCCTGCGGGCAGGAATCGAGGCCGTGGCCCTGCGCGGCGATCAGCAGGTTCTGGATGAACATGCCGAGGTCCAGCCAGGAGCCGATCTCGAGATCGCGGTCGATCGTCAGCATCAGCGCCACCGGCGCATCGAAGAAGCGTAGATTGGCGGCGGTCTGCCGCTTCATGCCCTCGGTATCGCCCTTCACCACGCCGAGCAGGCCGTAGAGATCCCAGCCGACCTTGCGGCGGCGCGAGAGATAGGGCTCGCGGAAGCGTTCGGGATAGTAGCGGTACTCCTCGACACCCGGCCGCTCGCCGGCTTCGAGCGCCGCGAGCAGCGCAGCCTCAAGCCGTGCCCGCGTCTGCGGGCCGATCACCCTGAGCTTCCAGGGCTGCATGTTGGTGCCGGAAGGGGCCTGCGCTGCCAGATCGATGAGGCGGCGCAGCAGTCCGGGGTCTACCGGATCGGGCAGGAAGGCGCGGATGGCGCGGCGTGTGCGGATTGCGTGCTCGACGGCTTCGATAGGCGTCATCTCGTCGATCATGCTCCGCTCCCGGCCCGCGCTCTCCCTTGCGTTCTGCCAGAGCCGCCGGCCGGGCGCCATAGACCGATAGTTGCCGGTCAGGCCGGCAGGATGCGCCCGCGGTTGAGAATGTTGCCCGGGTCGAGCGTCCGCTTCAGCGTCGTCATCAGGGCGAGCTCGGCATCCGAGCGGCTCATGCCGAGATAGGGCCGCTTGAGGATGCCGACGCCATGCTCGGCCGAGATGCTGCCGTGTTTCTCGCGGACCAACTCGTAGACGATATCGGCGAAGCCGGAGAGATCCGCAGTCTCGTCATGAACAGACAGATGCAGGTTGCTGTCGGCGAGATGACCGAAGACGATGGGGAAGGCCGTGCCGCTGCGGGCCTTGACCCGCTGGCGCAGCAGCGCGACCGCATCCGCCATGGCGCCCAGGGGAATGCTGACGTCGAAATGGATGCCCGGCGGCAGGTCGCGGTAGAACTCGTAATTCGCCTCGCGATAGGCCCAGAAGCGCTGCCGGTCGCGGCCGGACTGGGCGATCAGGGCATCTTCCAGCAGGCCCTCCTCCGCCAGTTCGGCAAGCGCCTCGGCGAAGGTCTCCTCGCCGGTGGAGCCGGAGCCCATCGCGGCCTCGACGACGATCGTGACCTCGGGCTCCCCGGCAAAGGGAGCGGGCAGGCCGCCCTTTTCAATCGCGGCTTTCATGTATTCGGACCACATCGCCTCGAAGGCGAGCAGGCCGCCGCCGAGCCGCGCTTCGAGGCGGTTGAGCGCTGCGAGCGCGTTGCCGACGCTGCCGGCGGCGCAGAGCGCGGTCTGCACGCCGGTCACTGCCGGCTGCAGGGCGAGCAGCACGCGCGTGACGACGCCCAGCGTGCCTTCGCTGCCGATGAAGAGCTGCGTCCAGTCATAGCCGGCATTGTTCTTCACCACCTTCTTGAGATGGCCCACGATGCGGCCGTCGGCCATCACCGCTTCGAGGCCGAGCACGCTGCGCCGAGTCATGCCGTAGCGCAGGACCTGCACGCCGCCGGCATTGGTGGCGACATTGCCGCCGATGGTGCAGGTCCCGCGCGCGCCGAGATCGACGCCGTAGAGGAAGCCCGCTTCCGCCGCCTTTTCCTGCACGACCGCGAGCGGCGTTCCGGCGAGCACGGTCATCGTTCGCGTTACCGGATCGATGTCCTCGACGCCGCTCATGCGTTCGAGCGAGAGCGCGACTTCGCCTGCCTGCGGCGTGGCGCCGCCGGCAAGCCCGGTCATGCCGCCCTGCACGACGACGGGCAGCGAGAAACGCGAGCAGATCGCCAGCACCGCGGCGACCTCCTCGGTCGTCCGCGGGGCGACGAGGAGGGCCGGCAGACCCTCCGGCGTGTCGGAGGCGTCCTTGCGGTTGCGGGCGGGGATCGCCTCCCCGCTGCGCAGGTCGCCGGGGCCGACCACCTCCGCCAGCGCCGCGAGCGCGTCGTCGGGAAGGATCATGGCAGGCTCCGTAGGCTCGTCAGTCGGCTTTGCGCGCCGCGAGGAAGGCGGCGTGTTCCTTGACCAGATCGCCGGCCAGCGCCTTGGCGATCAGGGCGCGGGTGTTGGGCAGGCCGTAGATCGCCGCGAAGGAGCCGAAGCGCGGGCCCTGATCCTCGCCGAACATCACCTGGTAGATCGCCTTCCACCAGTCGCCGGAGACGCCCGGACGCTCCGGCGTCGCGTTCTTGGCGGTGAGGTTCTGGTAGCGCGGAATGGCGCGCGCAACATCCAGCGCCGTGTCCTGCACCATCTCGGGCGTGGGATCGGCCGGCAGGGCTGCCAGCGCGGCGTCCAGCTTGGCGAAGGCGTCGCGCTCGACCTCGTCGGCCGGGCGGTAGTTCTTCGCCGGCTTCACGAAGTCGCGGAAATAGGCGATCGCGTAGCCGACCAGCGCATCGAGGCGCGGATGGGTTTCCGGCGACATGCCGGGCGCATAACGCTGGAGGAAGCCCCAGAGCACGGCCTTGTCCTCGGAGTTCGCGACGGCGACGAGGTTCATCAGCAGGCCGAAGGTGACCTGCGTCCTCACCGCGTTGTCGCCCTCGCCGGAGGCGATGACTTCCGGCGCAGGCGGGTTGCCGTTGTGAATGTGCCAGACCGGGTTGCCCAGGCGGTTCTTCCAGTCCTGCTTCTCATAGCCGTTGAGGAACTGGAGATACTCGTCGACCGCGCGCGGGATCACGTCGAAATGCAGCTTCTTGGCCTCGCGCGGGCGCTGGAACATGTAGAGCGCCAGGCTCTCCGGCGGGCCGTAGGTCAGCCATTCCTCGATCGTCAGGCCGTTGCCCTTCGACTTCGAGATCTTCTGGCCCTGCTCGTCCAGGAAGAGCTCGTAGTTGAAGCCTTCCGGCGGCGTGCCGTCGAGCGCGCGGGCAATCTGCGAGGAGACCTTGACCGAGTCGATCAGGTCCTTGCCGGCCATCTCGTAATCGACGCCGAGCGCGACCCAGCGCATCGCCCAGTCCGGCTTCCACTGCAGCTTGACGTTGCCGCCGGTGACCGGGGTGACGAAGCGTTCGCCGGTTGCCGGATCGGCCCAGGCGATGGTGCCGGCCTCGACATCGACCTCGTCGATCGGCACTTGCATGACGACGCGCGTCTTCGGGTGGATCGGCAGGAAGGGCGAATAGGTCGCGGCCCGCTCCTCGCGCAGCGTCGGCAGCATGATCTTCATCACCGCATCGTAGCGGGCGAGCATCTTGAGCAGCGTCGCGTCGAACTCGCCGGCGCGATACGAGTCGGTCGAGGACTTGAACTCGTAGTCGAAGCCGAAGCTGTCGAGGAAGGCGCAGAGCCGCGCGTTGTTGTGGCGGCCGAACGAGCTGTGCGTGCCGAACGGGTCCGGCACCTCGGTCAGCGGCTTGCCGAGATTGGCGGCGAGCACATCCTTGTTCGGCACGTTGTCCGGCACCTTGCGCAGGCCGTCCATATCGTCCGAGAAGGCGATGAGACGCGTCGGGATGGTGTTGCCGGTCAGCACGCGGAAGGCGTGGCGCACCATCGAGGTGCGGGCGACCTCGCCGAAGGTGCCGATATGCGGCAGGCCCGAGGGGCCGTAGCCGGTTTCGAAGATCACCGATTTCTTGCCGGATTTCTCGATGCGGGCCACGAGCTTGCGCGCCTCCTCGAACGGCCAGGAGGCCGAACGCTGGGCGGCGTCAACGAGGGCTGCGTCGAAGGCGGGCATGAGGGGCGGTGTCCTCTCCTGAACGGGAAAACCATATCGCAAAAGCGAAAGAGGGGCTTTCGCAGATTGCGAAGGGCGCCGTCAATGCGCGAACACGGTTGAAATGCGGCAAACGAGGGTGCGGCCCCTCGCCGAAGCGGCTTGCCGGCTTGCCATGGCGGTATAGGGTCGCCGCTGCCATTTTTTACTTTAGACCATGCCTTGAAAGGATGCCGCCTTGGACCGCGACCTGCTCGACAAGCTGACCGCGTGGCGACGACATCTCCACGCCAATCCCGAATTGTCGTTGCAGGAGGCGCAGACCAGCGCCTTCGTGCAGGAGAAGCTGAAGGAGCTCGGCATCCCCTTCACAGCCAATGTCGGCGGCCACGGCGTCGTCGCGACGTTGACCCGCGGCTCCTCCGAGCGCTCGGTCGGCCTGCGTGCCGACATGGATGCGCTGCCGATCCAGGAGGTGAACGAGCTGCCCTACAAATCCGGCAAGACCAACGTCATGCATGCCTGCGGCCATGACGGCCATACGGTCTCGCTGCTCGGCGCCGCGGCGCTGCTGAAGAGCGACGAGAGCTGGAGCGGCACGGTGCAGTTCCTGTTCCAGCCGGCCGAGGAAGGCTATGGCGGCGCCAAGGCGATGATCAAGGACGGCGTCTTCGAGCGCTTCCCGATGGAGCGCGTCTTCGGCCTGCACAACTGGCCGGGGCTGGAGGCCGGCACCGTCGCCGTGCACCGCGGCCCGGTGATGGCCGAGCCCGGCAAGTTCAAGATCACCCTGTCCGGCACGGCCGGCCATGCCGCCAAGCCCGAGCTGACCCATGATCCGATCACGGCGATGGGTCATCTGATCGTGGCGCTGCAGACGATCGTCTCGCGCAATGTCAGCCCGATGGACAACGCCGTCGTCACGATCGGCCAGATCCATGGCGGGCTCGCCTCGAACCAGATCCCGACCAATGTCTGGATCGAGGGCACCTATCGCGTCTTCACCGTGCCGGTGCGCGAGCGTGTCGTGCAGCGCATCCGCGACATCGCCAACAACATCGCCGCCACCTTCGAGATGCAGGCGGATGTCGATTTCTCGCTGGGTGGGCTCGCGACGATCAACACGCCGGCAGAGGAAGACATGGCGGCCAATGCGGGCAAGGCCGCCGGGCTGAAGGTCCGCCGCGACATCTCCGCCAGCACGACCTCCGAGGATTTCTGCTATTTCCTGCAGGACAGGCCCGGCGCCTATGTCTGGGTCGGCAACGGCCCGGCCGTTAATGGCGGCGAATTGCACAACGACCGCTACGACTTCAACGACGCGATCCTACCCGCGACCTCGGGCTGGCTTGCCGCGGTGGCGAAGCAGGCATTGGCCAGCAACGCGCCCTGAGGCTTAGAGTCTGCTGATTTTCCGCGGAACCTCGCGGTCATCCCGGGCTTGACCCGGGATCCATGCCGGGGCCTCACCGATCAAGGTTCGGGCATGGATCCCGGCTCTGCGCTTCGCTGCGGCCGGGATCACTCGCGTTTCGATGAAGACGCGGCATGCTCTCACGGAGAAGTCGAGGCGCTCAGTACGGGCTGACCGGGAAGAAGCGCAGATAGAGACGGGCATAGGTCCCGTCGTCCCACAGGCCCTGGAGCGCGTAGTCGATGGCGCGCTTCAGGGCGGGGTCGTCCTTGCGCAGCAGGAAGGCGACGCCTTCGCCGAAATAGCGGCTTTCCAGATAAGGGCCGCCGGAGAAGGCGAACTCGCCGCCGCTGCCGGCGAGCGTCAGCGACAGCGCCACGCCGTCGGCGAAGACATATTCGGCCTCGCCGCTGCGCAAGGCGGCGATGGCAGCGCCGAGATCGGTGCTCTCGCGCCGCTGCACGAAGGGCATGAGCCTTTCGAGAAAAGCCTGATGCGCGGAGCTGGAGACCACCGCGACCCGGCGGCCCTGCAGAGCGGTGCTGTCGAGCGCCGGGCGGGCATTGCCGCGCGTGGTGGCGAAACGGGCCGGAGCGCGGAAATAGAGATGGCTGGCGGCGAAGCGCTGCCGCAGCGCCGGCGTCAGGTTCATCGCCGCGGCAAGCACGTCGCCGCGGCCCTCGGCCAGCGAATCCGGCAGCGTGTCGAAACGGCGCGGCTGGATCGTGCAGGTCCAGGCCAGCCTGTCGCAGACGGCGCGGGCGAGCTCGACCGAGAAGCCGGTCAGCGCCCCGTCCGGCCCGGCGAAATGGAAGGGCGGATAGTCGTCGTCGGTGAGGAAGCGCACCACGCGCGGCGGCCCGGGCTCCGGCCGGTCTAGCCGGATGCGCGGGTCCCAGAGATTGGGAATCGCGATACGCGGCGGCTCCTGCGCCACGGCGGTCGCGGCCAGCAGGATCGAGGCGGCAAGGACGGTCAGCGCGCGAAGCATCCTGCGCATCTGGCGCCGGATGGGGCGGCGGATCAAGGGGCGGGGGGCATGGTGCTCTTGCTGCGTCATGGTCAGGCTTGTCCCGACCATCCGCGTCTTCGTTTCGCGAGAGCGCTGTTCAAGACGTGGATGCTCGCCACAAGGGCGAGCATGACGGGGAGGATGTGGGCCTCGTGCAAGAAGCGCTCGGGTCGAAGCTTTGCTTCGCCCGAGAATGACGGAGCGACCTTAGCCGACGCTTGCCGCCGTCGCCTTCGCGCCCTTGTCGAACAGCGAGGCGAGATGAGCGACCACCGGTTTCCTAAACCGTTGCTCGCCCGGCAGGTCGCTGCCGAAGATCGCCTCGATGCCGACCAGCGCCTCGACCAGCGCCGTCGCGTCGCGCCCGGCCGCCTCGGCGCGGCGCTTGAGTTCGGCTGCCAGCGGATCGCGGACGTCGATGGCGCCGCCCTTCTCGTCGCTGCCGGTGACGTAGCGCATCCAGGCGGCGACGCCGAGCGCGAGATGGTCGATCGGCGCGCCGGCCTTCAGCCGCTCGCGGATGGTGCCGAGCAGGCGCTGCGGCAGCTTCTGCGAGCCGTCCATGGCGATCTGCCAGGTGCGGTGGCGGATCGCCGGGTTCTGGAATCGGGCGAGCAGGGCCTTGGCATAATCCGCCAGCACGACGCCCTGCGGCGCAGGCACGGTCGGGATGATCTCGGCCCAGAGACCTTCGAGGAAGCGCGCGAGGACGGGATCGCCGCTGGCCTCGGCGACGGTCTCGTGGCCGGCGAGATAGCCGAGATAGGCGAGCGAGGAATGCGCGCCGTTCAGCATCCTGAGCTTCATGAACTCGAAGGGCGCGACCTCGGAAACCATCTGCGCCCCGACTTCGTGCCAATCCGGGCGGCCGGCGGCGAAGACATCCTCGATCGCCCATTGCCTGAAGGGCTCGCCGATGACCGGGGCAGCATCCTCGGCGCCGATCAACTTCGCGACCTCGGCGATGTCGGCATCGGTCGTGGCCGGCACGATGCGGTCGACCATCGTCGCCGGGAAGGCGCCGTTGGCCTCGATCCAGGCCGCCAGCTTGTCGTCGGTCAGCGCGGCGAAGTCGCGGACGAGGCCGCGCAGGACATGGCCGTTGGAGGGGAGGTTGTCGCAGCAAAGCGCGGTGAACGGGCCGCGACCTTCGGCCCGGCGGACCCGCAGGCCCGCGACCAGGATGCCGACGGCGGATCGCGGCGCATCGGGGTTTTCAAGGTCGTGCAGAATGTCGGGATGGTCGGCCTTGAGCCGGCCGGTCGCCGGGTCGTGGCAATAGCCCTTCTCCGTCACCGTCAGCGAGACGATGCGGGTTTCCGGCGCAGCCAGCCGCGCAACGAGAGCGGAAGGGCTCTCGGGCGCGACGAGCACATCGAGCACGGAGCCGATGATGCGCAACTCCGGTCCCGCCGGGGCGCGCTTGAGCAGGGTGTAGAGCCCGTCCTGCGGCTTCAGGCGGTCGCGCTGGTCGGGGCGCTGCAGGCTCGCGCCGACGATGCCCCAGGCCCCGAAGCGCTTCTCCAGCGCGTCCTCGGTATACTCGGCGAGATGGCCGCGGGCGAAGGCGCCGAGGCCGAGATGGACGATTCCGGGCTTGAGGCCCGAGCGATCATAGGCCGGCCGGCGGACGGCGGCCGGCAGGCCGGCGAGGGTGGAAGCGGAGAGACGGGTCACAGCTTGTAGGCCTCCTTGGCGAGGCGGTAGGCGAGATCGTGGGCGACTTCCACCGCCTCGTCCTCCTCCAGCCGGTGCTCGGCGACGAGCTTGGCGAGATAGGCGCAGTCGACCCGGCGGGCGACGTCATGGCGCGCCGGGATCGAAAGATAGGCGCGGGTGTCGTCGTTGAAGCCGACGGTGTTGTAGAAGCCGGCCGTTTCGGTGGTGAGTTCGCGGAAGCGCAGCATCGCTTCCGGCGCATCGAGGAACCACCAGCCCGGCCCAAGGCGAAGCGCCGGATAATGCCCGGCGAGCGGGGCGAGCTCGCGCGAATAGGCGGTCTCGTCGAGGGTGAAGGCAATGACGGTGAGGCCCGGCTCGTTGCCGACGGCGTCGAGCAACGGTTTCAGCGCTTCGACATAGTTGGTCTCGGTCGGGATATCGCAGCCCATGTCGCGCCCGAAATGCGCGAACAGTGCCGCGTTGTGGTTGCGATGGGAGCCCGGGTGGATCTGGAGGACGAGCCCGTCATCGAGGCTCATCTTCGCCATTTCGGTCAGCATCTGGCCGCGGAAGAGGTCGGCGTCCTTGGCCGAAACCTTGCCCTTCAGGATCTTGGCGTAGAGCTTCTCGGCATCGGCATCCGAGAGATTGGCGGTGCGGGCCGTGGCATGGCCATGGTCGGAGGACGTGGCGCCGCGCTCCTTGAAATAGGCGCGCCGCTGGCGATGGGCGGCGAGATAGCCGGTCCAGCTGCCGATATCCTCGCCGGTCAGCTCGCCGAGTTTTTCGAGATTGTCGGCAAAGCCCTCGAATTCCGGGTCGACGACGCTGTCGGGCCGGTAGGCGGTCACGACCTTGCCGCCCCAGCCGGAGCTGCGGATCATGTCGTGCCATTTGAGATCGTCGAGCGCGCCTTCGGTCGTGCTGATCGCCTCGATCTTGAAGCGCTCGAACAGGGCGCGGGGCCGAAGCTCGGGCTCTTCCAGCTTGGCGGCGATCTTGTCGTAGATCTTGTCGGCATTCTCCGGCGTGAGGCGCTCGTTGATGCCGAAGACCGTCGAGGCGGCATGCTCGAACCAGAGCCGGGTCGGCGTGCCCCTGAAGAGATGCCAGTTGTTGGCGAAGAGGCGCCAGATCTTGCGCGGGTCGGTCTCGACCTCGCCACCGTCCTTGCGGGCGATGCCAAGTTCCTCGAGCCGGATGCCCTGCGAATAGAGCATGCGGAAGATGTAGTGGTCCGGCTTGACAAAGAGCGTGGCCGGATCGGGGAAGGCGTTGTCCTCGGCGTACCAGCGCGGATCGGTGTGGCCGTGCGGCGAGATGATCGGCAGGTCGCGGACGGTGGCGAAGAGCCGGCGCGCGATGCCGCGCGTCACCGGATCGGCGGGGAAGAGGCGATCGTCGTGCAGCAACATGGGCATCTCCATCGGTCGCGTGATCGATTTCGCAATGTCGGTGTGGGATCGATGTGAAAGACCGCTTCCCACTTTTTCATATCCCGCTCTAGAGCCGGCCGCGACGGGGGTCAATTGTCTGGTATACTAGTGCGCCAGATGCGGCTCGTGCTTCGCCCTCATCGCGAGCGTAGCGAAGCAATTCAGGGGGCTGGGCGGAAGGGCTGACCCAGTCCGCCCTGCATTGCTTGGTCGCTTCGCTCCTCGCAATGACGGAGGTCTGGAAAGAGAGCTGTAATGCGGGCTGAGCGGGCTTGCGCTCGCCGCGCCTCCCGCGTCATCCTCGCGCCGCAACGGCATCGGAGCGATGGATATGACGACGCGGCGTGAACTCCTGGCTGGGGCGGGACTGGCGGCGCTGGCGGCGCAGCTTCCCGTCGTCGCGCTGGCGCAGGCGAAGGACAGCGTCACCATCGCCCAGACTTTGGAGCCGCCGACGCTCGATCCGACCTCGGGCGCCGCCCAGGCGATCCGCGAGGTGACGCTGCAGAACATTTTCGAGGGTCTGGTGAAGATGGACCGGACCGGCAAGCTGCAGCCCTGCCTCGCCGAGAGCTGGGCGATCGGCGAGGATAACGTCACCTACAGCTTCAAGCTCAGGCGGGGCGCGACCTTCCATGACGGCACGCCCTTCACTGCCGAGCAGGTGAGGTTCTCCTTCGAGCGCGCGGTTGCGCCCGATTCCACCAACGCGCAGCGCCAGCTCTTCGCGCCGATCGCCGAGATCGCGACCCCGGACCCGGCGACGGTGGTGATCAAGCTCAAGCAGCCCACCGCGAATTTCCTCTACGGTCTCAGCTGGGGCGATGCCGTGATCGTCGCGCCGGCGACGGCCGCCAACAACAAGACCAACCCGGTCGGCACCGGCCCGTTCAAGTTCGTACGCTGGAACCGCGGCGACCGGCTCGAACTCGCGCGCAACGACAGCTACTGGGGCGAGAAGCCGGCGCTGGCCAAGGCGATCTTCCGCTTCATGTCCGATCCGCAGGCGCAGGTCGCGGCGCTCCGGGCCGGCGATGTCGACGCGCATACCAATCTCTCGGCGCCCGAGGCCGTGCCGCAGCTCAGGTCCGACCCGAAGCTCAAGGTCACGATCGGCGGCACCGAGGGCGAGACGATCCTCGCCACCAACAACGCCAAGCCGCCCTTCGACAAGCTCAAGGTGCGGCAGGCCATCGCGCATGCGCTCGACCGCAAGACCATCGCGCTCGGCGTCTACGGGTTCGACGTCAGCCTGATCGGCAGCCATTTCTCGCCGCTGCATCCGGCCTATGTCGACCTCACCGGCACCTATCCGTACGACCCCGCCAAGGCCAAGGCGCTGCTGGCGGAGGCGGGCTTTCCGAACGGCTTCAACTGCACGCTGAAGCTGCCGCCGCCATCCTATGCCCGCCGCTCGGGCGAGATCGTCGCGGCCCTGCTGGCGCAGATCGGTATCAACGCGTCGATCGAGCCGCTCGAATTCCCGCAATGGCTGGAGCGCGTCTTCCGCAACAAGGACTACGACCTCAGCATCATCGCCCATACCGAGCCGCTCGACATCGATATCTACGCGCGTGACGACTACTACTTCCAGTACCGCAATCCCGAGTTCAAGACTCTGATCGCCAAGATATCCGGGACGCTGGACGAGGGGGCCCGCAACGAGCTCTACAAGCAGGCGCAGCGGATGCTGGCTGATGACGCGGTCAACGGCTTCCTCTTCATCCTGCCGAAGATCACGGTCGCGAATGCCGCGCTCGATGGCATGTGGACCGACTGGCCGCTGCCGGTGACGCCGCTGGCGGAGCTGCGCTGGCGTTGATCCAAGTTCCCCTGTCACGGTCCACGTCATCCCGGACAAGCCGCGTCAGCGGCGCTGATCCGGGATCCATGCCTGAGCCTCGATGGGAAATGCTCCGGCATGGATCCCGGGTCTCCCTTCGGTCGCCCGGGATGACCACGGCGGGACGTTCGAGGTGATCGGCTACGTCCTGCGCCGGCTCGTCGCGCTGGCCCTGACCCTGCTCGCCGCGGCGCTGGTCGTCTTCGTCGTGCTGGAGGTGCTACCGGGCGACCCGGCAGCGGTGACGCTCGGCCTCAACGCCTCGCCCGAGGCGCTGGCGGCGCTGCACGCCGAGATGGGTCTCGACAAGYCGGCGGTGCTGCGCTTCCTCCTCTGGTTAGGAGGGCTCGTCACCGGCGATCTCGGCCTGAGCTACACCTATCGCGTGCCGGTGGCGCAACTCATCGCCGAGCGCATGGCGGTGACGCTGCCGCTCGCGCTGATGGCGATCGGGTTCGCCATGGCGATCGGCATTCCGCTCGGCATGCTCGCCGCCTCCCGCCATGGCCAACTCGCGGATGCCGGGGTGATGGCCTTCGCACAGGCGGGGCTCGCCATCCCGAATTTCTGGTTCGGCCTGCTGCTCGTCCTGGTCTTCGCGGTCGGGCTTGGCTGGCTGCCCGCCGGTGGCTTTCCGGGCTGGCAGGCCGGGCTCGGCGCGGCGCTGAAGGCGCTCCTCATGCCGGCGCTGGCATTGGCGCTGCCGCAGGCGGCGATCATCGCGCGGGTGACACGCTCGGCCATGCTCGACACGCTGCAGGAGGATTTCGTCCGCACCGCCCGCGCCAAGGGGCTCAGCGAGGGCGTGACGATGCGCCGGCATGCGCTGCGCAATGCGCTGATCCCTGTCGTCACCATTCTGGGGCTGCAATTCTCGGTGCTGATCGCCGGCGCCATCATCATCGAGAACGTCTTCGCCCTCCCGGGGCTGGGGCGGCTCGTCTTCCAGGCCATCGCCCAGCACGATCTCATCGTGGTCAAAGACCTCGTCATGCTCTTCGCGGGGCTGGCGATCCTGATCAATTTCGCGGTCGAACTGCTCTACGGGCTGATCGATCCACGACTGAGGCAGGCATGAGCGCGCTCGCGGACAAGGCGCCGGGTGGCAAGAGGCATTGGTGGCTGGCGCCTTCCTTCGTGATCGGGGCGGCCCTGAGCCTCGCCGTCGTGGCGATGGCGCTCGTCTCCCATGTCTGGACGCCCTATCAGCCGACCCAGATGGCGATCCTGAACCGGCTCAAGGGGCCCTCGGCCGCCAACTGGTTCGGCACCGACCAGTTCGGCCGCGACGTCTTCTCGATGATCATGGTCGGCGCGCGCAATTCGCTCGCTGTGGGGCTGGGCGCTGTCGGCATCGGCATGGTCGCGGGCACGACGCTGGGGCTGATCGCCTCGGTGCGGCGCGACGGCCTCCTCGACCATGTCATCATGCGCACGGCCGATTTCACCCACGCCTTTCCGGCCGTGCTGACGGCGATCATGATGACCGCGATCGCCGGGCCGGGCATGCTCAACGCCGTCGTCGCCATCGGCGTGCTGAACCTGCCCTATTTCGCGCGGCTGGCGCGCGGGGCGGCGCTGCAGATCTGGGCGCAGGACTTCATCCAGGCGGCGCGGGCGGCCGGGCTCAACAACCGGCAGATCACGCTGCGCCATGTCCTGCCCAATATCGCCGGCATTCTGGTGGTGCAGGCGACGATCCAGTTCGCGCTCGCGGTGCTGGCCGAGGCGGGCTTGTCCTATCTCGGGCTGGGCACGCAGCCGCCGAACCCGTCCTGGGGGCGCATGCTCAACGAAGCCCAGACCTTCATGGCGACGCAGCCCTGGCTTGCGATCTTTCCGGGTGCCGCGATCGCGCTGACCGTGCTGGGATTCAACCTGCTGGGCGACGGCCTGCGCGATGCCGTCGATCCGCGCCTGCGCCGTGCTCGGTGAGGGCTGAAGGGAAACGGGGATGTGGGAATGACCGATCTTGCCGATCTGACTGCCACCGAGCTTCTCGCCGCCTACGAGGCGCGCCGGCTCTCGCCGGTGGAGGTCGCGGAAGCGGTGATCGCGCGGATCGGGGCCTGGGAGCCGAAGCTCGATGCGCTCTATGCCTATGATCCGGAGGGTGCGCTCGCGCAGGCCAAGGCTTCCGAGGCGCGCTGGCTGAACGGGCAGGCGCTGCCGCTCGACGGCGTGCCCGGCACGATCAAGGAGAACATCAGGACGAAGGGCGTTCCGGTGCCGCTCGGCACGGCCGCGAACGATCTCTCCCCCGCGGCCGACGATGCACCCCCGGCCGCGCGGCTCCGCGAGGCCGGCCTCGTCCTTCTCGGCAAGACGACGATGCCGGATTACGGCATGCTCTCCTCGGGGCTGTCGAGCTTCCACAAGCCCGCGCGCAATCCGTGGGACATCACCAAGAACCCCGGCGGCTCCTCGGCCGGCGCCGGTTCGGCGGGCGCGGCCGGCTACGGACCGCTGCATGTCGGCACCGATATCGGCGGTTCGATCCGCCTGCCTGCCGGCTGGTGCGGACTGGTCGGCCTGAAGCCGAGCTTCGGGCGCGTGCCGATCGACCCGACCTATTACGGCCGCGTCGCCGGGCCGATGACGCGGACCGTCGAGGATGCCGCGCTGATGATGCGGGAAGTGTCGAAGCCCGATGCGCGCGACGGCATGAGCCTGCCGTCGCAGGATATCGACTGGCTGGCGCTTGATATCGACCTGAAGGGGCTGCGTATCGGCCTCCAGCTCGATGCCGGCATCGGGCTCGCCGTCGAGCCGGAGACGAAGGCGGCGATCGAGGCTGCGGCGAAGGCCTTCGCCGCAGCGGGGGCCATTATCGAGCCGGTGGCGCCTCATATAACCCGCGAAATGCTCGACGGGCTCGATGATTTCTGGCGCCAGCGCGCCTGGGTCGACATCGGCGCGCTGCCACAGGAGAAGCGGGCGAAGGTGCTGCCCTACATCTTCGCCTGGGCGGAGGGCGGCAGGGATTTGCCGGGTGAACGCGTCTATCGCGGCATGAGCCAGATGATGGCGATGCGCGACGCGGCGCTGAAGGCGATCCTGCCTTACGACTTCATCCTCTCGCCGGTTTCGCCGGTGCCGAGCTTCCCGGCCGAATGGGCTTCGCCGGTCAACGATCCCGCGCAGCCCTTCGAGCATATCTGCTTCACGGTGGCGGCGAACATGTCCGACCAGCCGGCGATCTCGGTTCATGCCGGGCTGACGGCGGGCGGCCTGCCGATCGGCCTGCAGATCACCGGCAAGCGCTTCGACGATCTCGGCGTGCTCAGGATGGCGCGGGCCTGGGAGAAGATGCGCGGCGCGGTCGCCTGGCCTTCTCCGCCGTCGCATTGACACACAGAGTCGTAGAGGAGCATCGCATGGACCTGAAGCTTGAAGGCAAGCGCGCGCTGATCACGGGTGGCAGCAAGGGCATCGGCCGCGCGATCGCGCGGCAGCTCGCGCTGGAAGGCGTCGATGTCGTCATCGCCGCGCGCAATCAGAAGGAGCTTGACGAGGCGGCTGCGGCCCTTGCCGCGGAGAGCGGGCGCAAGGTGGTCGGCCGCACGGTCGACACGAGCGATGATGCGTCGGTGAAGGCGTTGGTTGCCGATACCGTCGCGGTGCTGGGCGGGCTCGACATCCTCGTCAACGCCGCTGCCAAGCCGGGCGGGCAGGCGCCCCCGCCGAAGCTTGCCGAGATCACCGACGCGCTGTTCTGGGACGACGTCAACGTCAAGGTGATGGGCTATCTGCGCATGACGCGCGAGGCTGCGCCGCATATGGCGGCTAACGGCTGGGGCCGCATCATCAACATCAGCGGGCTCGCCGCGCGTTCGACCGGCTCGACCATCGGCTCGATCCGCAATGTCGCCGTCTCGGCGCTGACCAAGAACCTCGCCGACGAGCTCGGCCCGCAGGGCATCAACGTGACCGTCGTCCATCCCGGACTGACGCGGACTGAAAAGACGGCTTCGGTCGTCGCGGCGCGGGCGGCGGCCGGTGGCAAGAGCGAGGCGCAGGTCGAAGCCGGCATGGCCTCCAACAACACCATCGGGCGGTTGGTCGATGCGGCGGAGATCGCCGACATCGTCGCTTTCCTCGCCTCGCCGCGCAGCGTCGCGATCAATGGCGATGCCATCGCCTGCGGCGGCGGCATTCGCGGCGCGATCCACTATTGAGGGTCGTCCAGACTAGAACAGCGCGGTCGGAGCGAACTGTGCCAGCGCCATCAGCGCAAGGCCGGTGAGGCCGAGCAGGCCGCCGGTGACGGCGAGCAGGCCGACGCCGGTGATGATCGCGGCGGACGAGATCACGATCGCGATCTGGATCAGGCCGGAGGCGATGTCGAACTTGTCGTCGCGGGCGGCGGCGATATCGCGCTGTGCCTCGGCCGCCTTGGCGCGGGCGGCGAGTTCCTTGCGGCCCTCATTGGTCTCGTGCTCGGAATCGTAGCGCGCGACCGTCTGCTTCCAGCTCTCGATGCGCTTGCCCAGGCGCTGCCGGGCGGCCTCGTCGGTGATGCCGGCAAGTTCGACCTCCATCGCCTCGGCGGCGGTGCGCACGGTCGTGCCGCGGATCGTCTTGGCCTGGAAGAAGGCCCAGAGATTGGAGGCCTCGATGTTCTTGGCGACGGCCTCCTGCTCGGCATTCTTGCCGCCGATCTCGGAGAAGGCGAGCATCAGCGCCAGCAGCGCGATCAAGAGGGCGATGCGCTTGTTGCCACCCTCGGGCGTTTCGATGGAACCGGACACGAATCACCTCGCAGGCCGCTATCGGCGGGCGCTGTTTAAGGCTTTCCGTTAAGGCAGCAAGATGTCGGTGCTGCTACCGGCCTGCGCGCGGATGGGCGGCGTCATAGGCGGCCATCAGCCGGGCTGAATCGATGCGGGTATAGATCTGCGTCGTCGAGAGCGAGGCGTGGCCGAGCAGCTCCTGGATGGCGCGCAGGTCGCCGCCGCGGCCGAGCAGATGTGTCGCGAAGGAGTGGCGCAGGGAGTGCGGTGTCGCCGAGGAGGGCAGGCCGAGCGCGCCGCGCAGGCCCTCTACAGCGAGCTGGATGATGCGGGGCGAGAGCGGCCCGCCCTTGGCGCCGACGAAGAGCGGCCCTTCCGGCGGCAGGCGCCAGGGGCAGAGCTTGAGATATTCCGCAATTGCGGTGACCACGACGGGCAGCACCGGCACCATGCGGGTTTTGCTTCCCTTGCCGATCACGGTGAGCGTGTCGCCGGCCTGTTGCGGCGCTTGGCTGCGCGCGAGCGAGAGGGCCTCCGAGATGCGCAGCCCGCTGCCGTAGAGCAGGCCGAGCACGGCGGCGTCGCGGGCGAGGATCCATTGCTCGCGCTCCTCGCCGGCGCGGGTATCCGCCTGTGTGACGGCTTTGGCGGCGCTCGGTTCGAGCGGGCGCGGCAGCGATTTGCCGAGGCGCGGCCCGCGTGTCGCGGAGAAGGCGGCCGCCGTGAGCTTGCCGTTGCGCTCGCCGAAGCGGGCGAAGGAGCGCAAGCTCGCGAGCTGGCGCATCAGCGTGCGGTTGCCGACGCCGTCGCGCCGTCGCTGACCGAGGAAGGCGCGCAGATCGGCGGGCTTCAGCGCGGCGATGTCGGCCAGCGACGGCGCCCCGCCGAGATGCTCGGTCAGGAAGGCCGTGAACTGGCCGAGGTCGCGGCCATAGGCCTCCAGCGTCTTCGGCGAGAGACGCCGCTCGGCCGAGAGGTGGGAAAGCCAGTCCCGTCGGAAGCTGTCGAAATCGCTCATACGGGCACCATGACTCTCCTGCCTTAACAGCAGCCGAATCGATGCTAGACACTGGCGCCATGGACGAGACGGCGGACATGTTGGAAGGCGGCACGGTCGACGTGCTGATCCCGCTCGGGCTCGACCAGGCCTACAGCTATGCCGTGCCGGCCGGGCTCTCGCTGAAGCCGGGCGATGTCGTGCAGGTGCCGCTCGGGCCGCGCGAGACGGTCGGCGTGGTCTGGGACGTCGGCTCCGGGCGCGGCGTCAACCTCAAGAAGGTCACCGGCAAATACGACATGCCGCCGCTCGATCCGGCGCTGCGCAAGCTCGTCGACTGGGTCGCCTGGTACACGCTCGCGCCCAAGGGCTCGGTGCTGGCGCTGGCGTTGCGCCGCCAGCCTGACGATACGCCGGAGCGCCCCAAGCTCGGCGTCAGGCTCGCCGGGCCGCCGCCGGGACGGATGACCCCTGCGCGGGCGCGGGCCATCGCGGCGGCCGAGGGCGGATTGCTGATCGCGAAATCGGCGCTGGCCGAGGCCGCCTCGGTCAGCGCTGCCGTGATCGATTCCCTCGTCGATGCCGGCACCTTCGTGGTCGAGCCGCTGCCGCGCGAGGCGATCGCGGCCTTGCCCGATCCCGAACACGCCGTGCCGGAATTGTCCGAGGGGCAGGCGGAGGTTGCGCAGGCGCTCGTGGCGTCCGTGCAGGCGAAGAGCTTCGGTGTCTCGCTGCTGGAGGGAGTCACTGGCTCGGGCAAGACCGAGGTCTATTTCGA
The DNA here is from genome assembly GCF_056397745.1 of Allobosea sp. 05L423. Classification (NCBI taxonomy): domain Bacteria; kingdom Pseudomonadati; phylum Pseudomonadota; class Alphaproteobacteria; order Hyphomicrobiales; family Alloboseaceae; genus Allobosea; species Allobosea sp. 05L423. Next base: position 68,861 of record NZ_JBFTOA010000012.1, on the reverse strand, counting down.
GGCGGTGGCCGAGGCGATCCGGCAGGGCCGGCAGAGCCTGATCCTGATGCCGGAGATCGCGCTCACCGCGCAGTTCATCGACCGCTTCGAGGCGCGCTTCGGCGTCAAGCCGGGACTCTGGCACTCGGCGGTAAGCGGGCGGCGGCGCGAGCGGCTGCAGGCGGCGATCGCGGGGGGCGAGGCCAAGGTGGTGGCCGGCGCCCGCTCGGCCCTGTTCCTGCCGTACAGCGATCTCGGCCTCATCGTCGTCGATGAGGAGCACGAGAGCGCCTACAAGCAGGAGGACGGCGTCTCCTACCATGCCCGCGACATGGCGGTGGTGCGGGGCAGGATCGAGAACGCACCTGTCGTGCTGGCCTCGGCGACACCCTCCCTCGAAACCCGCGTCAATGCCGAGCGCGGTCGGTATACGCATCTCAAGCTGCCCGAACGCTTTGGCGGGCGTGAATTGCCGCAACTCGGCCTTGTCGATCTGCGCCGCGACAAGCCGGAACGGGGGCGCTGGCTCTCCGGCGCGCTGATCAAGGCGGTCGAAGCCAATCTCGAGGCGAAGGAGCAGTCACTGCTCTTCCTCAACCGGCGCGGCTATGCGCCGCTGACGCTCTGCCGTGATTGCGGGCACCGCTTCCAATGTCCGAACTGCTCGGCCTGGCTGGTCGATCATCGCTTCCGGCGGGCGCTGGTCTGCCACCATTGCGGCCATGTCGAGCGCCGGCCGCATGAATGCCCCGCCTGCCACAAGCCCGAGAGCCTCGTCGCCTGCGGGCCGGGCGTCGAACGGCTGGCGGAGGAGGTTGCGACGCTTTTTCCACAGGCACGTTCGATCGTGCTCTCCAGCGATTTTCCGGGCGGCACCGAGCGGCTGAAGCAGGAGCTGATGGCAGTGGCCGAAGGCGCGTTCGACATCGTCATCGGCACGCAGCTCGTGGCCAAGGGCCATAATTTCCCCGGCATGACGCTGGTCGGGGTGATCGATGCCGATCTCGGCCTCACCTCCGGCGATCCGCGCGCAGCCGAACGGACCTTCCAGGCGCTGCGGCAGGTCACGGGCCGCGCAGGGCGGGGCGAGAAGCCGGGCCGCGCCCTGCTTCAGACGCATGACCCGGAGCATCCCGTGCTCAAGGCGCTGATCTCGGGCGACCCGGAGCGGTTTTATGCCGCAGAGGAGGCGTCGCGGGAGGCGGCGGGCCTGCCGCCCTTCGGCCGTCTGGCGGCGCTGATCGTCTCGGCGAACACGCAAGGAGAGGCCGAAAGCCATGCCCGCGCCCTGGCGCGTTGCGCCGAGGCTGGTGACGGAATCATGGTGCTGGGACCGGCGGAAGCGCCGCTTGCGGTGTTGCGGGGGCGTCATCGCATGCGTCTGATCGTCAAGACGGCCCGCGAGGTCAATCTGCAGGATTACCTGCGCGGCTGGCTGAAACGGGCGCCGCGGACCAAGGGCTCGGTCAGGGTCGCGGTCGACGTCGATCCACAGAGCTTCCTTTGAATTGCTGAAAGCCGCGGCGAAATCGCCGCTTAGGATGGCGAACTAGCGATTGCGTGGCCCGGAACCGCATGCTAGTGCACCGCCACATTTCGGTCGCGAAGTCGTCTTGCCGACTTCGGGCCTTTGATACTCGCAGCGTCGGGACCATGCACTCCACCTTCTTCGGAAGGTCGCCGGTGAGGTCCCTTGAAACGAGAGACGGGAAGCGTGGCTGAAGGCGGATCGCAGGGGACATTGGTGTCGGGCGTAGCTCAGCGCTATGCCACCGCTCTGTTCGAGTTGGCTGAGGAGACGGGCGCGATCGACACCGTCGCCGCCGCTCTGGACGCCTTCAACGGCCTGCTCGCCGAGAGCGCCGATCTCACGCGCCTGATCGAGAGCCCGGCTTTCACTGCCGAGGAGCAGGTCGCGGCGATCAAGGCCGTGCTCGAGAAGGCCGGCATCACCGGCATCGCCGCCAATTTCATCGGTCTGGTCGCCAGCAAGCGCCGTCTCTTCGCGCTGCCTGGCATGATCACCGGTTACAAGCGCCTGGTCGCCGAGGCCAAGGGCATCGTCTCCGCTGAGGTGACGGTCGCCGAGCAGCCCACGGCCAAGCGCGTCGACGAAATCCGCGCGGCGCTGAAGGGCGTCGCCGGCAAGGATGTCGACGTTTCGATCAAGGTCGATCCGACGCTGATCGGCGGGCTCATCGTCAAGATGGCCTCGCGGATGGTCGACGCCTCGCTGAAAACCAAGCTCAATTCAATTCGTCTTGCTATGAAAGAGGTCGGCTGATGGACATCCGCCCCGCTGAAATCTCCGCCATCCTGAAGGCCCAGATCTCCAATTTCGGGTCGGAAGCTTCGGTCACCGAAGTCGGCCAGGTTCTCTCCGTCGGTGACGGCATCGCCCGCGTCTACGGCCTCGACAAGGTCCAGGCCGGTGAGATGGTCGAGTTCGAGTCCGGTGTGCGCGGCATGGCGCTCAACCTCGAGAGCGACAATGTCGGCGTCGTGATCTTCGGTTCCGACCGCGAGATCAAGGAAGGCCAGACCGTCAAGCGCACCGGCGCCATCGTCGACGTTCCCGTCGGCAAGGAGCTGCTCGGCCGCGTCGTCGACGCGCTCGGCAACCCGATCGACGGCAAGGGCCCGATCAAGGCCAAGACCCGTGCCCGCGTCGACGTCAAGGCGCCCGGCATCATCCCGCGCAAGTCGGTGCACGAGCCGATGGCGACCGGCCTCAAGGCGATCGACGCCCTGATCCCGATCGGCCGCGGCCAGCGCGAGCTCATCATCGGCGACCGCCAGACCGGCAAGACCGCCGTCGCGCTTGACACGATCCTGAACCAGAAGTCGCTGAACGTCGAAGGCGCGCCGGAGAGCCAGAAGCTCTATTGCGTCTACGTCGCCGTCGGCCAGAAGCGCTCGACCGTCGCCCAGTTCGTGAAGGTGCTCGAAGAGCGCGGCGCGCTGGAGTACTCGATCGTCGTGGCGGCCACCGCCTCGGACGCCGCCCCGATGCAGTTCCTGGCGCCCTTCGCCGGCTGCGCCATGGGCGAGTTCTTCCGCGACAACGGCATGCACGCCGTCATCATCTATGACGACCTTTCCAAGCAGGCCGTCGCCTACCGCCAGATGTCGCTGCTGCTGCGCCGCCCGCCGGGCCGCGAAGCCTATCCGGGCGACGTGTTCTATCTCCACTCCCGCCTGCTCGAGCGCGCGGCGAAGATGGGCGAGGCCGCCGGCCTCGGCTCGCTGACGGCGCTGCCGGTCATCGAGACCCAGGCGAACGACGTCTCGGCCTACATCCCGACCAACGTGATTTCGATCACCGACGGCCAGATCTTCCTCGAGACGGACCTCTTCTACCAGGGCATCCGCCCGGCCGTGAACGTCGGTCTCTCGGTGTCGCGCGTCGGCTCCTCGGCGCAGACCAAGGCGACCAAGAAGGTCGCCGGCAAGATCAAGGGCGAGCTCGCCCAGTATCGCGAGATGGCCGCCTTCGCCCAGTTCGGTTCGGACCTCGACGCGGTCACGCAGCGCCTGCTCAACCGCGGCGCCCGCCTGACCGAACTCCTGAAGCAGCCGCAGTTCTCGCCGCTGAAGATGGAAGAGCAGGTCGTCGTGATCTATGCCGGCGTGAACGGCTATCTCGACGCGCTGCCGGTCAACAAGGTTCGCGCCTTCGAGGACGGCCTGCTGTCGCTGGTTCGCTCGAAGCATGCTGATTTCCTCAACGAGGTCGGTACGAGCAAGGACTTGTCGGACGCCAACGCCGCCAAGCTCAAGGACATCGTGACGAACTTCGCGAAGTCCTTCGCCTGATCGTGACCGCGGGCGCGGCGAGCCGACGAGGCTCCGCTGCGCCGCCTCTCTGGATTGCTTCGTCGCCGTTTGCGGCTGACGGGTAGGGGATAGAGACCGGATGCCGTCCCTTAAGGACCTACGTAATCGCATCGCCTCCGTGAAGGCGACGCAGAAGATCACCAAGGCCATGCAGATGGTCGCGGCAGCCAAGCTGCGCCGCGCGCAGACTGCCGCTGAGGCCGCGCGCCCCTATGCCGAGCGCATGGAGACGGTGCTGGCGAACCTCGCTTCCGGCGTGACCGGGTCGAGCGCGCCGCGCCTGATCGCGGGCACGGGCTCGGACAAGGTGCATCTGCTGCTGGTCTTGACCGCCGAGCGCGGCCTGTGCGGCGCCTTCAATTCCTCGATCGCGCGCCTCGCCCGCGACAAGGCGAATGCGCTCAAGGCCGAGGGCAAGACCGTCAAGATCATCTGCGTCGGCAAGAAGGGCTACGACATTCTGCGTCGTCAGTTCGCCAGCGAGATCATCGAGTTCATCGATCTGCGCGAGTTCAAGCAGGTCGGCTTCGTCAACGCCGAGGCGATCGCCCAGAACGTTCTGGCCCGCTTCAACGAGGGCGAGTTCGACGTCGCGACGCTGTTCTTCTCGAAGTTCCGCTCGGTGATCGCCCAGATCCCGACGGCGCAGCGCATCATCCCGGCCGAGATCCCGGAAGGGACGAAGCAGACCGACGCCGTCTACGACTACGAGCCGGACGAGGGCGAGATTCTCGAGGCGCTGCTGCCGCGCAATCTGGTCGTCCAGATCCTGCGCGGGCTGCTCGAGAATGCTGCTTCCGAACAGGGCGCGCGCATGTCGGCGATGGATTCCGCCACGCGCAACGCCGGCGAGATGATCAAGAAGCAGACGCAGCTCTACAACCGCTCGCGCCAGGCGATGATCACGAAGGAACTGATCGAGATCATCTCCGGCGCGGAAGCGCTCTAACCGCCTAGACTCTTGCCGGCGGTGCTCTCCGCCGGCTGCCGAAACATCCGAATGCGCTAGTCCCGAGGTTCCGCCATGGCCAAAGCCGCTACCAAGACCACCAAGAAGACCGCCGACGAGAAGCCCGCCAACACCGGCACCGGCCGCGTTGTCCAGGTCATCGGTGCGGTCGTCGACGTGCAGTTCGACGGCGCCCTGCCGGAGATCCTGAACGCTCTGGAGACCGACAACCTCGGCAATCGCCTCGTCCTCGAAGTCGCGCAGCACCTCGGCGAGAACACGGTCCGCACCATCGCGATGGACTCGACCGAGGGTCTCGTCCGCGGCCAGTCGGTCACCGACACCGGCGGCCCGATCGCCGTCCCGGTCGGCGACGAGTGCCTCGGCCGCATCATGAACGTCATCGGCGAGCCGGTGGACGAAGCCGGTCCGATCCTGACCAGCCATACCCGCGGCATCCATCAGCCCGCTCCGTCCTATGCCGAGCAGGCGACCGAGGCGCAGATCCTCGTCACCGGCATCAAGGTCGTCGACCTGCTGGCTCCCTATGCCAAGGGCGGCAAGATCGGCCTGTTCGGCGGCGCCGGCGTCGGCAAGACCGTGCTGATCATGGAGCTGATCAACAACGTCGCGAAGGCCCACGGCGGCTACTCCGTGTTCGCCGGCGTCGGCGAGCGCACCCGCGAAGGCAACGACCTCTATCACGAGATGATCGAGTCCAACGTCAACAAGGACCCGAAGGAAAACGGTGGCTCGACCGCCGGCTCCAAGTGCGCGCTGGTGTACGGCCAGATGAACGAGCCCCCGGGTGCCCGCATGCGCGTCGCTCTCGCCGGCCTGACCGTCGCCGAGGACTTCCGCGACAAGGGCCAGGACGTGCTGTTCTTCGTCGACAACATCTTCCGCTTCACGCAGGCCGGCTCGGAAGTGTCCGCGCTGCTCGGCCGCATCCCCTCGGCGGTGGGCTATCAGCCGACGCTCGCAACCGACATGGGTAACCTGCAGGAGCGCATCACCACCACGAACAAGGGCTCGATCACCTCGGTGCAGGCGATCTACGTGCCGGCGGACGACCTGACCGACCCGGCGCCGGCAACCTCCTTCGCCCACTTGGACGCCACGACCGTGCTCTCGCGCTCGATCGCGGAAAAGGGCATCTACCCGGCGGTCGACCCGCTCGACTCGACCTCGCGCATGCTCTCGGCCGACATCGTCGGCGAAGAGCACTACGGCGTCGCCCGTCAGGTGCAGCAGGTGCTCCAGCGCTATAAGGCGCTGCAGGACATCATCGCGATCCTGGGCATGGACGAGCTCTCGGAAGACGACAAGATGACGGTGGCGCGCGCCCGCAAGATCGAGCGCTTCCTGTCGCAGCCCTTCCACGTCGCGGAAGTCTTCACCGGCTCGCCCGGCAAGCTCGTCTCGCTCGAAGACACGATCAAGGGCTTCAAGGGCCTGGTCGAGGGCAAGTACGATCACCTGCCGGAAGCGGCCTTCTACATGGTCGGCTCGATCGAGGAAGCCGTCGAGAAGGCGCAGCGCCTGGCCGCCGAGGCCGCGTAACTCACCGCCTCAGCGGGTCATCCCGGGCGGCCACCGGCCGGCCCGGGATCCATGCCTGAGCATGGACGTTAGAGGTTCTGGCATGGATCCCGGCTCTCCGCTTCGCTGCGGCCGGGATGACGTCGGAGGAAAGTAAGGGCGATGGCCACCTTCAATTTCGAACTCGTCTCGCCGGAGCGCATCCTGTTCTCGGGCGAGGTCATCAGCGTCATCATCCCCTCGGTCGAGGGCGAGATGACCGTGCTTGCCGGTCACGTTCCGACCGTCGCCGGGCTTAAGCCGGGCATCGTGCTGGCCCAGACCAGCGCGGATAATGGCAAGGAATTCTTCGTCGGAGGCGGCCTCGTCGAGGTCAACCAGACCTCTGTCACGATCCTGGCCGAACGTGCGAATTTCCTCGAGGACGTCAATAACGAGGTCCTCGAGGCGGCGATCCTCTCGGCCGAGACCCGCCTTGCCGCGGCGCCGAGCGAGGTCGAGGAGCGCCGCCTGCGTGAGATGCTGGTGCAACTGCACGAGTTCAAGCACGTCTTCGAGCAGCGCAAGGCAGCGTGACGCGCCGTCAGGGGCTGGAGTTTCGAAGGGCCGCGAGAGCGGCCCTTTTTCATGCGTAGCTGATGAACTCCAGCAGCGATCCGTCGGGATCGCGGAAATAGACGCTGGTGCCATGGCCGCTCCGGCCGAAACGCTGCACCGGCCCCAGCTCGATCGCGACCTTCTGCCGTTCGAGATGGCTGATAGCCTCCGCGATCGGTCCCGGCCAGACGAAGCAGAGATCGCTGCCGCCCGGCGGCACCGGCAGGCGCGCCACCGGTGTCGGATCGAGACCTGGCCCATGGCAGTTCAGCTGTGCCCGCCCGATGCGGTAGACGAAGCCTTCCCCGTTGGGCACGATCTCGGCCCCGATGACGTCGTGGTAGAAGGCGTTCGAGCGCTCCCAGTCGGAGACATGGATCACGCAATGATCGAGCTCGACGATGCTCATCCGGCTGCTCCTTCTGCCATGACAGGCAACGCGAAGGCCGCGAAAGCCGCCGCCACGCGCGCGTAGACCGGCCGTTTGAAGGGAACGACGATCTCCGGCATCTGGTTCAGTGGTCGCCAGCGCCATTCGCTGAACTCGGGCGGCTCGTCGCCGTTCGGCTTGCCGATGTCGATCTCGTCTTCGCGCCCGGTGAAGCGGAAGGCGACCCAGCGCTGGCGCTGGCCCCGGAAGGCGATCAGCTTGTGCGGCGGTCCGTCATAGGGCGGGAAATCGTAGCTCCACCACTCGTCGGTTACCGCAAGCAGTTCGGCCTGCGTGACGCCGGTCTCCTCGTCCAGCTCACGGCGGGCGGCGGCGACGATGTCCTCATCCGGGTCGATGCCGCCCTGCGGCATTTGCCAGTCGAAGCCGGGGAGCACGACCTCCGGGCCGGCACTATGCGAGTGGCCGGCGAAGACCAGCCCTTCGGCGTTGAACAGGGCTATCCCGACATTGGGGCGGTAGGGGAGACTCATCGTCAGAGCATAGGACGCAGCAGCATGTCGCGAAACCAGCCGGCTGGCCGAAAACTGCGTTGCGCGAATCGGCGGCTGTCAGCCGGCAAAGAAAGCTCAGTCCTCGCCTTTGGCGAGCACGCAGGAGAGCAGCCCGGGAAAGCGGCGTTCGATGTCCTCCCGGCGCAGCGCGTTCATCCGGGTCACGCCCTCGTTGCGGGTCCGGATCAACCCGGCTTCGCGCAGGACGCGGAAATGATGGGAGACGCTGGACTTCGGCCGGTCGCCTTCGAGCGCCTGGCAGCTCGCCTCGCCCTCGACCGCCAGCCGACGCACGATTTCCAGGCGAAACGGGTCGCTCAGTGCGTGAAAGACGTCCTCGAGCGCGATCTCTTCCGAAGCGGGCAGGCGGGCATGTCGCATGATGAGCAGCCTATCACAGGGTTTTGATGTTGCCAAAGTTCGAAAAATATCGAACTATCGAACAATCAAATCCCGTCCCAGTTCCCTATAGTTTGGAGCCGCTCAATGCCCGGTCTGTTCGACCCCTTCAGCCTGAAGAACGTCACACTTCGCAACCGCATCGTGACCTCGCCAATGTGCCAGTATTCGGCGGATGAGGGCGTCGCCAATGAATGGCACCGCGCCCATCTCGCCGGTCTGGCGCGTGGCGGTGCCGGCCTCGTCGTCATCGAAGCGACCGGCGTATCGCCGGAGGGCCGGATCACGCCGGCCTGCCTCGGCCTGTGGAACGCCGGCCAGGCCGAGGCGCTGGCGCCGATTGTCGCCGAGATGCGCAAGGCCGGCGCCGTCACCGGCATTCAGATCGGCCATGCCGGCCGCAAGGCCAGCGCCAACCGCCCCTGGGAAGGCGACGACCATATCCCGGCGGACGACCCGCGCGGCTGGGAGACGATCGCGCCGTCGGCGATCGCCCAGGGCGGCGGTCTCTCGCGCGTGCCGCGCGCGATGACCGAGGTCGATATCGCGCGCGTTCGTGCCGATTTCGTTGCGGCGGCCGAGCGCGCCCGCGATATCGGCATCGAATGGCTGAAGCTGCATTTCGCCCATGGCTATCTCGCGCAGAGCTTCCTGTCGCGCCACGCCAACCGGCGCGACGACGCCTATGGCGGCAGCTTCGAGAACCGCAGCCGCTTCCTCATCGAGACGCTGGCCGCCGTGCGCAAGGTCTGGCCGGAGGATCGTCCACTGTCCGCCCGGCTCGGCGTGATCGAATATGACGGCCAGGACGAGGAGACGCTGGCCGAGGCGATCGAGCTGGTGAAGCGCCTGAAGGCCGAGGGGCTGGACTTCATCGATGTCAGCGTCGGCTTCTCCACCAACGAGGCGAAGATTCCGTGGGGGCCGGCCTTCCTGGCGCCGGTGGCCGAGCGGGTGCGCCGCGAGGCCGGCCTGCCGGCCTCGACGAGCTGGTACATCAGCCAGCCCGAGCAGGCCGATGCGCTGGTGCGCGAGGGCAAGGTCGATCTCGTAACGCTGGGCCGGCCGTTGCTGGCCGACCCGCACTGGCCCTACGCGGCGGCAAAGGTCCTGGGCGTCGAGGACGCCGCCTGGAAGACCCTGCCGGCGCCTTACGCCCACTGGCTGTCGCGCTACCGCGCGGCGTGAAGCAGAGCATTTTCGAGCGAAGTCGACACGGGTTCGCGTGAAGAAAATGCGATAGAACAAGAATCTTGGGCATTTCCACGTTTCGGAGAAGCGCGGAAATGCTCAAGGAGGGGCCGAATGGCCCCTCGCTTCACTCGCCCATCGCGATCAGGCTGGCATTGCCGCCGGCCGCCGCGGTGTTGATCGTCACCGTCTGCTCCGTGGCGAAGCGCGAGAGGTAGTGCGGGCCGCCGGCCTTCGGGCCGGTGCCCGACAGCCCATGGCCGCCGAAGGGCTGCACGCCGACCACCGCGCCGATGATGTTGCGGTTCACATAGATGTTGCCGGTCGAGAGGCGCTCCGCCACGCGCTCGACCGTCGTCTCGATGCGCGAGTGGACGCCGAGCGTCAGCCCGTAACCGGTGGCGTCGATCTCGTCGATCACCTTGTCGAGCTCGCCCGCCTTCCAGCGCACGACATGCAGGATCGGGCCGAAATGCTCGGCGGTGAGGTCGCTCACGCGGTCGAGCTTGATGACATGCGGCGCGATGAAGGTGCCGCCGAGATCGGGCGCCTGCCCGGACCAGGCGACGCGGCCCTGCTGGCGCATCGCGGCGACATGGGTGTCGAGGCGCTGCTTGGCGGCGGCGTCGATCACCGGGCCGATATGGATGTCGAGCTTGCGGGGATCGCCGAGTTTGAGCTCCTTGGTGGCGCCCTCGATCATCTCGATCATCTTGTCGGCGACATCGTCCTGCACCACGAGCAGGCGCAGCGCCGAGCAGCGCTGCCCGGCCGAGCGGAAGGCCGACATCACGACGTCGTCGCTGACCTGCTCGGGCAGGGCGGTGGCGTCGACGATCATGGCGTTGAGGCCGCCGGTCTCGGCGATCAGCGGCACGATCGGGCCGTCCTTGGCAGCGAGCGCCCGGTTGATGCCGCGCGCAGTGGCGGTCGAGCCGGTGAAGGCGACGCCGGCGACATCCTTATGCGCGACCAGTGCCGCACCGGCCTCGGTGCCGCCCGGCACGAGATGCAGCGCGCTGACCGGAACGCCGGCCTCGTGCAGGATCTTCACCGCGACGGTCGCGATGATCGGCGTCTGCGGCGCCGGCTTGGCGACGACGCTGTTGCCGGCGACGAGCGCGGCGACGACCTGGCCGGTGAAGATCGCAAGCGGGAAGTTCCAGGGCGCGATGCAGACGAAGGCGCCGCGTCCGCGCAGGATCAGCCGGTTCTCCTCGCCGGTCGGGCCGGGCAGCATCGTCGGGGTGGCGAACTGCTCCTCGGCCTGCGCGGCATAGTAGCGGCAGAAATCGACGGTCTCGCGCACCTCGGAAATGGCGTCGTCGATGGTCTTGCCGGCCTCGCACTGCAGCAGCGCGATCAGCAGGCCGCGGCGGGCCTCCATGATGTCGGCCGCCTTGCGCAGGGCCGCAGCGCGGATGCGGGCGGGCGTCTCGCTCCAGGCGCGGAAGCCGGCCTTCGCGGCCAGCAGGGCGCGCTCGGCCGTCGGCGCATCGGCTTCGGTGACCTTGCCGATCGGCTTGTTGTCGATCGGCGAGCGCACGTCGCGGGTCGCGCCCGGTTGCGGCTTGCCGTCGATGATCGGCGCGGCGTCCGGGAAGCTCTTCGCCGCCGCGATCTCCTTCACCAGCGCGTCGAGGCTGGCCTCATGGCCGAGCTCGGTGCCGGCCGAGTTCTTGCGCGACGGGCCATAGAGATCGGCCGGAAGCGGGATGCGGCGGTGACGCGCGGCACCCGGCGTGCCGATGATATCGGCCGGCGGTAGCAGGAGCTGCGAGACCGGAACGTCGGGGTCGCCGGAGGCGCTGACGAAGGAGGAGTTGGCGCCATTCTCGAGCAGGCGGCGGACGAGATAGGCGAGCAAATCCTGATGGCCGCCGACCGGCGCATAGGTGCGGCAGGCATAGCCTTCGTTCTCGCGCAGCAGCTTCTCGTAGAGCGCTTCGCCCATGCCGTGCAGGCGCTGGAACTCGAAGCCCTCGGCATCTCCGGCCATCTCCGCGACGGCCGCGACGGTGAGCGCATTATGCGTGGCGAATTGCGGGATGATGCGGGGCCTGAGCTTCAGGAGCTGCGCGGCGCAGGCCTCGTAGTTCAGATCCGTCATCGCCTTGCGGGTGAAGACGGGGTAGTCGGCCAGGCCGCGCTCCTGGGCGCGCTTCAACTCGGTGTCCCAATAGGCGCCCTTGACCAGCCGCACCATCATGCGCCGGTTATAGGTCTCCGCCAGCCGGCCGATATGGTCGATCACGGCCGAGGCGCGCTTCTGGTAGGCTTGGATGGCGAGGCCGAAACCGTCCCAGCCATCGAGCGACGGATCGGCGAAGATCGCGTCGATGACATCGAGCGAGAGTTCGAGCCGGTCGGCCTCCTCGGCATCGATGGTGAAGTTGAGGTCGTAGCCCTTGGCCTGGCGGGCGAGGTCGACGACCTTCGGCACGAGCTCGGAAAGCACGCACTCGTGGTTGGTGGCGTCATAGCGCGGATGCAGCGCCGAGAGTTTGACCGAGATGCCGGGGCGATTGGGCAGCTTGTCGTTGCCGGCCGAGCGGCCGATGGCGTCGATCGCGGCAGCGTAGGAGGCGAAATAGCGGTCGGCATCGGCCTGAGTGCGCGCGCCTTCGCCGAGCATATCGAAGGAATAGCGGTAGAGTTTGCCGGTGCCGGAGCGGGCGCGCTTCAGCGCCTCCTCGATCGTCTGGCCGAGCACGAAATGGTTGCCCATGACGCGCATCGCCTGGCGGGTCGCGGTACGCACGGTCGGTACGCCCAGGCGCTTGGCGAGGCTGCTGACGATGCCCGTCGGCGTCTCGCCCGGCTGGATGACGCGGGCGGTGATTCCGAGCGCCCAGGCCGAAGCCGAGACCAGGAAGGCGTCTGACTTCGATTCGTGATGGGCGAAATCGCCCTGGCCGAGCTTGTCCTCGATCAGCCGGTCGGCGGTGGCGGCGTCCGGCACGCGCAGCAGCGCCTCCGCCAGCACCATCAGCGCGAGGCCCTCCTTGGTGGAGAGCGAATACTCGCGCAGCAATTCCTCGATGCCGCCAAGCCCGACCTTGCGGGTGCGGATCGCCTCGATCAGCCCGGTCGCACGCGCGTCGATCCGCGCCTTGGCCGCGGGGTCGCGGCGCGCGGCGGCAAGCAGCCGGCCGGCGATGGCACCATCATCCTCGGCGAAGGGTGCGCGGAAAGGCGGCATGGCGGTACGCGGGGCAGAGGCGGCCATGGAGGGCTCCGGAATGGATCAGGCTGGATTATCTGAAGGATGATGGATCATAGACCGCATATCAATTGGCATTTCCTCTCCCGTTCCAGTATAAATCTCAGTCAAATGGCGACTCAATAGAGATTTATCATGCTCGACAGGACGGACCGCCGTATCCTCGCTTTGCTGCAGGGCGATGGTCGCATCGCCGGCGTCGAGCTTGCGGAGAAGGTCGGGCTTTCTCCCACCGCCACGGGCGAGCGCCTGAAGCGGCTGACGCGCGACGGCTACATCACCGGCTATCGCGCCACGCTCGATCCGATGAAGCTCGGCCTGCATCTGCTCGTCTTCGTCGAGGTCTATCTCGACAAGACGACGCCCGACGCCTTCGAACGCTTCGCCGCAGCGGTGAAGCGGGCGCCCGAGGTTCTCGAATGCCACATGGTCGCGGGCGGCTTCGACTATCTGGTCAAGACGCGCGTCGCCGACATGAACGCCTATCGCCGCTTCCTCGGCGAGGTGCTGCTGGCGCTGCCGGCGGTGCGCGAGACGCGGACTTATGCAGTGATGGAGGAGGTCAAGACTGACGGTGCGCTGCCGTTGTGACGAAACCTCTGCCGCGTTGACGCCATTTCAACATCTTATGATGTCAAGAAGCGTGGACGATACGGAGATGCCGTATCGCGGTCAGCAAGGCGCCCGGAGGCCTGCCATGCCCATCGTTCCGCCCCCTCGTTCCCCAGTCCTGTGTCGGCGCGGGTTCGGGCAGCTGGCGGTCGGCGCTGTGGCTGCCTGTATCGCTGGCGGCGGCGCTGCCCGGGCGCAGGGCAATACCCCGATACGCTTCGCTCTGGACCGGCGTTTCGATGGGCTGGCGGCACCCTTCTTGGTCGCGCAGGACAAGGGCTATTTCGGCGCGGAAGGGCTCGATGTCACCATCGAGCCGGGCAGCGGCTCGCGTCCCATGCTGCAGCGACTGGCGACCGGCGCGCAGGATGCCGGCTTCGGCGACGTCAACGCGCTGATCCGCTTCCGCGACGAGAATCCGAGCGCCGATCTGACGGCGGTGATGATCATGCACGATCGGCCGGGCTTCGCACTCGTCGGCCGCAAGAGCCGGGGCATCACGGCTGAGCCGGTGAGCCTGGAGGGCCGCAAGCTGGGCACGGCGAGCACCGATGCCAGCTTTGCGCAGTGGCCGATCTTCAAGAGCCTGAACAAGATCGACGACAGCAAGATCAAGCTGGAGATCGTGGGTCTTCCGGTGCGGGAGCCGATGCTGGCCTCCGGGGAACTCGATGCCGCCTTTGGCTTCGGCGCGTCGACCTATGTTTCCCTCAAGGGGCGCGGCGTGCCGGCCGAAGATATCGTGCTGATGGACATGGCCGACCACGGCCTCGTGCTCTACGGCAGCGCGGTCATCGTGGCCGCCAAGTTCGCCGCCGGCAAGCCGGATGCGGTGCGCGGTCTGGTGCGCGCGGTCATGCACGGGGTCCGCGATACCGTCACGAACCCCGGCGCCAGCGCGCAACTGGTGGTTCGCCGCAACGAGGACGCTCAGCTCGAGATCGAGCGCGAGAAGCTCGGCATGGTCAACGAGCGGAACGTATTGACGCCCTATGTGCGGGCGCACGGCCTGGGCGGGATCGATGCCGAGCGCTGGTCGCGGGCGCTGGATCAGCTCACCCTGGCGGGAAGCTTCCGGGACAAGGCGCGCGCGGGCGATGCATTTTCGGAGGCATTCCTGCCGCCGGCCGGCGAACGCATGTTCTGAGCGCATCATGACGCACGGAAAGGCCGCGCCGGGGGGAGGTGACAGGGGCTGAGCGCCTGCCTATCGTGCCGCGCCTCCCACCGGACCTCTATCTCTTGATATTGCCAGCCCTGACCGACTACGCCGCATCGCGTGACGCTTTCCGCTGGCGCATTCCGGATCGCTACAACATCGCCGTCGACGTCTGCGACCGCTGGGCGGCGAGCGCGCCGGAGCGGTCCGCCATCATCGAGGTTTCGCAGGACTGGCGCGTGACGCCGGTCAGCTTCGGCTGGTTCCGCGAGCATTCCAACCGTCTCGCCAATGCCCTGCGCGCCCGCGGCGTCGGCCGTGGCGACCGGGTCGCGATCCTGCTGCCGCAGGGGCGGGAGGTGCTGACCGCCCATCTCGCCGCCTACAAGCTCGGCGCCATCGCCGTGCCGCTGGCGGCGCTGTTCGGTGTCGATGCGCTGGCCTACCGGCTGGAGGATTCCGGCGCGAAGGTCGTGATGACCAACGAAGCCGGCCTCGCCAAGCTCAGCCAGATCGCGCAGTCCCTGCCTGAACTCGCTTTGCGGGTTTCGACCGACGGGCCGGGGCGCGGCGCGGAGGGGTGGAACGATCTCCTCGCCGGGGGCAGCCCCGATTTCACGCCGGTCGAGACCACTCCGGACGATCCGGCGCTGATGATCTATACCTCCGGCACGACGGGCAATCCGAAGGGCGCGCTGCACGGCCACCGCGTTCTGCCCGGCCATTTGCCGGGCGTGCAGATGCCGCACGAATTCATGCCGCAGCCCGGCGACCTCGCCTGGACGCCGGCCGACTGGGCCTGGGCAGGCGGGTTGCTCAACATGCTGCTGCCGGCGCTGCATTTCGGCGTGGCGGTGGTCGCCCGGCCGGTGACGCGCTTCGAGCCGGACGAGGCCTATCGCCTGATCCAGGACCTCGGCATCCGCAACGCCTTCGTGCCGCCGACGGCGCTGAGGATGCTGCGCGGCGCCGGCAGTCCGCGTGGGCGTTACCAGCTGAATCTGCGCACGGTCGCGGCGGCCGGCGAGGCGCTCGGCTCCGAGACCCTGGCCTGGGGGCGCGAGGCGCTGGGTCTTACGATCAACGAGGCCTATGGCCAGACCGAATGCAATCTCGTGCTCGCCTCCAGCGCCGCCATCGGCGTGAGCCGGCCCGGCTCGATCGGCAAGGCGGTTCCAGGGCATGACGTCGCGATCATCCGGCCGGACGGCTCGATCTGCGCGCCGGGAGAGGAGGGGCAGATCGCCGTGCGCCGCCCCGACCCGGTGATGTTCCTCGAATATTGGCGCAACCCGGAGGCGACGGCGGCGAAGTTCGTCGGCGACTGGATGATCACCGGCGACGAGGGCGTGCAGGATGCCGATGGCTATGTCCGTTTCATCGGCCGCGACGACGATGTCATCACCTCTTCCGGCTATCGTATCGGGCCGGGCGAGATCGAGGATTGCCTGCTGAAGCATCCTGCGGTTTCGCTCGCTGCGGTGGTCGGGAAGCCCGACGTGCTGCGCACCGAGATCGTCAAGGCCTTCATCGTGCTGAAACCGGGTCGGGACGGCTCGCCGTCGCTGGTCTCCGAGCTTCAGAACTTCGTGCGCTCACGGCTCTCGGCACATGAATATCCGCGCGAGATCGCGTTTCGCGGCGAATTGCCCCTGACCACGACGGGCAAGATCATCCGCCGTGTGCTGCGGGCCGAGGCTTAGAGCCGGATCCGATCAGGTTGAGGCAACCTGATCGGCGAATCTGTCTCTCACTTCAAACCGCAGGCGCTTTACCGATCAGCTTGCGTCGCAGGCTGATCGGAACGGGTTCTGAACAGCGACTGGCCGATCCGGCGCTGGATGCGGGCTGCCAGATCGGCCGGAGTGCCGGCCCGTCGATGGCTGAGACGAAGCGTGCCGAAGCCGTCGCTCTCGGCTCCGAAGATCCGCAGGCCGCCGGCCAGCCTGATCTGTCGTGCGGGAGCCGCCTTGTTCATCATCGCCAGGAGCAGCGCCAGCGGCTCGGCCGGAGCCAGACTGTCGTCGCCGGCCGCCAGATAGAGCCAGTTCGTCGGAGCGCGGCCGAGCGTCAGTGCGGCCGCGATAGGCCTTTCGTCCAGCATCAGCAGCGCGATCCGGCAAAGTTTCTGCCGGCTGAGGCTGCGGGTCATGCTGCGCAGGAAGGCGGCCTCACGGATGTCCTGAAGGGTTGCGCGGCCTGTCTGCCCGCGCCGGCCCGAGGCTTCGAGCGCAAGGAGCATCTCGACGGCGTCGCGCCGGTCGGCGAGGGTCGACGGTTTCTCCAGGCGCAGCGTTCCCTGCGCCTCCAAAGCCGTCCGTGCCTCTGCGACGACGGCCATGTCCGCCAGCTGCGGACCAGGCATGCCGAGACCTTGCCAGTCCGCCACAAAGCCGTGCCGGCGGGCGATGCGGATGAGCGCCGCTGCGAACGGTCCGGCCGGATCGACGGCCGGGAAGGTCAGGCCGGCGGTCGGCCCCGCTTCCCGGCGCCAGGCGCGGAGCAGCGCCGACAGGGCCGGCGCCATGAAGGTGCTGTCGATCAGGGGCGTGCCGTTGAACAGGCGGGGATCGGCGAATTCGTCGAGAGCCTCGGCTGCGAACAAGCGCTGGCGTCGGCGGAACGGCACGAGGCCGATCAGCCGGCGCGGCTGCCGTTCGGCCTCGCCCTGCCAGAGGAGCATGAGCGCGACGTCGCGGAACGAGACGAGATGCTGGGCCGCCGTGAGCGCGAATCCGGGATCGAGAAAGGGGTTGGGCTCGATCGCGCGCGCTGCGAGATCTGCCCATTCCGCAGCGATCCCGTCACAGGAGGCGAGCGGACGGATTTCGCAGTGGACGGCAGTGCCGGGGTGCGATCGCCGGCCGGCGGGCACCATCGACGCCGTGCCGCCCATGCCAGCCAGGGCTATGAACTCGCTCATCCGGTCCCGCTCCCGATGTATCGTTCCGGTGCAAGGCTGTACCGGAATGGCGAGACACAGGCTTGTGCCTCGCCATGCAGGAGGGCGGGTTCAAGAAGCGGGCCGCAGCGGACGTGTCAGAACATTCTCGAGCGAGGTGGATACCGGTCCGCGTTAAGAAAATACGATCTAGGAGCGCGCAGTTCCGGCGCGCTCCGCCTGTTGACCGAGGAAGGCCGACCACAGGCGCTGAACGGTCTCCACCTCGACGTCCTTGACGATCAGGACAAGGCGAGAGCGCCGGTCGGCATCAGGCCAGGAGTCGAGCGTGACGGGCGGGTGCAGGATCTGCTGCACGGCGTGCACGAGCAGCGGACGCCCCGGCTGCTCGGCCACGTCGACCAGACCTTTCAGCCGTAGCAGGCGCGGCCCATGGAGCGAGCGCAGCAGGGTCCAGAACAGATCGAAAGTGCTTCGGGCGACAGGTCGGTCGGCCGTCAGCGCGAACGCACGGATTGCCTCGTCGTGACGATTGACGTCATGCGGATCCTCTCCGTGATGGTGATGCCCGTGCCCATGATCATGGTGGTGATGATGGCCGTGGCGGTGATCCGGAACTTCGGTTTCCGCCAGCCAGCGGCGTAGCGCCGCCGGGCGTCGCGCCAGATCGTAGAGGCCTGCACCGATCAGCGCGCTTGCCGCCGCATCCGGAAGGAGGATCTCGACACCCGGATTGAGAGCGGCGAGGCGTGCGCGCAGCGCATTGGCCGAGCCTGCGAGGTCGGTCTTGGTCAGGATAAGCCTGTCGGCGGCGACGACCTGCCGGCGCGCCTCCTCATGGGCATCGAGCGTCGCCATGCCGTTGACCGCGTCGACGAGTGTGACGACGCCGTCGAGCTGGAAGCGCATGGCGAGATACGGGTGGTTGATCAGCACGTTGAGGATGGGCGCCGGGTCCGCGAGGCCGGTCGTCTCGATGACCAGGCGCGAAAAGGCGCCGATCCGGCCATTGTCGCGCCGGCGCAGCAGATCCTCGAGCGTCACGATGAGGTCGTCCCGGATGGTGCAGCACAGGCAGCCGGATTCGAGGAGGATCATGTTCTCCTCGACGCCTTCCACCATCAGGTGGTCGAGCCCGACCTCGCCGAACTCGTTGACGAGCACAACGGTGTCCGCGAGCGCCGGGTCCTTCAGCAGCCGGTTGAGCAGCGTCGTCTTGCCGGCGCCGAGGAAGCCGGTGAGCAGCGTCAGCGGAATGGGAGCGGGGCGGGCGTTGGCGCCGGTCATGATCAGTCGTCCGGTCTCAGGGCATCGGACCGAAAGATGGAACCCACCCTCCGGGAAAATCCGATGCTTCGTCAAAGGGCTGGATCGCCACGATGCGTTTCGGGACGCAGGGCGCTCCAGCTTCTAGGCAGGCACCACGGCCCGCCTCGAATGTTCTACTATTACATTAATGACCAGCGCGACGATGACAAGGGCGCCGCCGGCATATTGCAGCGGACCGAGCCGCTCGGCGAGCACGATGGCGGCGATCGCCACAGCGAAGACCGGTTCGGCGCAGAAGGCAAGGCCGGCCGGCCCGGGCGCAATGCGGGCGAGCGCCAGGATCTGGAAGAGGAAGCCGATGATGTAGCCGCCATAGGTGACGGCGACGGCGATCGGCGCGAGCAGGAAGGTCTGCGGCGGCAGCAAGCCGCCGGTGATCAGCAGGATCGCCAGCGTCACCGGCAGGATGACGATATGCGACCAGAACAGCTTCGGCAGCGTCGCGACCTGGGCGCAGCGTGCGGCGGCGAAGAACTGCGCGGTGGCGCTGAGGCTGGCGATGAAGGCGAGGGCCAGCCCGCGCGGATCGAGCCCCTGCAGATCGGGGCCCACGACCAGCGCGACGCCGAGAAAGGCCAGGAGCGCGACAGCGAACCGGTCGACCCGGAATGGCGCTGGCGTGAACAGCGGCTCGGTCAGCACGATCAGGATCGGAAATGTGTAGAACACCACGGCCGCGACCGAGACGGGCACGAAGCTGACCGAGGAGAGATAGGCGGTGCCGACCAGCGCGGTCGCGAGACCGAAGAGCAGGACGGGCTGCCGTTCGTCGCGGGTGAGACTGAGGGAACTGCGCCAGGCCAGCGCCGCACCGCCGACCAGGATCAGCATCAGCAGGACGCGGTAGAAGACGAGCAACGGGCCGCTGAGGCCGGCCTGCCCGGCGATCTGCGCGCTGACGATATTGGTGCCGAAGGCGGCTGCCGAGGCAAAAGCCAGCAGCAAACCCTGGCGTGCGCTGGCCGGCCCCGCGTCCAATCAGGCCTCAGGCGTCGCTGGCGGGCTTGGCCTTCGCCTTGGCCGCGGGCTTGTCGGCCTGCGGCTTCGCGGCGGCCTGCGATGGCCGCGGCTTGGGCAATGCGCTCGTGCTGGCGGGCGCCTTGCCGGACTGGGGCTTGGCTGCCGGGGTCTTTGCTGGCTGGGGCTTGGCCGCCTGCGCCTTGGCGTTGCGGGGAGCGGGCTTGATGCCGGCGGCAGCGCCCGCACGCAGGCTCGCGGCATTCGCCGCACCGCGCTGGACCGCGCCCTGAAGCCGCAGCGGGCCGGCCTCGAACGCATCGGAGGACGGCTGGATCGGGGCGTCGGCCGGGGCGAAGGCCGTGGTGCCGCGCGGGATCGCGCCATTGCTCGACGCCGTGCGGCGGGGCGGCATGGCGAGTCCGGCGGTAACGGGTGCGCCCGGCTCGATCGTCGGGGCCGTGCCGCGCGCGACGCGCGACTCCGGCTGGGCCGTGGCGTTGGCGGCCAGCGGAGCAGCAGCGGAGCCCGCGGTGCGGCCGAAGGAGACCTGAATCGGCGCGACCTGCGCGCGCTGGCCGAGAACGATACGCCCGCGCGGCGAGCGTGTCGCGACCGGGCCTGCCGACTGGGTCGCGAAGGTGCCGAACCGGCCGCCATCGGAATCATTGCCGCCGGCGGCTGCGGACGCGGTGAGCGGACCGGAGATATCGGCATCGTCGGCCAGCGCCACGCCGCCGCCGCGATGGCGAACATCGTCGCAGATGTTGGGGGCGCGCGTGCCGCTGGGCGACATGGAAGCGACAGTGAGGCCTCCTCCACCCCAACGGCTGAAGCCGTCGTCGAGGAGCTGTGCGGCCTTGACGGTGCGCTCGACGCCGGAAACCGAGCCGAGCACCACGGCGATCAGGGTCTTGCCGCCGCGGCTGGCCGTCGCGACGACGTTGAAGCCCGAGGCGCAGGTGAACCCGGTCTTCATGCCTTCGATGCCGGCATAGCGGCCCACCAGGCCATTGGTGTTCTGCATCACCTGCTTGCCGAGCTGGACGGCCGAGGTGTTCCAGTAGTCCGAATACTGCGGGAAGTCGTGCATCAGCGCCATGGCGAGCACGGCGAGGTCACGCGCGCTGGTCTGCTGGTCGGGATGGTCCCAGCCATTGGGATTGACGAAATTGCTGTCCCGCATGCCGAGGCGCTGGGCCTCGGCATTCATCATGCCGACGAAGGTCGGGACATCGCCGCCGACGCCCTCGGCCACGACATAGGCGATGTCGTTGGCCGACTTCACCATCATGATGCGCAGCGCGTTGTCGAGCGTGATCTCCTGCCCGGGCCGGGCATAGACCTTCACGCGCGGCTGGCTGGCGGCGAGCTTCGAAACCGGGATCGCGGTCTCCAGTCCGAGGCGTCCTTCCCGCACGGCCTTCAGCGCGAGATAGATCGTCATCATCTTGGTGGTGGAGGCCGGCCGCCAGGCCTGCGTCGCGTTCTCGCTGGAGAGCACTGCACCGCTCGCGGCATCGACGACCAGACTCGCGCCGGCGAGGGCGGGGCCCGTTGCGACGAAGCTGAGGGCGAGGGCGGCGGCAAAGCGGGAGGGGGTCATCGGGCGGGCTTTGAACCTGTCTGGATGAAACTGGCGGGACGAAGAGGAGGCGGGCAGTCTGGACCAAGCGGGACGCGCAGCTTTCAACGCGACGCATGCTGCATTTTCGAGACGGCCGACGCAGTCGCCAGCCAGCAGATGCATACCTACCCTCTGCCGAGCGATTTGCCTAGACGGGGGCGTCGGTTCAAAAGCTGCAAGCAACCCTAGGCGCTCATTCTTTCCCGGAGTTTACCGTGGCTTTCGGCCTTCTCTGGATTCCGGCGACGATTCTCGCCTCGCTGCTGCAGACTGCCCGCAATCTGGCGCAACGCTCCCTCACCGATATCATCGGAGTCGTTGGTGCCACGCAGGTGCGCTTCCTCTTCGGCCTGCCTTTCGCGGTACTGTTCCTGATCCTGGCCTGCATTGGCCTCGAGCGCCTGCCGCCGGCCGTCGGCACGGCTTCGCTCGGCTATACGCTCTGGGGCGCGCTCGCACAGATCGCGGCGACGGCGCTGATGCTGGCGGCGATGCGGGAGCGCTCTTTCGCAGTGACGACCGCCTACACCAAGACCGAGCCGGTGCAGGTGGCGCTGTTCGGCGCGGCTCTGCTCGGCGATGCGCTGACGCCGCTGAAATTCCTCGCCATCGCGATCGCGACGGCCGGCGTGATCGTCGTGTCCTGGAAGCCCGGCGAGAAGCTGACCCGCGCCGGCCTGCGCCCGGCCGTGCTCGGCATCGTCTCGGGCGCCTTCTTCGCACTGTCGGCGATCGGCTTCCGTGGCGGCATCCAGGCACTGCCGGAGGGCGGCTTCCTGATCCGCGCCTCGACCATTCTCGTGCTCGGCCTCGGCCTGCAGACGCTGATCCTCACGGTCTACCTGCTCGCCGCCAATCGCGAGGCCCTGTTCCGGAGCCTCAAGAACTGGCGCCGCTCGCTCTCCGCCGGCTTCCTCGGAGCCGCCGCTTCGCAGTTCTGGTTCATCGGCTTCTCGCTGACCACGGCCGCCAATGTCCGCACCCTGGCGCTGATCGAGGTGCCGCTGGCGCAGATTGCCTCGCGCCGCCTCTTTTCCGAAGGCACCAGCTGGCGCGAGATGCTGGGCATGGCGATGATCGTCGGCGGCGTGGGGCTGCTGCTCTCGGTGGCATTGCAGTGAGTGTTGGGGGCGGCTAGTGCTGGAGGCAGAGCTAGCCAGCCGATCCGCGCACGGCGATCATGCAAGGATACGGGCTTGCCGGACGGCGCAAGGCTGCCAAGATAACGTGTAGCTACACATTATAGGGAGAACCGTCATGAGCGCTGCAATCGTCGGCTGGGCGCATACGCCGTTCGGCAAGCAGGATGCCGAAACCGTCGAAAGCCTGATCGTGCGGGTTGCGACCGACGCGCTGGTCGATGCCGGCATCACCGCCGACCAGGTCGATGAGATCGTGCTCGGCCACTACAACGCCGGCTTCTCGGCCCAGGACTTCACCGCCTCGCTGGTGCTTCAGGCCGATCCGGCCCTTCGCTTCAAGCCCGCGACCCGTGTCGAGAACGCCTGTGCCACCGGCTCCGCCGCCGTGCATCAGGGCGTGCGCGCGATCAAGACCGGTGCCGCCAAGATCGTCCTCGTCGTCGGCGTCGAGCAGATGACCAAGACGCCCGGTCCCGAGATCGGCAAGAACCTGCTGAAAGCCTCCTATCTGCCCGAGGAGGGTGAGACGCAGGGCGGCTTCGCCGGCGTCTTCGGCAAGATCGCCGCCGGTTATTTCCAGCGTCACGGCGACCAGTCCGACGCGCTCGCGATGATCGCGGCCAAGAACCACAAGAACGGCGTCGAGAACCCCTATGCGCAGATGCGCAAGGATCTCGGCTACGCCTTCTGCCGCGAGGAAAGCGAGAAGAACCCCTATGTCGCCGGGCCGCTGAAGCGCACCGACTGCTCGCTGGTCTCGGACGGCGCCGCTGCGCTCGTGCTGGCCGATGAGGAGACCGCGCTGCAACTGCGCCGTGCCGTCGGTTTCCGCGGCATGGCCCATGTCCAGGACTTCCTGCCGATGTCGAAGCGCGACATCCTGAAGTTCGAAGGCGGGGCGCTCGCCTGGCAGAAGGCACTGGCTCAGGCCGGCGTCACGCTGGACGACCTCTCCTTCGTCGAGACGCATGACTGCTTCACCATCGCCGAGCTGATCGAATACGAGGCGATGGGCCTGACCAAGGAAGGCGACGGCGCCCGCGCCATCAAGGAAGGCTGGACGCAGAAGGACGGCAAGCTGCCGGTCAACGTCTCCGGCGGTCTCAAGGCCAAGGGCCATCCGATCGGCGCGACCGGCGTCTCGATGCATGTGCTCTCGGCCATGCAGCTCACCGGCGAGGCGCCGGAAGGCATGCAGCTCAGCGATCCCCGCCTCGGCGGCATCTTCAACATGGGCGGGGCGGCAGTCGCGAACTACGTCTCCGTGCTCGAACGGATCAAGTGAGTCACCTCGGGCAGGTGCTTGTTCGGTCCGCCCGGAAGTTTGTGCCATCCCGGCCGTAGCGAAGCGAAGAGCCGGGATCCATGCCTGAACCTGCTTCGGCGGTGCTCCGGCACGGATACCGGGTCGAACCGGGGATGGCGTGTGGTTCCGGGCGAGCCGGGCGTCACCGGCTTAGCAGCCAAAGCGGATACCCCAACGTGACCGTCTTCATCGCGCTTCTGCCGGCCTACATCCTCTCGATCTTCTACCGCTCCTTCCTGAGCGTGATCGCCGGGCCGGTGATGGGCGATCTCGGCATCGGCCCGGCTGCCTTCGGCCAGCTCGGCGCCGCCTGGTTCATCGCCTTTGCGCTGGCGCAGTTCCCCGTCGGCTGGGCGCTCGACCGGGTCGGGCCGCGCCGGACGGTGGCGGTTGCGATGGCGATCGGCTCGGCGGGAGCCTTTCTGTTCGCCCAGGCGGGCGGCGCGATGTCGGCTGGCATTGCAATGGCGCTGATCGGAATAGGCTGCTCGCCGATCTTCATGTCGTCGCTCTTCCTTTTCGCCCGCACGGCCGCGCCTGCCCGCTTCGGGCTGCTGACCTCGCTGTTCATCGCGCTGGGCTCGCTCGGCAATATCGTCGGGGCCGGGCCGCTTGCCATCGCCGCGGCGCATTTCGGCTGGCGGGCGTCGATGATGGCGATGGCCGCGGCTTTCCTGGCCGCGACCGTTCTGGCCGTGATGCTCGTGCGTGACCCGCCACCGCGCCCGGCCTTCGCCGCGCCGGACGAAGGGCTGTTGCAGGGACTCGCCAGTATCCTGGCGCTCAGGCCGCTCTGGCTACTCGCGCCGCTGACCATCACCGGCTACGCCATCGTCGCCACGGCGCGCGGGCTGTGGATTGCTCCCTTCATGACGCAGGTCCACGGCTTCGACGCCGTCTCGGCCGGCCATGCCGCGACGATCATGGCGGTGGCGATGATCGTCGGCGCCTTCATCTATGGCTGGCTGGAAAGCCGCACCGGCCGAGCCAAGGCGATCGTCGCCTGGGGAACGGTCGTGACCGCACTCGGTTTCGTCCTGCTGGCGCGGAGCGGGCAGAGTTCGCATCTGACGGCGGTGGCGCTGTTTTCGCTGATCGGCGCGGCAGGCTTCACCTATGCGATCCTGATGGCGCATGCGCGGCAGTTCTTCCCCGAGCATCTGATCGGGCGCGGCATGACCTTCGTGAACTTCCTCTTCATCGCCGGCGCCGCGGCGGTGCAGTCGGCCTCCGGCTGGTTCATCGCCGAGCAGCGCGCGGCCGGGCTCGATGCCGCCGCGACCTTCGCCAATCTGCACTGGGCCTTCGCCGTCCTGCTGCTGGTCTCGGTCGCGATCTACGCGCTCGCGCCGCCCAAGCCGGCAAAGGCATGAGTGCTCAGGCCTCGCCCGGCGCCTTCGCGGCGATGGCAAGCGCGTGGACACGGTCTTCCAGCTCCTGCGCCAGCGCCGCATTGACGAGGCGGTGGCGCTCGAGCCGGCTCTTGCCGGCGAAGGCCTCTGATACGATATTGACGCGGAAGTGAGTCTCGCCGCCCTCGCGCCAGCCGCCATGCCCCTGATGCTGGTGCGACTCGTCGATCACCTTCAATTCCTGTGGCGCAAAGGCCTCGGTCAGCTTTCGCGTGATTCTTTCAGCGATTGCGGTCATGATCGTGCCACCGTTGCGATGATTGTCCTGTCGGTTCGGCGGTGCGCTGCATCGCACTTGCCGGCCCGAACCCTGCGTCTCATAAACCGTCGACGATGAACATCAACTCGCGCCTTTTCGACAGCATCAGGATCGGCTCTTCCGAGGCCGAAGCGACCGTGGACGGCGATGCGCCACGCTGTGACCATCCGGGCTGCGCGCGCGGCGGCGAGTTCCGTGCGCCGAAGGGGCGCGGCCGCGAGGGCCAGTTCTTCCTGTTCTGCATGGAGCATGTGAAGGCCTACAACGCGACCTACAACTACTTCGCCGGCATGGACGACGACGCGCTCGCTGCCTACCAGAAGCAGGAGGAGATCGGCCACCGGCCGACCTGGAAGCTCGGCGTCAACTCCAAGGCGGCGCGGATGTCGCAGCGCGGCCGTGCGGCGAACGGCGAGGCAGGCGCCGACATGAACGACGCCTTCAACCTCTTCGGCGCCCGCAACAAGCAGCAGGCCGCGCAACCGGAATCGCGCGTTGGCATCGTCGCGCGCAAGGCGCTCGATACGCTCGGCCTTGACGACACCGCCGATTCAGCCGCGATCAAGGCGCGTTACAAGGAGCTGGTGAAGCGCTTCCACCCGGATGCCAATGGCGGCGACCGTTCGCGCGAAGGCACGCTTCAGGAGATCCTGAAGGCCTATCAGCAGTTGAAGAGCGTGGGGATGGTTTGACCCTCTCGCGTCATGCCCGGGCTGACCCGGGCATGACGCGAGAGGGACGGTCCTGAAGCGTTCTTAGGCAAGAGATTCTCGGGTCTGCGCTGTGCTTCGCCCGAGAATGAAGCCGCCTAGTTTTTCGGCTTCGCCGCCAGCCCCGCCACATCGGCGATGATGCCGTCCAGCGCGAAATCCTTCGGCGTATAGACCCGTGCCACGCCCATGTTGCGCAGGGCGTTCTCGTCGTCCGGCGGGATGATGCCGCCGACCACGACCGGCACGTTCATGCCGGCGACGCGCAGGCGGGCGGTGACGTCGCGCACCAGCGGCAGATGCGAGCCGGAGAGGATCGAGAGCCCGATGATGTCGGCCTGCTGCTCCCTGGCCTCGCTGACGATCTCCTCCGGCGTCTGGCGGATGCCGCCATAGCTGACGCTCATCCCGGCGTCGCGGGCGCGCACGGCGATCTGCTCGGCGCCGTTCGAGTGCCCGTCGAGGCCGGGCTTGCCGACGAGGAAGCGCGGCGGGCGGCCGAGCCGCTCCGTCGCCTTCTCCACGGCCGCCTTCGCCGTGGCGAGGCCGGTGGCGTCGCCGAGCTTCGTGGTGTCGACGCCGGTCGGCGCACGGTACTCGCCGAAGATTTCGCGCAGGGTCTGCGCCCATTCGCCGGTCGTGACGCCGGCCTTGGCGCAGGCGATCGAGGCCGGCATGACGTTGCGGCCCTCCCGTGCGCTCGCCGCAAGCTCGGTCAGCGCCGTCTCGGCAGCCTTGGCATCGCGCGCCGAGCGCCAGGCCTTGAGCCGGGCAACCGCCTCGCTCTCGACCGAATCCGGCACGGTGACGACGGCGCTGTCGCCGGCCGAGAGCGGGGAGGGCTCGCTGTTGGTGAACTTGTTGACGCCGACGACGACCTGCTCGCCGCGCTCGATCGCCTCGATGCGACGGGCGCCGTTCTCCACCAGCGCCTGCTTCATGTAGCCGGTCTCGACGGCGGCGAGCGCGCCGCCCATGTCGTCGATCTTGGCGAGTTCCTCCAGCGCCGCTTCCTTGAGTTCGCGGACCTTGGCGTCGATCGCGGTCGAACCATCGAAGATGTCGCCGAATTCGAGCAGATCGGTCTCATAGGCCAGAACCTGCTGCATGCGCAGCGACCATTGCTGGTCGAAGGGGCGGGGCAGGCCGAGCGCCTCGTTCCAGGCGGGCAGCTGCACGGCCCGCGCGCGCGCCTTCTTCGAGAGCGTCACGGCGAGCATCTCGATCAGGATGCGGTAGACATTGTTCTCCGGTTGCGGCTCGGTCAGCCCCAGCGAATTGACCTGCACGCCATAGCGGAACCTCCGCATCGCCTCGTCGGCGACGCCGTAGCGGCCAAGCGTGATCTCGTCCCAGAGCTCGACGAAAGCCCGCATCTTGCAGAGCTCGGTGACGAAGCGCATCCCCGCATTCACGAAGAAGGAGATGCGCCCGACGGTGCCGGGGAACTCCTCCGCCGAGACCTCGGGCCGGGCGCGGATGGAATCGAGCAGGGCGATGGCCGTCGCCAGCGCGAATGACAACTCCTGCACCGGCGAGGCGCCGGCCTCCTGCAGATGGTAGGAGCAGACATTCGTCGGGTTCCACTTCGGCAGCTCGCTGGCCGTGAAGACGACGATGTCGGTGGTGAGCTGCATCGAGGGGCGCGGCGGGAAGACATAGGTGCCGCGCGAGAGATACTCTTTCACGAGGTCGTTCTGGGTCGTGCCCTGCAGCAGCTTGCGGTCGGCCCCCTGCTCGTCGGCGACGGCGATGTAGAGCGAGAGCAGCCAGGCGGCCGTCGCGTTGATCGTCATCGAGGTGTTCATCTGCGCCAGCGGGATCTGGTCGAACAGCGCCCGCATGTCGCCGAGATGGCTCACGGGCACGCCGACCTTGCCGACCTCGCCACGCGCCAGCACGTGGTCCGGATCGTAGCCCGTCTGCGTCGGCAGGTCGAAGGCCACGGAAAGGCCGGTCTGGCCCTTGGCGA
Source organism: Allobosea sp. 05L423 (assembly GCF_056397745.1). Classification (NCBI taxonomy): domain Bacteria; kingdom Pseudomonadati; phylum Pseudomonadota; class Alphaproteobacteria; order Hyphomicrobiales; family Alloboseaceae; genus Allobosea; species Allobosea sp. 05L423. The sequence continues at coordinate 40,812 of NZ_JBFTOA010000012.1, read as the reverse complement.
GATTGGTCCGGTAGAGCCGGTTGGATTCAGCCGCGTCGGAATGGCCCGCATAGGTGCGGAATATCCAGGGCTTGTCGCGTTGGCCCGTCTGGTGGCCGCCAAGCTTGGTCGCGGTCATGGCGTCTCCCCGTATTGCAGAGCAATCTGAATGTTGCACTGCGGCGAAGATAACGCCAGAGCCTCGACGATGTCCTCTTCGACGTTAGGCGGACGCAATCCGGGCGTCGGTACGGGGTCGCACAGGGCTGCGCTGGTCCCGATGCCTATCGCGAGGAAAGGCTGCCCCTGATCTCGGAATCCGGCAGCAGCGCCAGGCGATTGTCGGCCTTGGGAGGCACCACGAAGGCGCGGATGGAGGCTTTCGGCAGATCGAGATCGAGCGGCCGGCCCGGCGGCAGCGGCGCGTTCTTGACGAGCATGACAGCCGGTGTCTGGAACGTAACGAGCTTGGGTGCCGCCGTCTCGGGAGCGAAGGCAAGCGGCGCCGATGCGAAGGACGTGGAGACCGTCGAGGAAGAGGTCGCGAGGGGTGCGGAGGTGGACGCCGATGCGAGCTGGATCGTCGGCTCCTCGATACGCCTGCGCTCGGGGCGCTCGCCCTTGAGATAGAAGGCGTTGCCGCCGGCCACGGTCACGTAACGCATGTTGGCGTAGCCGAAGCGCATGCCAGCCATATGGAAGTGCTTGGCAGACCCGACCGACTCGTTCCGGCGGCCGTTGAGGATGTCTTCCGCGATCGCCTCGATCTTCGGCAGGGTTTTTTCCGGCATCGGGCGCGTCAGGACGCCGGACGCGAACTGGCGGGGTGCTCCGACCACGCCGCAGATGGTCTCAGGGTAGCGCGCCGATTCGACCCGGTTCATCACCACCGTCCCGACGCCGAGCAGGCCGGCTTCGCTCGACCGGTTCGATTCGAAATACATCGCGCGGACGAGGCATTCCTTCTCGCGCGGATCGGCCTTGGCCAGAGCGACGGCGCGCTTGCGCGCGGCGGTCGGCTCCTTCGTCGCCGGCGCAGAGACCGCGGCGGTCTCGACCGGCGACATGCTGCAGGCGCCCAGCGCCGGCGCGAGGAGAGCCATCAGAATCGGGATGGATCCACGTCCGCCGTACCGGAAAACCCCGTCGGAACGGAGACCATGCGCAGCGATCGCGGCCCGCTTCATGCGGCAACCTCCTGAGTTCGGGATCATGGGCAGCCGGGGGGCGCACCGGGATCACCGGCAAAGAAACCCGAAACACTTAACAGAAAGTTAATCCGGGAAGGAAGGGCCGAGGCGCGCAAAGCTGCCGCCGACGGAGGTCTCCTTCCGCCGGCCCTTGATTTAACGCTTTGCCATAGAACGCAAAACCGGGTGTCCCGGGTCCCGAATTTTTATTCGTGGCGCGCTTGTGGCGGGAAGGAGGCGCGTGTCGGTCCGGCCGGAGGCTTCAGTTCCGCGTGCCGGGCAAGCGCGGCAGCGGCAGGAAGTCGACGCCCTCCTCATGCAGCGCGCGGGCGTCGTCGGCCGTCGCCTCGCCATAGATGGGGCGGGATTCCGCCTCGCCATGATGGATCTTCAGCGCCTCGTCGGCGAAGCGCTCTCCGACATGCTCGGCATTCTCATGCACATGCTGGTGCAGCGCCGTCAGCATCTCGCGGAAAGCCTTCTCCTTGTCGCTCATCAGCGCGACCGGGGCTGGCGGCGCGGCCGCGGGCGCAGAAGCTTCCGGTGCAGGCTCGGCCGCGCGTGCGTCGAGATCGGTGCGCGCGACACTGGGCGCCATGATCGCGCGCTCGACCTTGGTGCTGTTGCAGATCGGGCAGCTGACGAAGCCGCGCTTCGCCTGGTCCTCGAAACCGGCCGAGGACGGAAACCAGCTGTCGAATTCGTGGCCGTTGTCGCAGATGAGGGTGTAGCGGATCATGTCGTCTTAGATGGTGGTGTCGCGCCACCAAGGCAAATGGGCACGCAAGGGGCGCCGCAGGCTGGCTTGGCAGGGCCGTCGAGGCCCCGTGCTTCAGGCCGCCAGCAGTTTGTCGAGTTCGCCGCGGGCATCGAGCGCGTGGATGTCGTCGGAGCCGCCGACATGGCGCTCGCCGATGAAAATCTGCGGCACCGAAGTGCGCCCGCCGGCCCGGGCAGTCATTGCCTGCCGCAGTTCCGGCTGGCCGTCGACATCGATCTCCGAGAAGGCGACGCCCTTTCGGGTCAGCAGGGTCTTGGCCGCCTTGCAATAGGGGCACCAGGAGGTGGTGTAGATCGTGACCGGCGGCATGGGCTGAGGACTCTCGATAAGATGCTGAGCCCTCATGTAGTGCCTTCCCGGCCATCCGTCACGACCCGCGCGAAGGTCAGGATGTCGACTTCGCGGGCGCCGGCCCGCAACAATGCCCGGGCTGCGGCATTGGCGGTCGCGCCTGTGGTCAGCACGTCGTCGACCAGGAGGACGCGCCGGCCYTCGACCTGCGGGCGCATGCCGTCCGGCACCCTGAACGCGCCCTGCAGGTTGTCGGCGCGCTGCGCGCGGGTGAGCCCGACCTGCTGGCGCGTGCGCTTGACGCGGGCGAGCAGCTCTGGCGCGAGCGGAAGCTTCCCCTGGCGCGCGACGATGCCGGCCAGCGTGGCTGCCTGGTTGAAGCGCCGGTTCCAGAGTCGCGTGCGGTGGAGCGGGATGGGCGCGACGATCTCGGCCTCGCCGAGGAGCTCGCGGCCTGCCTGCGCCATCATGCGCCCGAGTGTCAGGGACAATTCGATGCGGTCGCCATATTTCAGGCGATGCACCAGTTCGCGCGCCGCACCGTCGAAGCGGCAGACGGCGCGGGCCCGCGTGAAGACCGGCGGGTCGGCGATCGCGGTCGGTGAAAGCAGGCCGGGACCGAGATCTACGGCGAAGGGCGTGCCGAGCCGCTCGCAATAGGGCCGCTCGATGAAGCCGATGCTGCCCCAGCAGGCCGCGCAGAGCGCCTGCGCCTCGCCGGTCGCGGCCTGGCAGGCGATGCAGACCGGAGGATACACGATCGAGATGAGGCCACGGAGCCCGGCCCGAAAGGCCAGGCGGCTGCGCTGGAGCGCGGCGAAGGGCAGGTGTCGTCGCTGCTCGCTCCCGTCCACCGAAACGCTCCCCCAAGCTCCTCCGGGGCAGTCTTCAGCTTCATCGGCAGGCTTGCAAGACCTGTCTGGCCGCTTCCCGCGCGGCCCGCGCCGTCTTTTCGTCGGTGCAGCGCGTCGGTCGCGCCGGCAACCGAGCGGGATGTTCCGATCGTCTCCACCTTGGCCACAATCCGCATGGAAAGGTCCGGATTATCGCCGCGGCTGTCGAACCCGCCGGGCAGGCTCAATGATTTTTGTCGGGACAGCTGCAAAAAAGCAGTTGCGGCGCCGCGGTGCTCCGACTACAGAACGCCCACGACCGGCGCTGCTCCCTTCGTCTAGCGGTCTAGGACGTCGCCCTCTCACGGCGAAAACAGGGGTTCGAGTCCCCTAGGGAGCGCCACAGCCAAGTCGCTGAATTTTTTCCGATCAGCCCTATCATGCCGACGTCCTCTGGGACTCGCGCAGGGCTGATTCAGATGCCGTCATTTTTTGATCGGCCAGCCCTTCGGCAGGGTCCAACCTTTCGTTGTCCTCGTCGTTGCCGGCACGACCTCTCGCGAACCGTTCTCTCGATAACGGAAGGGAGCTGCGGCAAGCTGCCGCTGCACCTTGCCGTGCTCGTCCTTGGGTTTGCGTATCCAAATTTCTATCGGATACGCGCTTCAATCCCAAGTATCTTCTCTATGGGAGCTGCTGGTTTTCGAAAAAGCCATCCAACGGTATTTGCGTCGTCTTCTCGAAATCATCCATCGCGTCGAGGAGACGTTGGCGATAGTTCAGCAGGGCCAGCAGGAGCTGCGCCGCATCCCTTGAAAGCCCGTATCGCGCCCAGCTTTCGGCTGTCCGCTGTTCCAGGCCGATCCGATCTCCGAATGCTTCGACCGTTTCAAAGCCCAGGCCGCGAACAACCTCGAGCAGCTCCTCCGGTGTCATGCGTGGCTTGACGACATGAGAATGCACGCGCTCCAGAACGAGGCGGATATCGGACGGCCGAAACTGGAGGGAATTTCGCGCGAATTGCTCGAAATTGGTTGCCATATCGTGTTCTCCCTATGCGTGAATTCGCTCTTTGGCGGTATTGCTCGCCGTGTTCTTGGCCAGAAGCGCTTCTGCGGCGCTCTCATCGGTGATGAGGACCTTGGCATTGCTGGCCCGCAGAGCCGCGCGAATCGCTTCCTGCTTGTCGGCACCGCCCGCCGCGATGGCCACCAGGCCGATCCCCCTGAGATCGGCAGGGCTTACCGCCATGACCCGCCTGTTAACGGGGTGATCGACCAACTGCCCCTCGGCATCGATGAAATGGCAGACAAGGTCGCCGACCGCTCCGGCCGCTTTTAGAGATGCCAGGTCCGATTGCGGCAACAGGCCCTCGCGAAACAGCGTCGACCCGGCAGCGACATCGCCAACGCTGACCAATGCGATATCGGCCGCTTTGGCCCGGTCGCGCAATTCGCGCAATGTCGGCTCGCGCCACAGCGCATCCCGCAATTTGGCGTCTGACACGAAGACCGGTGCGGTGAGCTGAAAGCAATCGGCCCCGAAAAGATCGGCGACGCGCCGCGCCACCGCTGAAGGATTGATGCTGCGGGAATGGGTCAGCCCGCCGAGCAGGGACACCACCGACATCGCCTCGATCTGACGGGGTTGAATGCCGCGGAGCGCTTGGCTCAGTGTTCGTCCCCAGCCCACGGCGAGCGACATGCCGTCGACAATCCGGTCCGAAAGCCAAAGACCAGCAGCGTAGCCAACGAGAGAGGACACGCTCGCCGGGTCGCGTGCCGCAGGTACGACGACTGCCTCCTGGAGCCCGAGCGCGGTCACCAATCCGCGTTCCAACGCGGCTTGCCGGGCCGAGCGCGCGTCGATTCTGATCTTGACGATACCGTCGTTTCGGGCCGCGGCCAGCATCCTGATGACCTTGACCCGGCTCAGGCCCAGCGCTTCGGCGATCTGCTCCTGGGTCAAGCCCTCGACATAATACAGCCAGGCAGCGCGGACCTTGGTTTCCGCGACCGGTCCTTCGCCCTGAGCAGATCCTCCGTCGAATGCGTCTTGCACTGCTAATCCGCCATACCGTCCACCGCGCCCACACAGCATCGCAGCATCGGCGCATCAAAGGCAACTGCCCCGAACATAGTGCTCTTGACAGAATAGATGTCCTGTCCTTTTGTTCCGGCAAAAGAACATATGTCCAAGGGAGCACTCGAGGAACATGGCCGCCATTCAACCGCCGCCGCCATCTGGCGCGCCAGCAGTCGGGCTCTCCCTGGCCGAAGCCCTGGACCTGCGCGAGAAAGCCGGAAAGCGCGTTCGCGTCGGCCTGATCGGCGCCGGCCAGATGGGTACCGACATTGTCGTGCAGATCTCTCAGATGCCCGGAATCGAGATCGCGGCCGTGGCCGACATTGCGCAGGACAGGATTTCGGACGCCGCCGCGCTGGCCGGGCGCAAGGGCGAGGTTGCTTCGGTCTCTGACGAGGCGGGGCTCGACGCCGCCCGGCGCAGAGGCCACATCGCCGCCACGTCCTCGCTCGATCTGATCTGCCGCTCGCCGTCGGTCGACGTCATCATCGACGCCACCGGCAATCCGGAAGCCGGCTCGCGGGTGGCGTTGACGGCGATCGCCGCGCGCAAGCACATCGTGATGATGAATGTCGAGGCCGACATCACCATCGGCTCGTATCTCGCTGCCGAGGCGGCGAAGGCTGGCGTGGTCTACACCCTGGGCGCCGGGGACGAACCGGCCGCCGCGATGGAGCTGATCAACTTCATCCGCGCCATGGGCTATCCGGTCGTCGCCGCCGGCAAGGGCAAGAACAACCCCTTCCGGATCGACGCGGTGCCGGCCGATTATGTCGACGAGGCCAAGCGCCGAAACATGAACCCGCGCATGCTCGTCGAGTTCGTCGACGGCTCGAAGACGATGGTCGAGATGGTCGCCATCGCCAATGCCTGCGGCTTCATCCCCGACATCCCCGGCATGCACGGCCCCGCCGCGCCGAAGGACGAATTGCAGAACTATTTCTGCCCGAAGGAAGAAGGCGGCCTCCTCTCGCACAGGGGCGTGGTCGATTTCTCCGTGGCCAAGGGCGTGGCGCCCGGCGTCTTCGCCATCGCCGAGATGCGCCATCCCCGCGTCCGCGAGCGGATGAGCGACCTGCATCTCGGCCCCGGCCCCTACTACTCCTTCTTCCGGCCCTATCACCTGACGAGCCTGGAAGTGCCGCTTTCGGCCGCTGCCGCCGTCATCTTCAACCAGAGCCATATGCGCCCGCTGCCGGTGCCGACCTCCGAGGTCGGCTGCGTCGCGAAGCGCGATCTCGCGGCCGGCGAAACGCTCGATGCCATCGGCGAATACGGCTATCGCGGCTTCGCGCTCTCACGCGCCGATGCTCAAGCGCGCAAGGCGCTGCCGATCGGCCTCGCTCAGGGCGCGACGATGACGCGCGCCGTCGCCAAGGGCGAATTGATCACGCTCGCCGACGCTACCCCCGACGAGCGCTTGAAGATCGTCGAGGTGCGCCGCGCTCAGGACGCGATGATCGCCGCGCTGACCTCCGGAGCCCAGACATGAGCGCACGCAAGACGGACGACATGGCGAGCGCCGCGCCGAGGCCCAACCAGCGGCCCGAACTCGCCGCGCTCGACGACGAGACGGTGGCGCGCGCGCTGACCCGGATGCACCTCATCCGCAAGTTCGAGGAGGCGGCCGAGGCGAGCTACATGCGCGGCCTGATCCACGGCACGATGCATCTCTCGATCGGCCAGGAGGCCAGCGCCGTCGGCACGACGTTGCCGCTCGAAGCGCACGACTACATCCTCTCGACCCATCGCGGCCATGGCCACTGCATCGCGCGCGGCGCCGAGCCGAAGCTGATGTTCGCCGAGTTCTTCGGCAAGGAGACCGGCTACTGCAAGGGCCGCGGCGGCTCGATGCACATCGCCGATGTCGAGGGCGGCAATCTCGGCGCCAACGGCATCGTCGGCGGCGGCCTGCCGATCGCGGTCGGCGTCGGCATGAGCATCAAGGCCCAGAAGAACGGCCGGGTCTGCATGGTCTTCTTCGGCGACGGCGCCTCCAACGAGGGCGCCTTCCACGAGGCGCTCAACATGGCCTCGATCTGGAAGCTGCCGGTCGTCTTCGTCTGCGAGAACAACAAATACGGCATGTCGATGGACATCTCGCGCGCCATGGCGGTGGCGAATGTCGCAGACCGTGCCGCCGCCTACGCCATGCCCGGCCATTGCCTCGACGGAAACGACCTTGCCGGCGTCGCGGCCGTGGCGCGCGAAGCGATTGCGCGGGCCCGCTCCGGCGAAGGCCCTTCGCTGATCGAGTGCAAGACCTATCGCTGGCGCGGCCACTCCAAGAGCGACCGCAATCTCTACCGGACCAAGGAGGAGATCGAGGAGTGGCGGGCGCAGGACCCGATCCGGCGCCTGGAGGACGAGCTCAAGGCGCATGACCGGTTCGACGCTGCGGCGCTGATGAAGCTGGAAGAGGATGCCCAGCGCGACATCGACGCCGCCGTCGAATTCGCCCGCGCCTGCCCGGACCCCGATCCGAAAGACCTGACCCGTGACGTCTATGCCCTCTGACACCCTCGAGGCCGCGGCCGAGATTCGCGAACTCTCCTATGCCGAGGCGGTGCGCGAGGCGCTCGGTCAGGCGATGGAAGCCGACGAACGCGTCTTCCTCTTCGGCGAAGACGTCGGAATCTATGGCGGCGCCTTCGGCGTCTCCGGCGATCTCGTCCACCGCTTCGGCAAGGAACGCGTGATCGACACCCCGATCAGCGAACTCGGCATTGCCGGCGCCGCGGTCGGCGCCGCGATCACCGGCATGCGGCCGGTGCTGGAGATCCAGTTCTCGGATTTCGTCACGCTTGCCATGGAGCAGCTCGTCAACCAGGCGGCCAAGATCCGCTTCATGTTCGGCGGCAAGGCGAGCGTGCCGATGGTGGTGCGTCTGCCCGGCGGCTCCGGCACCGGCGCCGCCGCTCAGCACAGCCAGAGCCTGGAGGCCTGGTTCGCGCATGTGCCGGGCCTCAAGGTCCTGCAACCGAGCACCCCGCATGACGCCAAGGGCATGCTGCTTGCCGCCATCGACGACCCCAACCCGGTCCTGATCTTCGAGCACAAGCTGCTCTACAAGACCAAGGGCCATGTCCCGGCCGAGGCCTATCGCGTGCCGATCGGCCAGGCGGCGATCCGCCGCGAGGGCACGGACGTCACCATCGTCGGCTCCTCGATCATGGCCCGCAAGGCGGAGGCTGCAGCCGAGCGCCTTGCAGCGGACGGCATCTCGGCCGAGGTCATCGACCTCCGCTCGATCCGCCCGATCGACTTCACCACCATTGCCGAGAGCGTGCGCAAGACGCACCGCTTGCTGGTCGTCTACGAGGGCGTCAAGACCATGGGCATCGGCGCCGAGATCTCGGCGATGATCGCCGAGAGCGAGGTCTTCGACTTCCTCGACGCGCCGATCATCCGGCTCGGCGGCGCTGATGCGCCGATCCCCTACAATCCGGTGCTGGAGAAGGCCGCCGTCCCGCAGGAGGACGACATCGTTGCCGCCGCCACCAATCTCGTGCGCCGCGGGGAAGCCTGATGCCGGTCGAGGTCATCCTTCCCAAGGTCGACATGGACATGGAGACGGGCACGATCGAGGCCTGGCATGTCAAGGAAGGCGATCTTGTCCGCCAGGGCGACACGATCTTCGAAATCGGCACCAACAAGGCCGTGATGGAGGTCGAGGCGCCGGCCAGCGGCGCGATCCGCGGCATCAAGCTCGAGACCGGCGTGCCGATCACGGTGGGGACGCCCGTCGCCTGGATCTACCTCGACGGCGAGGCCGCCACCACGCCGTCCGAGCCGGCAGCCGCTGCGGCTTCCGTGGCGGCTGCCACCTCCAACCCTGAAGGCGCGGCTCTGGGGTCAGGCGCCTCTGCGGCTCAATCTGTGGCGCCGGGCCTGCGCGCCACGCCGCTCGCCCGCCGTATCGCGCGCCAGAATGGCCTCGATCTCAAGGCAGTGGCCGGCACTGGACCGCGCGGACGCATCGGGGAAGCCGATGTGAAGCGCCATCTGGAGCAACGCCCGCGTTGCGCCCCCGCGCAGGAGACGCGCCCCGCGCTAGTCCCGGCCGCGAGCAATTCCGAGGGCCGGCTGCAGCCCTTCTCGGCGATCCGCCGCATCGTCGCGAACCGGCTCTCCGAGAGCATGCGCACGGCGCCGCATTTCTATCTCACCTCCGAGATCGAGATGAGTGCATCCCGCGATCTGCTGCGCCGCCTCGCCGTCCGTCACGAGCGCATCGGCGCACCCAAGCCCAGCATCACCGTGCTGATCGCCCGCATCGCTGCCCGCATCCTGCGCGACCACCCGGTCATCAACGCATCCGCCGAGGGCGAGGCCACGCGCTTCCACGAGCGCATCGACATCGGCATCGCCATGGAGCGCGACGGCGATCTCGTCGTGCCGGTGCTGCGCGATGCCGGCAACATGGATATGCCGGCGATGACGCGCGAATTCGCCAGATTGCGCGACGGCATGGCCAGGCGCACGCTGACACCGGCCGAGCTCGGCGGCGGCACCTTCACCATCTCCAATCTCGGCATGTACGGCGTCGACAGCTTCACCGCGATCATCAATCCGCCGCAGGGCGCGATTCTCGCGGTCGGCCGAACCGTCGACAAGCCTGTTGGCCGAGACGGCCAGATCGTGCTGAGGCCGATGGCGAATTTCACGTTGTCCTCGGACCACCGGATCGTGGACGGCGTCGCCGCCGCCCGCTTCATGGCCGATCTGCGCGAGGCGCTGGAAAGCCCCGAGATACTTTTGTGATTGAAGGGCGGTCGCGGCCGCGCAAGGCCGTGAATTGCCAGCTATAGACCATCAGAATGCAAGATCGGCCACCGCAACGGGCGCAAAGGTCGACGGCGAATAACGGAGGAGACGAAATGATGACCCAGACGAGACGCAAATTCGTGATGGCCGCGGCCTTCGGCGCGCTGCTCGCCGCCGGCCCGGCCTTCGCGCAGGCCCCCTCGGGCAAGCTCGTGCTCTACACCTCGCAGCCGGAGAAGGATGCGGCCCAGACCATTGCCGCCTTCAAGAAGGCTTATCCCAGCGTCGACGTCGACATCTTCCGCTCCGGCACGACCGAGGTGATGGGCAAGCTCGCCGCCGAGATATCGGCCGGCCAGCCCGGCGCCGACGTGCTGCTGATCGCCGATGCCGCGAGCATGGAGATCCTGAAGGCGCAGAAGCAGCTTCTCGCCTATCCCGGCGCCAAGACCGACGGCCTGCAGCCCGGCTCCTTCGACGCCGACAAGACCTATTTCGGCTCGAAGCTGATCACCACCGGCATCGCCTACAACACTGCCGCGAAGGAGAAGCCGAGCTCCTGGACCGATCTCGACAAGCCCGGCTACAAGGACCAGATCTCGATGCCGAGCCCGCTCTATTCGGGCGCCGCAGCGATCATGCTCTCGACCATGACGGCGCGTCCCGATCTCGGCTGGAAGCTTTTCGAGGGGCTGAAGGCCAACGAAGCGGTCGCCGTGCGCGGCAATGGGGCCGTGCTGCGCTCGGTCGCCACCGGCGAGAAGGCCTATGGCGTGCTCGTCGACTTCATGGCCTACAACGCCAAGAAGCAGGGCTCGCCGATCGACTTCGTCTTCCCGAAGGAAGGCGCCCCGGCGGTGACCGAGCCGGTCGCGATCGTGAAGACGACCAAGAACGAGGCCGCCGCCAAGGCCTTCGTCGACTTCATCCTCTCCGATGACGGCCAGAAGCTTGCGCTCGCCATGGGGTATATCCCGGCCAAGCCCAGCGTCGGCTCGCCGTCCTGGCTGCCGGAGGGCACCAAGATCAACGTCATGCCTTCCGACATCGCAGCCGTGGTCAAGGTGACGGAAGCCGACAAGGCCCGCTTCGCCACCATGTTCGGCAACTGAGCCCGGACGGGTGCGCATGTCACTCGCTGATACCGCGACGCTGCGCACGCGCGTCGAGGAGACGGGGCTCCTCTGGGGCCTCGTCGGTCTCGTCGCGCTGCTCTCGCTGCTGCCGATCGGGCGGCTGGTCGTCGAAGGGCTGGCCCCCGGTGGTCAGCTCTCGGCGACGGCGCTCGGCAAGGTGTTCGCCAGTCCGGCGACCTGGACGGCCACCGCCAACAGCCTGGTCACCGCGATATCCGGCACCGTGCTCGCGGTTCTGATCGGCGGTACCGTCGCGCTGCTGGCGACGCTGACCGACATCCGCGCCCGCAACGCCTTCACCTTCTGCTTCGTGCTGCCGCTGATGATCGCACCGCAGGTCACGGCGCTGGCCTGGCTCCAGCTTTTCGGCCCGTCGAGCACGCTGCTGAAGCTGATCGGCATGGCGCCGCCGCTCGGCAGCCGCAATCCGCTCTATTCGCGCGAGGGCATCATCCTGCTGCTCGGCCTGCAATATGCGCCGCTGGTCTTCCTGACGCTGCGGGCCGGCCTGCGCGCCCTGCCCAAGGAATTGATCGAGGCCGGCCTTGCCGCCGGCGCCAGCCCGCTCACCGTGCTGCGCACCGTCGTGCTGCCGTTGATGACCCCGCCGCTCGTCGCCGGCATCGCGCTCTGCTTCGTCTCCTGCCTCGGCAATTTCGGCATCCCGGCCTTCCTTGGCATCCCCGGCAACTTCCTCGTCCTGCCGACGCTGATCTACCAGCGCCTCGCGGGCCTCGGGCCGGGCGTGCTCTCGGAAGTCGCAATCCTGTCGCTGCTGATCGGCGTCATCGCCATGGCCGGCATCCTGCTGCAGGATTTCATGATGCGCCGTCGCGACTTCCGCATCACCACGACTTCGAGCGCCGCGCGGCCCTTCGAGCTCGGGCGCTGGCGCGCGCCGGTCGAGACGCTGCTCTGGACCTTCGCGATCCTCGTCCTGGCTCTGCCGCTGCTCGGCCTGCTCAGCACGTCGCTGATCCCGGCCTTCGGCGTGCCGCTCAATGCGGCGACGGCGACATTCGGCAACTATGCCTATGTCCTCTTCGAGCACGCCGCCTCGAAGCGCGCCTTCGTCAACAGCTTCCTGATGTCGGCGGGAGCAGCGATCCTGATCGTGCTGATCTGCGTCCCGCTGGGCTACTTCATCGTCTGGAAGAAGTCGCGGGCGCTCAGGTTGCTCAACCTCGCCGCCGAGCTACCCTATGCCATGCCTGGCGTGGTGCTCGCGATCGCCGCGATCCTGCTTTTCCTCAAGCCGCTGCCGGTGCTCGGCGTCTCCCTCTACAACACTGTCTGGATCATCGTCTTCGCCTATCTCGCGCGCTTCCTCGTGCTCGGCCTGCGGCCGATCGTCAGCGGTTATCTTCAGATCGACCGCACGCTGGAGGAGGCCGCGCAGATCGCCGGCGCCGGCCTGCCGCGCCGCCTCGTCACCATCATCTTCCCGCTGGTTGCGCCGGCGGCGGTGGCAGGCGCGCTCTTGATCTTCCTCACCGCCTTCAACGAGCTGACCGTCTCGGCGCTGCTCTGGTCTTCCGGGGCCGAGACACTCGGCGTCGTCGTCTTCTCCTTCGAGCAGGGCGGCGACTCCACCTATGCCTCGGCGCTGGCGACGATCACCGTTCTCGTCACGGTCGCCCTGATGGCTTCGACCACTCTCTTCGCCCAAAAACTGCCCCAGGGAGTCCTGCCGTGGCGCGACTGACCATCGACCGGGCGCAGAAGCGCTTCGGCTCCTATATCGCCCTCGACGACGTCTCGATCGATGTCGAGGACGGCGAGTTCCTGGCCGTGCTCGGTGCGTCCGGCTGCGGCAAGACCACGCTGCTGCGCCAGATCGCCGGCTTCGACAAGCTCGACGGCGGCGCGATCCGCATCGGCGACCGGCTCGTCTCCTCGCCCGAGCAGCATGTTCCGCCCGAGCATCGCAAGCTCGGCATCGTCTTCCAGTCCTATGCGCTCTGGCCGCATATGACGGTGGCGGAGAACGTCGCCTATGGCCTGACCGTCGCCGGCGTGCGTGATCCCGAGCGGGCTCGCCGCGTCGCGGCGGCGCTCGATCTCGTCGGCTTGAACGGCTTCGCCGAGCGTCGGCCGGGCATGCTCTCCGGCGGCCAGCGCCAGCGCGTCGCGCTCGCCCGCTGCCTCGTCACCGAACCCTCGCTCGTTCTGCTCGACGAGCCGCTCGCCAATCTCGATGTGCATCTGCGTGCCTCGATGGAGGAGGAGTTCTCCCGTTTCCATGAGCGCACCGGCACGACCATGGTCTACATCACCCATGATCAAGCCGAGGCGATGGCGCTGGCCGATCGCATCGCCGTGATGGATCGCGGCCGGCTGCTGCAGCTCGCCACGCCCTCGATGCTCTATCGCGAGCCTGCCAACATCACCGTCGCCGGCTTCATCGGCGACGGCATGGTGCTGCCGGCAACCGTGCTGTCGGCGCCCCAGGCCGGCCGCTGCAAGGTCAGCGTGCTCGGTGTCGAGGCGGTGGTGCGCTGCCGGCCGGATCAGGCGGTGACCGACCAGGTGAAGCTCTGCCTGCGGGCGCGCGACATCGGCATTGCTTCCCCCGGACAGGAGGGGCTTTCCGCCGCAGTCGAACGGCTGTCCTATCAGGGCGGCTTCTTCCGGCTCGAGGCACTTCCCGCCGCCAGCAACGACCTCGTGCTGCATCTCGACGCCGCCGAGCCCGCGCCGGCCCAGGCTGGCGACGCGATCCGCATCGCGATCCATGATGGCTGGGTCATCCCCGAGGCCGGGACAATGGACAAAGCCGCATGAGACCGGCCGTATGAAACTCAGGATCCATGGCGGGGTCGGCGAGAAGGGCCGGACCTGCATCGGTATCGAACATGGCGGAACCCGGCTTCTGCTCGATGTCGGCGTCGACACCAGCGCGCCGCGGGGGCCGGGCTACTACCCCGCGATCACGCCGGACGAGCTGAAGCGGCTCGATGCGATCATCGTGACCCATGCCCATGAGGACCATGTCGCGGCGCTGGGCTGGTGCCTCGCCCACGGATTTGCCGGCCGCGTGCTGATGACGGCCGAAAGCGCCGCCGAAACCGATGCGACGCTCGCGGCTTATGCGACGCCGCAGGAGCGTACGCTTGCCGCGCAGAGCCCGCCCGAGATCATCGTCGCTGGCCAGGATTTCAGGCTCGGCCCGATCGAGATCCGGACCGGCCGCAGCGGTCATGTCGTCGGCGGCGTCTGGTGCCATCTGAGCGCCGAGGGCCGCAGCGTCGGCTATTGCGGCGATGTGGTGCCGGCGAGCCCAGTCTTCGCCATGGATCCGCTGCCGCCTTGCGACCTGTTGCTGGTCGACGCCTCCTATGGCGATGACCGCATCCCGGCGGCCGAACGCGGCGCCGCCATCGGGCGCTGGCTCGCGGCGCATCCGCAAGGCGCCGTGCTGCCGACGCCGCTATCCGGCCGTTCCATCGAGCTGATCGGGCTGATCGAAGGCCCGATCGCCATCCACCAGTCGATGCACGCCGCACTGGCTCAACAGATCGCGGCCTCCGCCTGGTTGAAACCGGGGAGCGTCGACCTGCTGTCGGCGCGCTTCGCCGAGGCGTCACTGTGGGAAGAGGGGCAGAAGCTGCCGCCGGCGGCCCTGCTTTGCGACGATGGCATGGGGCTCTCAGGTCCGTCCAAGGCCGCGCTTGCCCAGGCTCGCCGCGACGGGCACCCGGTGCTGCTGACCGGCCATGTCCCCAAAGGTAGCCCCGCCGACGCGATGCGTGCTGCCGGAACGGCGGACTGGCTGCGCTTCCCGACCCATCCGACCCTGCCCGAGAACGCGGCCATTGCCATGGCAAGCGGTGCGGAACGTGTGCTCGCCCATTCCTGCGATGCGGCCACTGCACGGGCGCTCGCAGGCGACATTCCAAGCCTCGTCGCCAACCTAAAGCCCGGCGACGTCATCGAGATCTGACCCATGCGCATCCTGATCGCCAATGACGACGGCATCGACGCCCCCGGCATCGCCCTGCTGCGCCGCGCCGCCGCCCGCGTCGCCTCCGACATCTGGGTCGTCGCGCCGGAGCGGAAATGGACGGCGGCGAGCCATCACCTCTCCTTCGACCGCGACCTGACGCTGACCCGCCGCGAAGCGCAGGTCTACGCATTGAACGGGACGCCGGCCGATTGCGTCGTCGCGGCGATGACCGTGCTGTTTCGCGCCGGCGGCAAGCCGGACCTCGTGCTCTCCGGCGTCAATGACGGCCGCAACGCCGCCGAGGACGCCGCCTATTCCGGCACGCTCTCGATCGCCCGCGAGGCGAGTTTTTGGGATATCCCCGCCATCGGCTTCTCCCGCACCAAGGGCGGGACATCCGAGGAGCGCGATGTCACCGCACTGGCGGCCCTGATCGACAATCTCTGGCAGCGCCGCGCCGCCTGGAGCCGCGAGGGTGCCTATCTCAGCGTCAATCTGCCCAAGGAGCTGCCGGCCGAGATAGGCCTTGCCGCGATCGGCCGCGACAAAATTGCAGGGGCGGCCGACATCCATTCCGAGGAGGGCGACCGCATCGTCTGGCGCATCCGTCGCGGCCGGCCGCATACCAGCCGCCCGGGCGACGAGAACAGCCTGATCGATGCCGGCCGCATCGCGATCGTGCGCCATTGCTGGATCGATGGCGCCCCGCTGGACGCGGACCTCGCCGCAGGCCTCAATGCCGCGCTGTCCCAGGCCTCCGTTGAATCGGCTTGAGAAGACAGCGCGCGAACACACCGTGGTGGTCGTCGTCACAATAGCCGCCGGTGGCCGCCAAGAGGTGCATCGGGCTCGATGACAGGCTCGGGCCGTGACGCCGGCGACGGCTTTCCTGTGGGCGATGGCGTCAAGGCCCGAGCTTGTCGGTGATCATGCACCGGGGCGCATAGCCCTGCTTCTTCAGAAGACGCCGCGCCGCCTTGGCGTGGCGCCGGGTCTGGAGGATTTCGTCGCGACGTATCCATCCTGGTCGAGAGCCCGCCCGAGCCAGTGCTCTTGCCGGCAATGGTGACCGCGACCTCGTCGAGATGCCGGATGTCGCTCCGCCTCGGCGATCGAAGCTCCGCCCTGCGATCCCAGCCCTTCTTACCCAGCGGTTTGCTAGCTGTGCGGAGCAACGGCTGACGGGGCTCCGCAGCTGCAAGGGATGTTCCGCGAACGCTCGCCTCCGCCAGGATCGATGAGATCGCACGCGCGATGCAGGGGCTGCCATGCTGCACCTTGCCCTTGTCGGGACGACCGAGCCGGCCCCGCAACAGGCATGGGCTGCTCACCAGCGCGGTAACCGCGCCGGCGCCGCCTGGTTCTGACGGCCGAACAATGATGTCGGGCAGTCACGCAGGCGTCATCCGCGGCGGATAGCTGGACGTGACTTCACGAGGCAAGGCAATGAAACGTAAGAACGTTCTCCTGATCGTCGTCGACCAATGGCGGGCCGATTTCGTACCGCATCTGCTGCGTGCCCGCGGTCAGGAGCCTTTCCTCAAGACGCCCAATCTCGACAGGCTCTGTGCCGAAGGGGTCACCTTCGCCAACCATGTCACCGCCTGCGTTCCCTGCGGTCCGGCGCGAGCCAGCCTGCTGACCGGGCTCTATTTGATGAACCATCGCGCCGTGCAGAATACGGTGCCCCTCGACCAGCGCCATTTCAACCTGGGAAAGGCGCTCAGGGCGATCGGTTACGACCCTGCTCTGATCGGCTACACCACGACAACGCCGGACCCGCGCACGACCGCGAAGAACGATCCGCGCTTCCTCGTGCTCGGCGACCTGATGGACGGGTTTCGTTCCGTCGGCGCCTTCGAACCGAACATGGACGGCTATTTCGGCTGGGTGGAGCAGAACGGCTTCAAGCTGCCCGAAAAGCGCGAGGACATCTGGCTGCCTGAGGGTGAGGACTCGGTCCCGGGTGCGACTGACAAGCCCTCGCGCATCCCGAAGGAATTCTCGGACTCGACCTTTTTCACCGAGCGGGCGCTGACCTATCTCAAGGGCCGGGCGGGCAAGCCCTTCTTCCTGCACCTCGGCTATTATCGTCCGCATCCGCCCTTCGTCGCGCCGGCGCCGTACCACGCGATGTACCGGCCGGAAGATATGCCGGCTCTGGTGCGGGCGGAATCGCCGGAGGTCGAGGCCGCGCAACACCCGCTGACCAGGTTCTATGTCGACTCGATCAAGCGCGGTTCCTTCTTCCATGGCGCCGAGGGCTCGGGTGCGACGCTGGATGCGGCCGAGATCGCCCAGATGCGCGCGACCTACTGCGGCCTGATCACCGAGATCGACGACTGCCTCGGCCGGGTGTTCGCCTATCTCGATGAGACCGGGCAGTGGGACGACACGCTGATCGTCTTCACCAGCGACCACGGCGAGCAACTCGGTGACCACCATCTGCTCGGCAAGATCGGCTTCAACGACGAGAGCTTCCGCATTCCTCTGGTGGTGAAGGACCCGCGCGGCGCGCACGAACGCCGCGGCGCGATCGAAACGTCCTTTACTGAGAGCGTCGACGTGATGCCGACGATCCTCGACTGGCTCGGCGGCGAGGCGCCCCGCGCCTGCGACGGGCGCTCGGTCATGCCTTTCCTCGCCGAAGGCCGTCCGGCGAATTGGCGGACGGAGATGCATTACGAATACGACTTCCGTGACGTGCATTATTCGCAGCCGGAGCAGGTGCTCGGCCTGCACATGGACCAGTCAAGCCTCTGCGTGATCCAGGACGAAAACTACAAATACGTCCATTTCGCCGCGCTCCCGCCGCTCTTCTTCGACCTGACGAACGATCCGCACCAGTTCGTCAATCTGGCCGACGCTCCCGCCTATGCCGCGCTGGTGCGCGATTACGCCCAGAAGGCCCTGTCCTGGCGGCTGACCCATGCTGACAGGACCCTGACCCATTACCGCTCCAGCCCGCGCGGGCTGGAAGAGCGCGACCCCAACGCCACCCCATCTGGAGATGAACAATGGTCGGTTCCCTCACGCGTCGCGGCGCAATAGCGCTCGGGGGCTCTGCCCTCATCCTGCCCCGCTTCGCGATCGCCCAGGCCGACAGCCGGCCTTCGATCACGATCGCGGTCCAGAAAATCGCCAATTCCAACCAGCTCGACGTGCTGCGCGAGCAGTCCAATGTCGGCGAGCGCATCTTCTTCTCGTCGCTCTGGGAAGGGTTGATCGGCCGCAACTGGCTGGGCGGTCTGGGCGCCGTGCCCGGCCTCGCCACGGAGTGGAAGCGCATCGACGACAAGACCGTCGAACTCAAGCTGCGCCAGGGCGTGAAGTTCCACAATGGCGACGAGCTCACCGCCGAGGACGTTGCCTTCACCTTCGGCAAGCAGCGCATGTTCGGCGACACGCAGCCGGCTGCGGGCAAGACCATCTCGGCCGATTTCGTTGTCGGCGGCGGTCGCGCCAGCAAGGAGCTGCCGGCGGAAGTACCGGCGGTGGCGCGCCGCTCCTGGCCGGCCCTGCTCGGCGTCGAGATCGTCGACAAGCACACCGTGCGCTTCGTCAACGGCACCCCGGACGTGACGATCGAGGGTCGCATTTCGCGCTATGGCAGCGAGATCATGAACCGGCGCGCCTTCGATGAGGCGGCGACCTACAATGAGTGGGCGATGAAGCCGGTCACGACCGGCCCTTACAAGGTCGCTGAATACCGTCCGGACGTCTCGCTGCTGCTCGAGGCCCATGACGAATATTGGGGCGGCCGGCCGCCGCTGAAGTCGATCCGCTTCGTCGAGGTGCCGGAAGTCGCCTCGCGCATCAACGGATTGCTCTCCGGCCAGTATCAGTTCGCCTGCGACATCCCGCCGGACCAGATTGCGCAGATCGAGAAGAATTCGGCCTTCGAGGTGCAGGGCGGCACGATCCTGAATCACCGCCTGACCGTCTTCGACAAGAGCCATGCCCAGCTGCAGAATCCGCTGGTTCGCCGCGCCATGACGCATTCGATCGACCGGCAGACGATCGTCGACTCGCTCTGGGCCGGCCGCGCCGTGGTGCCGAAGGGGCTGCAATGGCCCTATTATGGCGAGATGTTCGTCGAGGACTGGTCGGTGCCGGCGTTCGATCTCAAGCTGGCGCGCGATCTCGTCAAGCAGTCCGGCTACAAGGGTGACCCGATCCCGTACCGCCTGCTCAACAACTACTACACCAACCAGACTCCGACCGCGCAGATCCTGGTCGAGATGTGGAAGGAGGCCGGCCTCAACGTCGAGATCCGGATGGTCGAGAACTGGCAGCAGATCCTCGAGCGCACGCCGACCCGCGCTGTGCGCGACTGGTCGAACTCGGCGCCTTTCAACGATCCGGTCTCCTCGATCGTCGCCCAGCACGGCCCCAACGGCCAGCAGCAGCAGGCCGGCGAGTGGACGAATGCCGAGATGAACACGCTTTCGGTCGAGCTGGAGACCTCGACCGACCGCGCCCGCCGCAAGGCCGCCTTCCGGCGCATGCTGGAGATCGCCGAACGCGAAGACCCGGCCTACACCGTGTTGCACCAGAACGCGACCTTCACGGCCAAGCCGAAATCGATCGCCTGGAAAGCCGCACCGGCCTTCGCGATGGATTTCCGCGCCGGCAACTGGGGCCGGCAGAGCTGACCCGACAATCGCGGCGCGCCCTCCAACGGGCGCGCCGCCTCGTTTTGACGACCCGGAGCGTTCGATGACTGGACACACTCGCCGCCACGCGCTTGCGCTCGGCGCGGCCTCGGCCGGGATGCTGATCCTGCCGCGTTTCGCCATCGGGCTGTTGAAGCAGTCCGGCTATTGGGGCGAGGCGATCCCTTATCGTCTGCTCAACAATTACCACACCAACCAGGCCGCGACCGCGCAGGTGCTAGCCGAGAGCTGGCGCCAGATCGGCATGAACGTCCAGATCGAGAGCAAGGAGAACTTCCCCCAGGTTCTCGCCAGGGGGCCGAAGCGGGCAGTGCGCGCCTGGTCGAACGGTGCGTCCTTCAACGATCCGGTATCGTCGATCACCTCCAGCCACGGCCCGAGCGGCCAGCAATGGCAGGTCGGCGAGTGGAGCAATGCCGAGATGGGCAAGCTCTCCGACCTGATGGAGAGCTCAACCGATCCGGCTCTGCGCAACGCCGCATTCCGCCGCATGCTCGAAATCTGCGAGCGCGAGGACCCTGCCTATACCGTGCTGCACCAAACCGTGAACTTCACCGCCAAACGCCGGGACATCCAGTGGAAGGCCGCGCAGTCCTTCGTCATGGACTTCAGCGCCCGCAATTGGGGTGGGGTCCGCTCGTGAGCGAGAGGCTCGACAGGTTCGGCAGCGTCGACAATCCGCTCGTCGAGATCCGGGGGCTTACCGTCGCCTTCGACGGGGTCAAGGTGCTGCACGGCATCGACCTGACCGTCGCGGCGGGGGAGGCGGTCGGCCTCGTCGGCGAATCCGGCTGCGGCAAATCGGTGACCTGGCTGGCGGCGCTTGGCCTGCTGCCGAAGAAGGCCGCCATCACCGGCAGCGTCAGGCTCGGCAGCACCGAACTGATCGAGGCCAACGCCGACGTCCTCGATAAAGTGCGTGGCGGGCGCATCGCGATGATCTTCCAGGATCCGGCGAGCGCGCTCAATCCGGTCATTAGACTCGGCAGGCAAGTCGGTGAAGCCCTGGCGCTGCATCGCGGTCTCTCCGGCAGCGCAATCAGGGCCGAGGTGAAACGCCTGTTCGACCTCGTCGGCATTCCAGACGCGGCGCGACGCCTCGATGCCTTCCCTCACGAGCTCTCGGGCGGCCAGAATCAGCGTGTGATGATCGCGATGGCGCTCGCGGGGAACCCCGATCTTCTTGTCGCTGACGAGCCGACCACGGCGCTTGATGCCACCATTCAGGCGCAGATTCTCGAATTGCTGACGCTGATCCGACGCGAGACCGGCATGGCGCTGGTGCTGATCAGCCACGATCTGGGGGTGATCTCGCAGACCTGTGAACGCGTCTGCGTGATGTATGCCGGGCGCATCATCGAGATGGCCGATTCGATCGAGCTGTTCGAGCAGCCGCAGCATCCCTACACGCAGGGCCTCATCGCGGCGCTGCCGCCGCTGGAGGGCGTGCGCCGCCGGCTCGGCCCGATCGAGGGCAATGTGCCGGAGCCCTGGAACCTGCCGCCGGGCTGTGCCTTCGGGCCGCGTTGTCCGCGTCATGGCGCGCTCTGCGATGCCGGCGTGCCGCCGCTCGTGCAGAAGGCGCCGGGCCGCTTCGCCGCCTGCGTTCGGACGGCGCAGGCACAGTCCGCGCGCACCTCGGAGTTCGTGTTCGCATGAGCGCGCCGGTGCTTCAGGTCCGCAACGTCTCGCGCCGCTACACGATGCGCCGCGGCTTGCTCGGCAGCCCCGTCGAGGTGCGTGCCGTCGACGGAGTGTCACTCACGGTCGAACGCGGCAGGACGCTTGGCGTCGTCGGTGAGTCCGGCTCGGGCAAGTCGACCACCGGGCGCGTCGCGCTCGGGCTGGAGAGGCCGGATGCGGGCGATGTCCTGTTCCAGGGCGCGCCGTTGCCGACACTCGACACCGGCGATTGGCGCAAGATCCGCGCCCGCATGCAGATGATCTACCAGGACCCGCTCGGCGCGCTGGACCGGCGGCTCTCTATCGTCGAGCAGGTGCGCGAGCCGTACGATGTCCATGAAATCGGCGAGGCCAAGGCGCGCGGCGACATGGCGCTGAAACTGCTGCAGTCGGTGGGTTTGCGGGCCGATCAGGGCGCGCGCTATCCGCACGAGCTGTCTGGCGGCCAGCGCCAGCGCGCCGTGATCGCTCGCGCGCTCGCGACCACGCCGGACCTGCTGGTCTGCGACGAGCCGGTCTCGGCGCTCGACGTCTCCATTCAGGCGCAAGTGATCAACCTGCTGGTCGACCTTCAGCAGGAGCTGGGCCTGGGCCTGCTCTTCATCAGCCACGATCTCAAGGTCATCAGGCAAGTCAGCCACCGCGTCGCGGTGATGTATCTTGGCCGTATCGTCGAGGAGGGCGAGGCCGATCTGCTGCTCTCCTCGCCGGCGCATCCTTATACCGAGGCGCTGGTCTCGGCCGCGCCGGTTCCCGGCCGGCGAGCCCGCCCGCGCATCGTGCTGCAGGGCGATCCGCCCAACCCGGCGGCGCGCCCCTCGGGCTGCGCCTTCCATCCCCGCTGCCATGCCGCGCGCGATCGCTGCAAGGTCGAGAGTCCGGCGCTGCTGCCGCTGCCGGATGGTCGCTTGACCGCTTGCCATGTCGCGCAGGACCAGGCCAATTTCCTGAAGGCGGCGAGCTGATGCTGCGCTTTTTCCTGATCCGGCTCGCCCGCGCGCTGCTGACCGTTGCGCTTGTCGTCACCTTCGCATTCGTCGTGCTCCGGCTCTCTGGCGATCCGGCGCTGATCATCATGAGCGCCGACGCGCCGCCCGAGGCGATCGCTGCCTTCCGCAAGGCGTGGGGCTTGGACGACCCGATCTGGCTGCAATACCTGCGCTACTTCACGGCGATAGGGCAGGGCGAGCTCGGTCAGTCGATGCGCGATGGCCGTCCGGCGATCCAGCTCGTCCTCGAGCGCATCCCGGCGACCCTGGCGCTGACCTTGCCGGCCTTGGCGCTGAAGCTCGGCATCGGCATCCCGGCCGGCATATACGCGGCATTGAACCGCGACAGCCTGACCGACCGCATCGTCATGATCACGGCGGTCGCCGGCTTCACCATTCCAAGCTTCGTGCTCGGCCTCGTGCTGGTGCTGATCTTCTCGGTGCAACTCGGCTGGTTGCCCTCGGGGGGGCAGGAGAGCTGGCGCCATGCCATTCTGCCGGTGGTGACGCTCGGAATCGGCGGAGCGGCGGTGCTGGCCCGTTTCACCCGCAGCGCCATGCTGGAGGTGCTCGGCCAGTCCTATATCCGCACAGCCAGCGCCAAGGGCGTGCCCTGGGCCGCGGTCGTGCGCGGGCACGCGCTGCCGAACGCGGCGGTGCCGACCGTGACCGTCGTCGGCTTTATGGTCGGCAGCCTGATTGCAGGGGCAGTCGTGGTCGAGAGCGTGTTTTCCTGGCCGGGCGTCGGTCGGCTGCTCGTCGTCGCAGTCTCCAATCGCGATCTAGCGGTGGTGCAATGCATCCTGCTGCTGGTCGCGATCACCATGGTCAGCGCCAACTTGATCGTCGACCTGCTTTACGGCGTGCTCGATCCACGTCTGCGCAGTGGTGCCCGGGCAGGAGGGCATTGAAATGGCCGATGTAACAGCCGCCGCGCCACCTGCCATCCGCGAGAAGGTTGCTCCCAGGCCGAAGAAGCGCATCCCGCTGCTGGTCTGGTTCGGCATCGTCTGGGTCGGCTTCATCATCGTTTTGGCCCTGAGCGCCGATTGGGTCACGCCCTATCGCTTCACGGCATATGACCTGCGCAACCGGCTGTCGCCGCCCTTCCATCCACTGCACTGGCTCGGGACCGATGAACTCGGCCGCGACGTGCTCTCGCGGCTGATCATCTCGATCCGCATTTCGCTGCTCGTCGCCTTCGGCGCGACGATCATTTCGGCCACGCTTGGCACGCTGATGGGCTTCCTCGCGGCGCATTTCCGCGGCTGGGTCGAGCAATTCGTGTTGATGCTGGCCGATTTCCAGGCCGCGATGCCCTTCCTGATCCTGGCACTCTCGGTGCTGGCCTTCTTTGGAAACGCGCTGCCGCTCTTCATCTGCCTGATGGGGCTCTATGGGTGGGAGCGCTATGCCCGCATTGCGCGCGGGCTCGCCATCTCCGCTGGCGCGCAAGGCTATGCCGGGGCGGTGCGCCAGATCGGTGCGAGTCCCTCGCGGGTCTATCTGCGCCATATCCTGCCGAACATCGCCTCGACGCTGATCGTCTCGATGACGTTGACCTTCCCGGAGGTGATCCTGCTGGAGAGCGGGCTGTCCTTCCTGGGCCTCGGCGTCCAGCCGCCGATGACCAGCCTCGGCAACATGGTCGGCTATGGCCGCGAATATCTGACGCGTGCTCCCTGGATCATGCTGGCTCCGGCCTGCACCATCGTGCTGACAACGCTTGCGGTCAGCCTCGTCGGCGACTGGCTGCGCGATCGGCTCGACCCCACACTGCGCTGAGCCGGGCTTATCCGAAGGGTTGCCGGAGAAGGATTTGGGACAGGGGGGGCGGCTATGGATCGCTCCGAAAAGAATTGAGCTTCCGCCATGGGCGAGCGGCTTATCGGCTGATGGATCAGCGACGTTCCGCGCGCGGGTCGAGCCAATCACGCAGCCAGTCGCCCAGGAGATTGACGCTCAATACCGTCAACATCAAAGCCAGGCCAGGCAGGGTGATGATCCACCAGGCGCTGGCGATATAGGTGCGCCCGTCGGCGAGCATCCGGCCCCAACTCGGCGAGGGCGGCTGGATGCCGAGGCCAAGGAAGCTCAAGCCCGCTTCGAGCACGATGGTGCGCGCGAGTTCGAGGGTCGCGACGACGAAGACCGGCGTCAGGACGTTGGGCAGGATGTGGCGCAAGAGCAGGCGGGCGTGGCCCGCCCCCATCGCCAGAGCCGCCTGGACGAATTCGCGCTCCCGGACCGTCAGGACCTGGGCTCTGATGATGCGGGCATAGCGGACCCAGCTCGTCAGGGCGAGCACCGCGATCAGGTTGTGCAGGCTTGGGCCGAGCGCGGCGACGACCAGAAGCGCCAGCAGCATCAGCGGGAAGGCGAGCTGGATGTCGACCAGGCGCATCAGCACGCGGTCATACCAGCCGCCGAAATAGCCGGCGACGAGGCCCATAAACACGCCGACGACGCCGCCGAGGATCACGGCCGAGCCGGCGATCGTCAGGGTGACGCGGCTGCCGGCGATGATACGGCTCAGGATGTCGCGTCCGAGCTGGTCGGTCCCGAAGGGGTGGACGCCCAGCCCGGTCCAGGAGATCGTCGGCGCCATCATGCGGGCGCGCAGGTCGCCACGCGTCGGGTCGGGCAGGCCGAGCCAGGGCCCGGCGAGCGCCAACGCCAGCAGGAGCACCAGCAACGCCGCACCGGTGAGGCCGAGCCAATTCGCACGCTGGCGGCGCAGGAACGAGAAGAGCCTCATGATTCCTGCCGGATGCGTGGGTCGATCAGGGTGTAGAGCAGGTCGACCAGGAGATTGACCAGGACGAAGATGGTCGCGACCACGGCGACGCCGGCCTGCACGACCGGAAAATCCTTGGTCTCGATCGCCTGCACGATCAATCGCCCGACGCCCGGCCAGGCGAAGACCGTCTCGGTCACGGCGGCGCCGCCGAGAAGCTCGCCGGCCAGGATGCCGGTCATGGTCACCACGGGGATCAACGAGTTGCGGCCGACATGCCAGATATAGATGCGGCGGGGGCCGAGGCCCTTCGCATAGGCCGTGCGGACGTAGTCGTCCCGCATCACGTCGAGCATGGAGGAGCGGAGCAGGCGCGCGATGCTTGCGGTCGTAAAGCAGGCCAGCGTCACCGACGGCAGGACAAGGTTCTGCCATTCGCCGTAGCCGCCCGTAGGGAACCAGCCGAGCTGCACAGCGAAGAAGAGGATCAGCATGATGCCGAGCCAGAAGGAGGGCGTCGCCTGGCCGAGCAGCGCCACCAGCAGGACGAGCCCCTCGATCGCCGAGCCGCGATAGATCGCGGCGAGCGCGCCTGCGAGGCCGCCGACCAGCACGCCGATCGCGAGCGCGCAGCCGGCGAGCAAGGCCGTCGCCGGCAGCCTTTCGAGGACGACGTCGAGCGCCGGGCGCGCGAACTGGAAGGACTGGCCAAAGTCGCCCTTCAGCGCATGGAGGAGGAAGGTGAAGTATTGCTGCAGCAGCGGCTGATCGAGCCCGAGCTGCGTACGCAGCTCCTGCAGTTGCGCCTCCGTCGCGCCGATCGGCAGCAGCAGCACGGCGGGGTCGCCGAGCAGCCGCGAGACGACGAAGACGATCGTGACCACGCCCCAGATCGCGATCAGGCCTTCGCCGAGGCGGGAGGTCAGGTGGCGCGGCATCCGGCGGCCTCCATCGTCACGACGTTTGTCAGAGCTTCAGCCCGTAGATCTCCACGGCCGCCTGCCGCGAGATGCGCTCCTCGCGCAGATCGCGCTCGACCAGTGCGCGATCGCGCTTCTTCGGGTCGCCGAAGCCACCGCCGCCAGCGGCGACCATGCCGACCCACTCGCCCGGCTGCAGGATGCCGGCGCGACGGTCGAGCGGCCTGGCGCCGGGCGAAAGCTCGACGCGGGCGGTCTGGCCGTCCTGGCCGCCCTTGAGGCCGAAGGGCGGCACGATGCTGTTCGTCCCGCCGGCCGAGATGCGGGCGGTGTGGTCGAGCATCTCGACGCGCCGCCGCAAGGTCATGCCGCCGCGGAACTCGCCCGCGCCGCCGGAATCCTGCACCAGCTCGTAGCACTTCACCATGACGGGGTGCTCGATCTCGAGCGCCTCGATCGGCAGATTGGCGGTGTTGGTCGTGTTCACCTGCACGCCGTCGAGCCCGTCCTTGTCGGCGCGCGCGCCCATGCCGCCGCCATGCATCTCGTTATAGACGTAGAAGCGGCCGGTGCGCGGATGGATTCCGCTGGTCGTCAGCAGCGTGCCGCCGGTCGAGGCTGCGGCGATGCGCTCGGGCACCACATCGGCGAGCGCGGCGAAGATCATGTCGACGAGACGCTGGCCGATATCGGTGCGGCTGTAGACGGCGGCCGGCGGCGTCGAGTTCAGCACGGAGCCCAGCGGCGCGGAGACATGGATCGGCCGGTGGAAGCCGGCATTGGCCGGCAGATCGGGATCGACGATCGCCTTCACCGCGAAATACACCGTCGCCAGCAGCGCCGTGTAGACCATGTTGATCGGCGCGCGGACCTGCTCGGGCGCGTCGGGGAAGTCGATGAAGATCTCGTCGCCCTTGACCTCGATCACGACCTTGAGGTCGAGCACGCCGTCGATCAGGTTGCTGTCGAAGTCGTGGCGGAAGCTGTAGGTGCCGTCCGGAATTTGCGCGATGCCGGCGCGGGTGCGCCGCTCGGTATAGTCGAGCACCTGCGCGCCGGCGGCGCGCACCGTCTCGGCGCCATATTTGTCGCAGAGCGCCTGATAGCGCTGCACGCCGAGGCGGTTGGCCGCCATCTGGGCGCGGAAGTCGTTGATGCGCTCGCGCGGAACCTGGCAGTTCAGCAGGATGAGCTGCATCAGGTCTTCCTGCAGCACGCCCTCGCGATAGAGCCGCACGGGCGGGATGCGCAGGCCTTCCTGGAAGATATGGGCGTGGCCGCGATCGACGAAGTCGGAGTGGTGGGCGAGGTTCGTCACCCAGGCGACCAGCTCGTCGCCATGGAAGATCGGCTCCAGGAAGACGATGTCGTTGAGATGGGTGCCGCCGCCGGTATAGGCGTCGTTGCCGACGAAGACGTCGCCGGGGCGCACCGTCGCGAGGTCGTGGTTCTTGAAGACGTGCTCGGCGATGCCGAGCAGCGATCCCAGATGCACCGGAATGTGCTCGGCCTGGGCGATGGTGCGCCCGGCGGCGTCGAACAGCGCGGTCGAGCAGTCCTGCCGCTCCTTGATGTTGGTCGAATACGCCGCGCGGATGATCGCCTTGCCCATCTCCTCGACGATGGTGGTGAGCGCGCTGCCGATGACCTCGACGGTGATCGGGTCGAGCTGCGTCTTGGCTTTGTCCAGCATGGTCAGCCCTCGAGGATCAGGTTGAGATAGGCGTCGACGGTCGCGACCTGCCCGGGCAGGACGAGGGTGGTCGAATCCATCTGGTCGATGATGGCGGGCCCGGTCACCTCGTGCCCCGGCCCGAGCAGGGCGCGGTCATAGATCGGGCAGTTGGTGAAGCCGCCGGTTTCCGGCAGCCAGACCTCGCGCCAGCTGGTGATCGCCACATTGCTCGTGCCGGAGGCGGGGGGATACGCCTTGAGATCGGCCTTCGGCACGAGGCCCACCGCCTCGATGCGCAGGGTCGTGACCTGCACCGGCTCCTCGGCGGCGATATAGCCATAGACCTGCTTGTGGATGCGCTCGAACTCCGCGCGCAACTTCACCAGCGCCGCCGCATCGATCGGGCCGGCCGGGCAGGGCACGGTGAGCTCATAGCCCTGGCCGCCATAGCGCATGTCGACCGAGCGGATCAGCGAGCGCCGCTCCACCGGGATCGCCTCCTGGGCGAACCAGTCCTGCCCGCGCTCTTCGAGGCCGGCGAAGCCGGTCTCCATGCCCGGCGCGCCGGCCTCGCTCAGGGGCAGGAGCCGCGTCAGCGAGAGATTGGTCCGCAGGTCGGTCAGCAGCAGGCCGAGCGCACACATGATGCCCGGATATTTCGGGACGACGAGGCGCGGGATCTCCAGTTCGCGGGCGAGCCGCGCCGCATGGATCGGGCCGGCGCCGCCGAAGCCGAGCATGACATAGTCGCGCGGGTCATAGCCGCGCTCGACCGAGATCACGCGGATGGCCTTCGCCATATTGGCGATGACCACGCTGATGATGCCCTGCGCCGTCTCCATGACGCCGAGCCCGAGCTGGTCGGCCAGGCGCCCGATCGCGGCCTTGGCACGCGCCTGGTCGATCTTCATGCGCCCGTTCAGGAGATGCGTCGGGTTCAGCACCTGCAGCACGACATTGGCGTCGGTGACCGTCGGCTCCTCGTTGCCGCGCCCGTAGCAGACCGGGCCGGGGTCGGCCGCGGCCGAGCGCGGGCCGACCTTGAGCAACCCGCCGGCATCGATATGGGCGATCGAGCCGCCGCCGGCGCCGACGGTGTGGATGTCGAGCATCGGCAGCTTCAGCGGATAGCCGTGGACGACGGCGTCGTTCGACATTTGAGGCCGACCGCGGTCGATCAGCGAGACGTCGGTCGAGGTGCCGCCCATGTCGAAGGTGATGACGTTGTCGAAGCCGGCGAGTCCGCCGACCGAGAGCGCACCGATGACACCGGCCGCCGGGCCAGAGAGCACGGTGCGCGCCGGGAAGTTCTGCGCCACCTCGGACGAGATCACGCCGCCATTCGACTGCGTCAGATGCGGATGGGCGTCGATGCCGATCTCCGCCAGCCGCGGCTGCAGCTTCGAGAGATAGGACTTCATGATCGGGCCGAGATAGGCGTTCACGACCGTGGTCGAGAGCCGCTCATATTCGCGGAACTCGGGCGCGACCTCGTGCGAGATCGAGACGAAGGCGTCCGGCATTTCCTCGGCCAGGATCTCCTTGACGCGCTTCTCATGCGCCGGCTCGACAAATGAGAACAGGAAGCACACCGCGACCGTCGTGATGCCCTGCTCCCTGAGCTTGCGGGCGGCGGCGCGCACCTCGTCCTCGTCGAGGGCGGTGTGGATGCTGCCGTCGAAGCGCACGCGCTCGCTGACCTCGAGCCGCTTGTCGCGCGTCACCAGGATGCGCGGCTTCTGCGTCTGGATGTCGTAGAGGGAATCGCGCTTCTGGCGGCGCAGCTCCAGCACGTCGCGAAAGCCCTTGGTGGTGATCAGGCCCGTCTCGGCGCCGCGCCCGACGATCAGCGCGTTGGTGGCGACCGTGGTGCCATGGCCGAAATAGACGACGTCGACCTTCTGCCCCGTTGCCTTGGCGACCTCGGCGACGCCCTGCTCGATGCCCCCGGCAATGCCGAGCGACGGGTCCTGCGGCGTGCTCGACACCTTCCAGACATGGATCTCGCCATGCGTCTCGTCGAACATGCAGACATCGGTGAAAGTGCCGCCGGAATCGACGCCGACACGTAGCTTCAGGGTGGTTTCGTCTTGTGCGGTCATGACTTTTGTCGCGATCCGGTTGATCGGAAATTCAGGCAATGCTGTCCCGACGGCGGGCCGATGGAGCCCGCCGCTCAGCTCGTTTCGGTTGCCGTCAGCGCGTCTTGATGTCGATCGCGCGGACCCAGTCGTCTCCACGCGCCTGCCACGCGATGCTCTTGGACTGGGCGTAGGTGATCGGCGTGAAGAACATGAAGATCGAGGGCGAATCCTCGCAGAGCTGCGCGGTGAGCTTGCGGTAGAGCTCGGTGCGCTTGGCTGCGTCGTTGGTCGAGCGTGCAGCCTTGGCGGCTTCGTTGAAGCTCGCACTCTCCCAATAGGATTGCGGGTTTTCCTTCTCCCAGAAGTTCAGGAGCCCGCCCGCATCGAGCGTCGGCCATCCCAGGCCGAAATAGGCGGAGTCGCCGAGGTTCTTGCCGACGATGTACTTGTTCATGAAGGCGCCGAATTCCATCTCGCGCAGCTTCACGGTGACGCCGATCTCCCCGAGCTGAGAGGCGACGACCTGGGCGATGTCGGAAGCCTGGATGTAGCGCCCCGTCGGAACTTCGAGATCCATGGTCAGGCCATTGGCAAAGCCGGCCTCGGCCAGCAGCTTCTTGGCCTGGGCGGGATCGTAGGGCACCGGCTTCAGATCGGGGTTGAAGCCGAAATAGACCGGGGAAAGCGGCTGGCAGGCGCTGATTTGGGCGAGGCCGTCGAGCAGCCCGTCATTGATCGCCTTGCGATCGATGCCGAGGTTGAGCGCTCGCCAGAGCTTGGGATTGTCCTTGAAGGGCGCCTTCAGCCCGTTGAGCTTGATGAACATGCCGCGCGTGCCGGCCACCGAGGAGGCCTCGGCCTTGCCGCCCGCCTTGATGCGCGCGATCTCGGAAGTCGGGAAGCCGGTGATGAGGTCGACATCGCCGGCCTGGAGCGCCGCGATCCGGGAGGAATCCTCCGGAATGATGCGGAAGGTGACGTTGTCGAAAGCCGGCTTCTCGCCCCAATAGTCCTTGCGCGCCTTCAGCACGACCCGGTCGCCGCTGGCGAACCGCACGAGCTCGTAGGGGCCGCTGCCGAGCGCCGCCACGGAAGGGTTGTTCTCCGCCGTCCACTTCGGCGGCATCAGCAGGAACATCGACATCTGGTCGGGCAGGTCGGGATAAGCGCCTTTGGTGACGAATTCGACGGTGGTCGGCGAGACGACCCTGACCTCGCTGATGGCGGCGAACCACGGCTTGTTGCGCGCACCGGTCTTCGGATCGAGCACACGCTCGACGTTCCACTTCACGGCCTCGGCGTCGAGCTGCTCGCCGTTCGAGAAGGTCACGCCCTCGCGCAGCGTGAAGCGCCAGGCCGTGTCTCCGATCGCTTCCCATTTGGTGGCGAGACCGGGCCTCAGCTTCAGGTCGGGCCCGCGATCGACCAGCGGGGTGTAGATATGCGCGGCGACGCTGAGGTCCGTGCCGACCGTCGTCGACTTGTCCGGATCGAGCGTGTTGACGTTGCTCGACAGCGCGATCGTCAGGTCGCGTGCCGCCGCGGGAGCGATCAGGGCGAGGGAGCTTATCCCGAAGGCGAGGGCGGCGGCGAGGCGGCGGGCTGAGGCCTGGTTGCGCATGACAATCCCCTGTTCTTGACTTTGGCGCCAATCCTGAGTTCATGATTGGCATCTGTCAATCTCGACTTGTGGGATATTTTGCTTAATGGGAGTGCATATGCAGGAGATCTCATCTCCGCGGGTGTGTTCGACCGCCCTGAGTATGAATTGCGATTGGGCAGCAAAGCGGGCGATGATGGTTGCGGTCATGCTCGGATTCGTCTGCGGAACACGGCACTAATGGCTTTGGTAACTCAGCAAGATAAGACAGATGCTGGAGAGCGCCGCGGGCGCGCTGCTGGCGGCAGTGCGTCGCGGGCACGAGAACTGGCAAAGCTGATCGAGAGGGACATCAGCACCGGCCGCCTCAGTGCAGGCTCGTGGCTGAAGCAAGTCGATCTCGAAACGCAATACAGCGCCTCGCGGCTCGACATTCGCCAGGCGCTGGATCGGCTCGAGGAAAAGGGCTTCGTCAAGCTGGAGGCTAATCGCGGTTACCGCGTCGAGACCTTCGACAAGGAGCGCTACCGCAATGTCGTGACGATCCGTGCCATCCTTGAGGTTGCGGCGGCCGGCGAAGTGCTGAAGCGTATCGACGAGGCAGGGCTGGAGCGGCTGCAACTGCGGGCTGACGATTTCGCCGCGGCCGTCAGTTCCGGCACGGTGCTTGCGCAGGAGGAGGCGAACTACGCTTTCCACGCCGCAATGCTCGACTTCTGCCCGAACCGCGACCTTGTCTCGATGATTTTCGATTTACGTAGCCGCGTTCCCGTTACGCTGACGCGCGAAAAGAACACCGCCGCGCTGCTCGCCGACACGGTACGGGACCACTACGAGATCGTCGAACGCCTGCGCGAACGCGATAAGCCCGGCCTGGAAACCGTCGTCCACCGGCACGTGTTGGGCGGTCTCGAAATCATCTGAAACCACTCGGGGGATTACCCATGCGCGTCGCCATCGTCGGCTTCGGCGGGATCGGGCGCGGCTATGCCGCCTACCTGACCGGCCAGGGGCATGAGCCCGTGATCTGGTCGCCGAGCGGCGCGGCCCTGGCCGATTTCTCCGGCGATGCCTTGCTGACCGTCACTGGCAAGCTCGAAGCCGACTTGCCGTTGCGGATCGCCCGCCATTGCGCCGAAGCCGTTGGCGGCGCTGAGGTGGTCATCGTCGCGGTTCAGGCCAATGGGTTCAGGGCGGTGCTGGACGCCATCGCCCCGCATCTCGCCGCCGGGCAGATCGTCATCATCAGCGCCCATTGCTCCTTCGCAGCGCTCTATCTGCATCGCCTGCTGAGCGCGCGCGGGGTCGACATTCCGATCGCCGCCTGGGCGACAACGGCGCTCACCGCGCGCAAGAGCGGCCCGCGCAGCGTCCATGTCTCGGGCATCCGGGCCAAGCTCGACGTTGCCACTCTCCCTGCCGGTCACGCGCAGGTTGGTCTGGACGTCTGCCGTTCCCTTTTCGGCGATCGGTTCGAGCTGCGCGAAGACCTGCTGGCCATCATGCTCAGCAACCTCAATCCGCCGGCGCATGTCGCCAACATGCTGGGCAACCTGACGCGCGCCGAGCGCGGCGAGGACTGGCCGAACTACGGCTCGATCACCCAGGGCGTCGGGCGCATCGTCGATGCCATGGATGTCGAGCGCCTGGCGCTGGCCGGAGCTTTCGGCCTCTCGGTCCGCAGCGTGCAGGACCACTATGTCCATTCCTTCGGCGTCGCTGCCGGCCCTGTCGGCGAGATGGCCGCCGCCGTCTACAGGAACCGTCCCGAACTGCTCGGCCCCAAGACGCTGGAAACTCGCTTCATCACCGAGGACGTGCCCTTCGGGCTGGTGCCGCTCGAAGCGCTGGGCCGGATCGCCGGGGTGCCGCTACCGCTCCACAAGGCCGGCATCGCTCTGTTCGACGCGATCTGCGCCCGCGATTTCCGCGCCGAGAACGATCTGCTGCCGGCCCTCGATCTGGAGCGGTTCACCGCGGACGAGCTCCATAGAGAGCTGCGCGGCGCGTGAACACGGTCGGAAAACGAAGGGCCTCATGCGTGGTTCTTATTCGAATGCCAGGCGAGGCATGCCAATTTATTCGCTCTAACACGATGTTATAAAACGGAAATCATTCCTCCATCGACGTATATTATTTGACCGTTGACGTAGTTCGATGCTGGCGCGGCAAGAAATACGGCCGTTCCAATCAGTTCGTCAGGCCTGCCCCAGCGCTTCGATGGCGTGCGGCTTCGGACCCATGCATCGAACGCGGGATTGTCGATCAACGCCTGGTTCATGTCGGTCAGCATGTAGCCGGGGCCGATGGCATTGGCCTGAATGCCGTGCTCTGCCCACTCGGCCGCCATGGCCTGGGTCAGCATCTTGATGCCGCCCTTGGCCACGGTGTAGGGGGCGACGGTGGCCCGTGCCAAGGCGCTGGTCAGCGAGCCGATGTTGATGATCTTGCCGTGGCCGCGCGCGATCATGCGTTTCGCGGCTTCCCGTCCGATCACGAAGGCCGATGTCAGGTTCGTGTCGATCACGCGCTGCCAGTCCACCGTCGCCAGTTCGACCATCGGCTTGCGGAACTGAATGCCGGCGTTGTTGACGAGGATATCGACCGCGACACCTGACGCATCGAAGTCGGCGAAGGCTTTCGTGACCTGCTCCTCGGAGGTGACGTCGAAGGGCGCGGCATCAGCCTCGAATCCGGCCTGACGCATCTCCTTGACCGCGGTTGCGACGCGCTCGGGGTCGGTCCCATTGACGAGGATGCGCGCACCAGCGGCAGCAAGCCCTTCCGCCATCGCCCGTCCGAGGCCGCGCGAGGAGCCTGTGACGAGAGCGGTGCGACCAGTGAGATCGAAGAGCGGATTGGTCATCCTGAAATCCTCACAGGCTCGAACGACGATGATGCAGGTCCGGGCGCTCGAAGACGGCCGGGAGCAGTTCCACGCCCAATCCCGGCGCCTCCATCGGATAGACATAGCCGTCCTTGATGACCGGCATCTCGGTGACGAGCTCCTTGTACCAGCCGGTGTAGAAGGCGCGCACCGATTCCTGGATCAGCGTGTTTGGCTGGCTGAAGGAGGCGTGGATCGCGGCGATGAAGCCGACCGGGCCGATGCAGTCATGCGGCGCAAAAGGCCGGTGATAGGTTTCGGCCATCGCGGCGATCTTGCGGCCCTCGGTCAGGCCGCCGGTCCAGCAGAGGTCGGCCATGACGACGTGCATCGCGTCACGGTCGAGCATGTCCTTGTAGGGGAAGCGCGAGCCCAGCGTCTCGCTGGCCGTCACCGAGACCGTCGTCGAGCGGGCGAACTCGGCCAGCGCCTGCGGCGAGTTCATCCGGATCGGGTCCTCGTACCAGCTCGGCTCGTAGGGCTCGAGGGCGCGGGCGATCTTGATCGCGGTCGGCAGGTTCCAGAGCGAATGGAACTCGACCATGATCTCCATCCTGTCGCCGACGGCCTTGCGGATCTTTTCGAACGGCTCGATCGCCTTCCGCATCTGCTCGGGCGTGATGTAGAGCCCCTGGTTCTCGATCGCGGGCGGATCGAAGGGCCAGATCTTCATCGCCGTGATGCCGCTTTCGAGCAGGCTCTCGGCGACCGCGTCGGCGCGGTTCATGAAGCCGTCCAGATCTTCATAGGGGCCGCTGGTCGCGCCGAGATTCCAGGTCGATACCGGTTTGATGTTGTGGGAGCGGACATATTTGTAGCCGGCGCAAGTGTTGTAGATGCGCTGCTTGTCGCGGCAGAGGCCGCCGAGCATCTGGTGCACCGGCTGGCCGCAGACCTTGCCGAAGATGTCCCACAACGCGATGTCGACCGCCGAGGTGGCGCGCGATTCGACGCCGGTCGAGGCCTGCGCCATCGGCAGGTTGGTCATCTCCTTGTGCAGCGCCTCGATATGCAGCGGGTTCTTGCCGAGCAGCCGCATCGCGAGCGTGTCGTGCAAATGGGCTTCCACCGAAGCCGCGCCGTAGAACGTCTCGCCGAGGCCGATGATTCCGGCATCGGTGTGCACCCGCACCCAGAGGACGTTGGCGAACTCTTCGGTCCGCAAGGTTTCGATCGCGGTGA
Source organism: Allobosea sp. 05L423 (assembly GCF_056397745.1). Classification (NCBI taxonomy): domain Bacteria; kingdom Pseudomonadati; phylum Pseudomonadota; class Alphaproteobacteria; order Hyphomicrobiales; family Alloboseaceae; genus Allobosea; species Allobosea sp. 05L423. The sequence goes on along the minus strand of NZ_JBFTOA010000012.1, from coordinate 5,371 downwards.
TCTTCAAATCGGCCTCCCGGGAGCTGCGCTCTTCGGCGAGACGAGCTCGGGGAGCGCCTTGTTCGCTTGTCGCGCGGCCCCGCCGAAAGGCGTTGATGACCGCGCAGGCCGAAATCATAGGAGTGCTTGTAAAATTTCACAACATGTTTATCGTCGGGCGCAAGATGGCGTTGTTTCGAAACGCCACACGGGATTCGAAGCGCCGCATGGGGAGGAGCAGGGCATGGCGAAGCGCCATAACCAGCCGCGACTGGTCGCAGCCGACGACACGGCCGTGTCGAAGCGGCGCAACCGTGTGAACCTGTTCGAGCTTGCCTATGGCCGCATCGAAGAGATGCTGGTGACTTGCGAGCTCAGCCCGGGCCGTTTTCTTGCCCTGCAGGATCTCCAGGATCTGACGGGCTTCGGCCGGACCCCGGTTCACAACGCCGTCAACCGGCTCGCGGCCGACACGCTGATCATTATCCGTCCGCGCCACGGCCTGCAGATCGCCCCGATCGACCTTGCGCGCGAGCGCCTGCTGCTCAAGCTCAGGCGCGATCTCGAGCGCTTCGTCATCGGCCTCGCGGCCGAGCGCGCCGGACCTTCGCACCGCAACCAGATGCTGCATATGGAGCGCCTGCTGCGGGAGCGCCGGACAGAGCTGACGCTTGCCGAATTCAACACGCTCGACAGACGCATCGACCAGATGGTGCTGTCGGCCGCGGCCGAGCCTTTCCTGGAGCATACGTTGCGCCCGCTGCACACGATCTTCCGGCGCATCGGCTTCATCTACCACAACTACATGCCCCGGCATGTCGGGCTGGAAGGCACGATCGACCACCATCTCGCCGTGCTGAACGCCATCGCGACACGCCATGGCGACCGCGCCGTCGCGGCCTCGGATGCGCTGATCGGTTTCGTCGACGGCATGTTCGACGAGATGGAAGCCGCCATTGACCCTTCTTTACTGGATTGCAGCGTCGAGCCGCTGCTAAATACCTGACCTAAGGAAAGCCGCCCGATCATGCGCATCGTCTTCCATGGTGAGAATGCCGCCTCCTTCAGCCATGGCTTTGCCGAGCTGGCGGGAGCGGGTGCCGATATCAGGGTTCTTCCGGACCGGCTGGAGACCGAGGCGGATCGTCTGGCCTATGCCGCGGCCGACGTCATCGTCGGCGTGAAATTCGATGCCACGCTTCCCACCCCCGCGAGCCTGCGCCTGTTCCACGTCCCGGGAGCCGGCTATGACGCGGTCCAGCTCGACGAGCTCCCGCCCGAGACGAACCTCTGCAACTGCTTCGGCCACGAGCAGGCGATCGCGGAATATGTGATGAGCGCTTTGCTGGCGCGGCACATCCCGCTCGCCGATGCCGATCAGCGCTTGCGGCGAGGGGATTGGGCCTATTGGGCCGGCGCGCCCGATCGCGTCCATGGCGAGATCGCCGGCAAGACCATCGGCCTGCTCGGCTTCGGGCATATCGGCAAGGCGGTGGCGCGGCGCGCCAAGGCATTCGAGATGCAGGTGAACGTGGCCAACCGCAGCCCGGTCGCGACCTCCGAAACCGTCGACCGTTCTTTTACGCTCGACCAGCTCGGCGAATTCTGGGGTTCGGCCGACGCGATCGTCGTCTCGCTGCCGCTTACCCCGGAAACCCGGGGAATCGTCGGCGCGGACGCCTTTGCCGCGATGCGCCGCAATGCCGTTGTCTTCAATGTCGGGCGCGGTCCATTGCTCGACGAGGCCGCCCTGTACGAGGCGCTCAAGCACGAGCGTATCGGTGGCGCCGTGATCGACACCTGGTACCGATATCCCTCTCCCGACGACATGAATCCCCTGCCAGGCTCGTTGCCTTTTCAAGAGCTGCCGAACATCGTGATGACGCCGCACATGTCGGGCTGGACGAGCGGCACGATCCGCCGCCGCCAGCAGACGATCGCCGACAACATCCGGCGCTCTTTCGCCGGCGAGCCTCTGACCAACCTCGTGCGCCAGGGCAAAGCCGCAGCCTGATCTTCGATTTCCGAGCCGGACGCCAAGAAGCCGGCTGGGCCAACCGCGGACAATCCGCAAACAGCAGGGAAACGCACCATGGGTCTTTTCAAGCATTTCAGGATTGCCGGCACGCTGCTGGCGCTGGGAGCCGGCATGCTGGCCGCAAGCCAGGCCTCGGCCCAGACGGTCACGGACATCATCAAGCGCGGCTCGGTCAAGATCGGCGTGCTGATCGGCGCACCGCCCTATGGCTCGGTCGACTCGCAGGGCAATGCTGTCGGCTACGACGCGGACGTCATCGCGCTGATCGGCAAATATCTCGGCGTCAAGGTCGAGATGGTGCAGCTCACTCCGCCGGCGCGTATTCCTGCGCTTGAGGCCAACAAGGTCGACTTCCTCGTCGCGACGCTCGCGCCGACGCCCGAGCGCGCCAAGGCGGTGATGTTCTCGATTCCCTACAGCGCCTTCCAGACAGGCATCTACGCCAAGAAGAACGTCGCCATCAAAACCTGGGACGATCTCAAGGGGCGCAAGGTCGGCGTCAACCGTGGCTCCAGCGTCGAGCGCGAGTTCACCAACCGGGAGAAGGAGCTGAACCTCACCATCCTGCGCTTCGAGGACGACGCCACCACCATGCAGGCGCTGTTCTCCGGCCAGGTCGAGGCCATCGCCGGCCCCGATGCGCAGGCCAATGCCGCGATGAAGGCGCGCGGCGAGACCGAGACCGAGCTCAAATTCGTCTTCGGCATGCAGCCGAACTCGATGACCATGCGCAAGGACGCCTGGGAGCTGCGCCAGTGGCTCAATAACTTCATCTACTACGTCAAGCAGAACGGGGAGCTCGACGCGATCGCGCAAAAGTGGGTCGGTAGCCCGCTGCCGCCGCTGCCGACCTTCTGATCCCGCTCTCATCGACGCGCCGGCGCGCGATCCAGCGCGCTGGCGAAATCCTCGACCTCCAGGGCCGAAGGAGCGCGCCGTTGCTCTTCCAAGACGTCTTATCCAAATGGCCGATGATCCTGAATGGGGTCCTGCTGACGATTGCGCTGTCCTTCGTCGCGATCACGCTCGGCCTCGTGCTGGCGACGGCGATGACCGCGCTGCGCAGCCTCGCCGGCAGCTGGGCCGGCTACATCGTCGACGCCTATGTCGAGCTGATGCGGAACACGCCGTTTCTGGTGCAGCTCTTCATGATCTTCTTCGGACTGCCGCAGATCGGCATCCGCCTCAACGGACTCGAAGCCTCCATCCTGGCGATGACGCTCAACCTCGCCGCCTACGCCACCGAGATCATTCGCGCCGGCGTCGACTCCATTCATAAATCGCAGATCGAGGCCGGGCTCGCGCTGGCGATGAGCAAATGGCAGGTCCTGAAGCACGTCGTGCTGCAGCCCGCCTTCGCCCGCGTCTGGCCGGCGCTGTCGAGCCAGTTCGTTCTGATGATGCTGGCCTCCAGCATCTGCTCCTTCGTCTCGGTGCAGGAGCTTTCCGGAACGGCCGCGATCATCGAGCAGGACACGTTCCGCAGCTTCGAGACCTACATCGTCGTCACCGTCATCTATCTCGTGCTGGCGCTCTCGCTGAAGCTCTTCCTGAACTGGCTCGGCCGGAAGCTCTTCCCGCAGGTGTCGGGCCTCGCGCGCCTCACCGAAGCGCATGGGGAGGCCGCCTGATGCAGACCTTCGGTTGGCCCGAGGCCCTCTTCATCCTGCGCTCCGCCGGCTGGACGCTGGCGCTCACCGCCATCGCCTTCTTCATCGGCGGCATCCTAGGCGGTGTCTTCGCGATCATGCGTCTGTCGCGCATCCGCTGGCTGCGTCGCTTCGCGGCGGGCTACATCCTGGTGATCCAGTCGATCCCGGTGCTCATGGTGCTGTTCATGAGCTATTACGGGCTCTCGGCCCTGGGCATCGAGCTGCCGCCCTTCCTCGCGGCCTCCGCCTCGCTCTCGATCTACGTCTCGGCCTATCTCGCCGAGATCTGGCGCGGCTCCATCGAATCCGTGCCGCGCCAGCAATGGGAGGCCTCGGCTTCGCTGGCGCATACGACGGCGCAGACCTATCGCTACGTGATCCTGCCGCAAGCGATCCGCATCTCGCTGCCGCCGACGGTGGGGTTCCTCGTCCAGCTCGTGAAGAACACCTCGATCGTCCAGGTCGTCGGCTTCGTCGACCTGATGCGCGCGGGCATGCTGGTCAACAATGCGACCTATCAGGCCTTCCAGATCTTCACCCTGGTCGGGGCGATCTATTTCGCGATCTGCTTCCCGCTGTCCCGGCTCAGCCGCCATCTCGAAAAGGTGATGAATGCCAGCCGTTCTCATTGAAGACGTCCATAAGCGCTTTGGCTCGCTGGAGGTGCTGAAGGGCGTTTCGCTCAGCGTCGACACGGGCCAGGTCGTCGCCATCATCGGCCGCTCCGGCTCCGGCAAGTCGACCCTGCTTCGCTGTATCAACGGGCTCGAGACCTTCCACGCCGGCAAGATCGAGGTCGCTGGCCACACCATGACCCAGGACCCGAAGAAGCTGCGCGAGTTGCGCAAGGACGTCGGCATCGTCTTCCAGAGCTACAACCTGTTCCCGCATCTCACGGTGGGCCAGAACATCATGCTCTCGCCGCGCATCACCCAGAACGTGTCGCAAGCAGAGGCACTGACGCTGGCGAAGGAGGTGCTGGCGCAGGTCGGCCTCTCCGAGAAGTTCGACAGCTATCCGGACAATCTCTCCGGCGGCCAGCAGCAGCGCGTCGCCATCGCCCGCTCGCTGGCGATGAAGCCGAAGGTGATGCTCTTCGACGAGGTGACCTCGGCACTCGACCCGGAGCTGACAGGTGAGGTGCTGCTGGTCATGGAGAAGCTCGCCAAGGGTGGCATGACCATGCTGCTCGTCACCCACGAGATGAACTTTGCCCGGACGGTCGCCGACACCACGGTGTTCATGCATCAGGGGAAGATCTGGGAGCAGGGGGCGTCGAAGTCGCTGTTCGCAGACCCGCAGACGGCTGAACTGCGGAACTTCGTGAGGGCTGGCGCGCATTGAGCGCTTGCTCCGCGCGCGTTGTCGCCGGCTTCCCGGCATCCTGCTGGGCACCGCGCGTGCCTCCTAAGATCCCCACCAAAGCCGGGGTTTTCGTCAGCCCGGACGTGGCTGCCACCGTGTGCGGCCGTCCCTTGGCGAGGGCCTTCAAGGTGCGCGGAATCGGAAATCGAAGAATAGTGATCCAGACGTGTTGACAGGGGTTCTTTTGGTGTCCTATAAGCCACCCATCGAGACGGCGCCGCCGCTGAGCGGCGCCTCTTCTGCGCTTCCTGATGAGGCTGGGGCTGACGTCCGGGACACCGGGCGAGTTCCTGTCGGAATTTGTAGAGCGCACGTGTCGGAATTTGTAGAGCGCACG
>NZ_JBFTOA010000011.1:0-185834 GCF_056397745.1 Allobosea sp. 05L423 | reverse complement strand
GCGCGGGCGGGCGAAGGCATGCGCGTCAATGCGGGCCCCACGCCCGTCATTCTCGGGTGACCCGAGGGGGGGCGAGAATCGCGGGCCGGACAAGGCTCCGGGGCCTCCTGTTCGAAGATGCCCGGGCCAAGCCCGGGCATGACGCGAGACGGGGCGACGAGGAACGGGGAGCAGGATCATGACGTGGGAATCCTCGCAGACGCCCGAGCAGGCGCAGTGGGAAGCCGACTACAAGCGGCAGCGCGCCCGCCAGCACCGCATGATCGTCGATGCGCTCAAGGTCTGGTCCTTCTGCCAGCACAAGGCCTGTCGCCGCGGCGGCACCTGCCACAACCCCGATCCGGGCGCCTGCATGCGCGACTTCTTCGCCGCGATGCCCGAGACCGACAAGCAATATCTCCGTCTCGCGATGACGGCGCGCAGCGCCGGGCTCGGCCCCGAGGAGGCCGACCGCGAGGCGCGGCGGCGTCTCGACGCGGACGAGCAGGCGAGAACGAAAACCCCGCAGCCGGCGCCACCGCCCGCATCCACGCCGCCGGCGGCCGTCAAGGCGAAGCGCGCCGCGCGGCCGCGGCCGCCTTGCGACGAGGCCGCGCATGCCGCGCAGGTGCGGCAGGCGCGGGATGCCGAGCGCGACGGCGCGTTTCTGTCGCGGCCGGGGCGGGCGCTCAGCCCGGCTCGCCGGCGATGACGCCCTTGCGCAGCAGGAAGCAGCCATAGGGGCGGGGATCGCCGACCTGCACCACCGCGAAGGCGCGCCGCGCCGCCTCGTAGAAGGCGAAGCGCTCGATGCCCGCCAGCGGTTCGGAGCGGCCGAGCGCCGCGTCGATCTCGGCCTGCACGGCGCGCTGCACCTCGGGAAGCGCCGCCGCATCCCCCACCACCTCCATGCGCCGGAGCGGCTCCGGCTCGAAATCGTCGATCGGCAGCACCGAGAGGACGGCGCGCGCGGCGCGCTGCATCGTCAGGCCGGGCAGGCGGATCAGCCTGCCGCTCGTGGTGGCGCTGGCGATGGTTTCGGCCGGGTGGTTGGCGTCGACCAAAGCGAGGTCGTCGCCATGGCCCATGGCGGCGAGCACCCAGAGCAGATCGGCGGAGAGCACGGGATCGAGGTTCTTCAGCATGGGCGGCGGCCCCTGTTCGTCAGATAGATGCGGGCGGCGTTGCCGCCGAAGAGCGCGGCGCGCTCCGGTTCGGAGAGCGTGGCGGTGAGCCGCTCGGCGGCGGCGCGCCATTGGCCATAGGAGGCGGCGAGCGTCGCGACCGGCCAGTCGCTGCCCCAGAGCAGGCGCTCCGGGCCGAAGCAGGCGAGGAGATGCGCGACGGCCGGTGCCAGCGCCGCGTCGGTCCAGCCCGGCCCGGCTTCGGTGACGAGGCCGGAGAGCTTGCAGGCGGTGTTCGGCCGGGCCGCCAGCGCCGCTATGCCGCCGCGCCAGTCGGAGAGGTCGGCGCCGGCGAGATCCGGCTTGGCGCCGTGGTCGATGACGACGGGCAGTTCCGTCTCGCGCTCCAGCAGGGTGAGGAGGGCCGGGATCTGCGGCGGCTTGACCAGCGCGTCGAAGACGAGGCCGTGCTGCTTCAGCGCCGCGAAGGCGGGGGCGAGCTCGGGCCGCGCGAGCCAGTGCGGATCGGCAATGTCCTGCACCATCGGGCGCAGGCCCACCAGCAGTGGGTCCGCCGCCAGCGCGGCGATGCGGGCGGGGGCATCCGGCGCCTCGAAATCCGCCCAGCCGACCACCCCGGCGACGAAGGGGGTGGCGGCGGCGAGGTCGAGCAGGAAGCGCGTCTCGGCTTCGGTCGGTGCGGCCTGGACCAGGATGGTGGAGGCGATGTCGTGTTCGGCAAGATGCGGAGCAAGGTCGGCGGGCTCGAAATCGCGGTAGATCGGCTTCAGGGCTGGCGTCAGCCAGCCATAGTCGCCACGGGCGAGCCGCCAGAAATGCTGGTGGGAATCGATGCGGGGCGGGCTCGTCACGGGGCGGCTCTCGCGGATTCAAGCGGATGCACGGGGCGGTATGACGACACTATGTGCACGCCAACATGTTAGCTTGCAACCGGCCTGAAAGAAGAATAGCGTCCTGCCCGATCGCGGAAGATCGAGGCGATATCCGCCTCATGCTCCGCGCGACATCAAAGGCCCGAAACGGGCCGTATTCAAGTCCTGGGGAGGACGCCGATGACCGACAGCATTCTCAAGCCGACCCGTCGTGTTCTGCTGGGTGGCGCGGCCGCCGCACTCGCCTCGCCGCTGGTGCTGCGGAAGGCGCAGGCGCAGGGAGCGTTCGACTGGAAGAAGTTCTCCGGCCAGTCGATCGACGTGCTGCTGGTCAAGAACCCGCGCTCCGACCTGATGCAGCAGGCGGAGAAGGAGTTCACCGAGCTCACCGGCATCAAGGTCTCGTCCGAGCAGGTGCCGGAGCAGCAGCAGCGCCAGAAGGCGGTGATCGAGTTCGCCTCGGGCAAGCCGAGCTTCGACGTCAGCGGCATCTCGCTCCATGTCCAGAAGCGCATGGCGGCCAAGGGCAAGTGGTTCGAGAACCTCGATCCCTACATCAAGAACGCCGCGCTGACCGCTCCGGATTTCGACTTCGCCGATTTCGGGGCCGGCCCGGTCGCCTATGCGCGGCAGGCCGACGGGGCGCTCGATACGATCCCGTTCTTCGTCGATTACTGGATGGTCTACTACAACAGGGAGCTCTTCGACGCGAAGGGCGTGGCCTACCCGAAGACGATGGAGGAGATGTTCACCGTCGCACAGAAGCTGCACGATCCCGCCAAGGGCATCGCCGGCTTCGTCTCGCGCGGCCTGAAGAACGCCAACGTCCCGGTCTGGACATCGCTGATGCTCGGACAGGGCATGGAGACGACCTCGCCGGAGGGCAAGCTGCTCACCGATACGCCGGAGGCGATCTGGGCGGCCGATCTCTATCGCAAGCTCAACAAGGAGACGGGTCCTGCCGGGCAGGTCGGCTTCAACTGGAACGAGTGCCAGACCACCTTCATGCAGGGCCGCGCCGCGATGTGGCTCGACGGCATCGGCTTTGCCACGCCGCTGGAGGACCCGTCGAAGTCGCGCATCGTCGGCAAGGTCGGCTATGGCGTGACGCCGCCTGGGCCGAAGGCACATCACGCCGGCATGTTCGCCGACGGCATGGGCATCTCGCGCGGCTCCTCGAAGAAGGAGGCAGCCTGGCTCTACCTCCAGTTCATGACCAACAAGAAGAACCAGATCGCGATGCTCAAGGCCGGCGCCGGCGCGCCCGGCCGTTCCTCGGCCTATCTCGACACCGAGACGATCCAGCAGTCGAAGTTCGGCAAGCAGTATTTCGAGTGCCTGCTCGCTTCGGCCAAGATCGCGCGGGCCGGCTTGCCGCAGATCGTCCCGGTGACCGAGTTCCGCGACGTCTTCGGCGTGGCGCTGACCAATGCGATCGGCGGGGCGGATGTCGCGGCCGAACTCAAGAAGGCGACCGAGACTTTCGCTCCGGTGCTCGCCAAGAGCGAGCAGGGGTGAGGGAACGCGCGACGCGGGAGGCGTCATGGTCGGGCTCGTCCCGACCATCGACGTCTTCCTGGATCGCGTACCGTGTTCAAGACGTGGATGCTCGCCGCAAGGGCGAGCATGACGATGGGTTCCCAACGAAGCAGAACGCATGACCAGCACGTCCCTGCCTGCCAGCATCGTCAGCACGACACCTGCGGCCAACGCAGCGGCCTCGGCGGATTTCACGCCGCGCTACTGGCTGTTCTCGCTGCCGGCCGTGCTGGTGATTGCTGCCGTGATCGTCTTCCCCTGGCTGTTCACGCTCTACATGTCCGGCCAGGACTGGAAGATCGGCGGCGGCGTGGAGTTCGTCGGCCTCGGCAATTTCGCCGAGCTGATGAAGGACCAGCGCTTCATCGAGTCGATGGGGCATACGCTGTATTTCACCGTACTGGCCGTGGTCCTGCCGATCGTGTTTGGCACGGCGGCGGCGCTGGTCTTCCACCGCGAGTTCCCGATGCGGGGCCTGCTGCGCACGATCTTCGTCATGCCGATGATGGCGACGCCGGTCGCGGTCGCGCTGGTCTGGACGATGATGTTCCATCCGCAGCTCGGCGTGCTGAACTACCTGCTCTCGCTCGTCGGCATCGGGCCGTCCGGCTGGGTCTACGAGCCGTCGACGGTGATCCCGACGCTGGTGATGGTCGAGGTCTGGCACTGGACGCCGCTGGTGATGCTGATCGTGCTCGGAGGATTGGCCGGGCTGCCGCGCGAGCCCTACGAGTCCGCGCTGATCGACGGCGCCAATGACTGGCACATGTTCCGGCACATCACGCTGCCGCTGGTCTGGCCCTTCATCATGGTGGCGATCGTGATCCGCACCATCGATGCGCTGAAGGCCTTCGACACGATCTTCGTGATCACGCAGGGCGGGCCGGGCACGGCGTCGGAGACGCTGAACATCTTCCTCTATCTGCAGGCCTTCCAGTTCTACAAGATCGGCTACGCCTCGGCCGTCGTGGTGATCTTCTTCGTCATCATCATCATGCTCTCGCTGCTGCTGCTCTATGCGCGGCAGAAGTCGAAGTGGAACGCGTGATGGGCCTGCTCCCGATCCAGAACGCGCGGTCATCCCGGGCGACCGCAGGGAGACCCGGGATCCATGCCGGAACGCTGGTCCTTCGAGGCTCAGGCATGGATCCCGGGTCTTCGCTTCGCCGCGCCCGGGATGACGGCGAGGGTGTCGTCGGCGGGGGGAGGAATCGCCCATGAACCGCACGCTCAAGAAAGTCGGCTTCTGGGCCTCGGTCTTCGTGCTGGTCTCGCCGGCTGTGCTGGTCTTCCTCTGGATGATCTCGCTGTCGCTCAAGAACGAGCTCGACAACACCGCCTTCCCGCCGATCTTCATCCCCAATCCGCCGACGCTGAAGAACTATGTCGACGTCTTCGCCCAGAACAATTTCGGGCTCTATCTCTGGAACTCGATCCTGGTCACGGGCGGTGCGGTGCTGCTCGGGCTGATCGTCGGCGTGCCGGCCGGCTACGGCATCGCGCGCGGCAAGGCGCATAAATTCGCGGTGCTGATCCTGGTCGCGCGGATGACGCCGGCCCTGTCCTACCTGATCCCGCTCTTCCTGTTGTTCCAGATCACGGGATTGGTGGGTTCGATCACGGCGCTGGTCATCACCCATCTCGTCATCACCATCCCGATCATCGTCTGGATCATGATCGGCTATTTCGAGAACGTGCCGATGGAGCTGGAGGATGCCTCGCGCATCGACGGCGCGACGAGCTGGCAGGCCTTCCGCCATGTCGCGCTGCCCCTGGCGAAGCCCGGTATCGTCGTCGGCGGCATCCTCGCCTTCATCTTCTCCTGGAACAATTTCATCTTCTCGGTGGTGCTCGGCGGTAAGGGGAGCCGGACGCTGCCTTCGGCCGTCTACAATTCGCTGACCTTCGAGCAGATCTCCTGGGGGCCGCTGGCGGCAGCGGCGCTGCTGGTCACGCTTCCCGTGCTGATGGTCACCGTGATCGCGCAGCGCCAGATCGTCGCCGGACTTTCGGCCGGGGGCCTCAAGGACGGTTAACTTCGAGGATCGCTTGTGGGCGGTTCTGTCTTCATACTAACATGTCAGTCACCATTCAGCTCTGAAAGTCCCTCACATGGCCACCGACAAGAACCGCTTCGGCCTCTCCTGCGCGATCACGACCCCGATGCGGGAGGGGGGCGCCGTCGACCTGCCGCGCCTCGTCCATCATGCCCGCCATGTCCTGGCTCGTGGCTGCGACTCCGTCACGCTGTTCGGCACGACGGGCGAGGGTGCGGCGCTCGGGCTGCCGGCGCGGACGGCGATGATGGGAGCGCTGATCGGGGCGGGGATCGATCCTGCCAAGCAGATTTATGCCGGCATCGCGGCGGCCTCGTTGCATGAGGCGGTGGAGCAGGCGCAACTGGCGCTCGATGCCGGGGCGAAGGGTTTGCTCGTCGCGCCGCCCTTCTACTTCAAGGGCGTCAGCGACGACGGGCTTTATGCCTGGTTCTCGCAGTTCTTCGAGAAGCTCGGCCCCTCCGCGCGCAACGTCGTGCTCTATCACATCCCGTCGGTGACGGCGGTGGATATCAGCGTCGGGCTGGTGCAGCGGCTGAAGACCGCGTTCCCCGGGCTCGTCGTCGGCGTCAAGGATTCGTCCGGCAGCTATGCCAACACCGAGGCGCTGCTCAAGGCGCATGGCGAACTCGCCATTCTCGTCGGCGACGAGCGCCAGCTCGCCAAGGCGGTGCGCAACGGCGCCGAGGGTACGATCTGCGGCGTCGCCAATCTGGTGCCGGAGCTGCTGCGCCCGATGGTCTACGAGGGCAAGGACAGCCCGGTGGTGAACGCTCTCGTCGACGAGATCTGCTCGCATCCCGTGCTGGCGGCGGTGAAGGCGCTGGTCGGCCATATCCATGGCGATCCCGGCTATGGCGCGATGCGCCCGCCGCTGGAAGCGCTGGACGAGGCGACCCGCAAGCGGCTCTTTGCAGCTTTCGATTCGATCACCCAGGCCAAGGCCGCCTGAGAAGGACGCCGGAAGGAGGGACCGTGAGCCAGCCGGAGCAGGAACCGCGCGAGGGCGAACCGCTGAAGCTGAGGGAGCGCGCCTATGCCTCCTTCACCGAGCGATTGCTGGCGCGCGAGATCAAGCCCGGCCAGTTCGTGACCCAGCGCGAGCTCGTGGCGATGACGGGCTTTCCGCTCGGCGCGATCCGCGAGCTGATCCCGCGGCTGGAGGCGGAGGGACTGATCAAGACCGTGCCGCAGCGCGGCATGCAGGTCGCCCATGTCGACCTCAATCTGATCCGCAACGCCTTCCAGTTCCGCCTCTTCCTCGAGAAGGAGGCGACGGCGCTCTACGCCCGGAACGCCACTGACGCCGAGATCGCCGTGCAGCGCGCGCGACACGAGGCGATCGTGGCCCGGGCGCAGGCCGGCGGCGACGAGCGGCTGATCGAGGACGCGGAGGAGGTCGACCGGCTGATGCATGAGGCGATCATCGATCACCTCGACAACGAGATCGTCAGCCAGGCCTTCCGCGTCACCTGGCTGAAGATCCGGCTGATCCGGCAATACGAGACGCGCATCCACAACAGCATCATCGTGCCGGTGATGCAGGACCATCTCGCCATCATCGCGGCGATCGAGACGCGCGATCCCAATCGCGCGGCCGAGGCGATGGCGGCTCATATCGGCAACGCCCGCACACGGGCGATGCAATACTGACGACAGCAGCACGACGAGCCGGAGAACCGGCCGCGATCAGGGAGGAGCCGTCATCGACATCCACAGCCCTTATCCTGAGGAGCCGCGAAGCGGCGTCTCGAAGGATGATCCAGGAGGCTCCGGAACCATCTGGAGCAGCCTTCGAGACGCAGCCTTCGGCTGCTCCTCAGGATGAGGGTTGTGGTGGCCGGTGCGGCCCGAAACAGGGAGGGAACGACAATGGTGAAACTGACGAAGCGCAGCTTCCTGCAGGGTTCGGCCGCTGCAGGCGCAACTGTCTTCGCGCCCGGCATCCTGCGGGCGCAGCAATTGGTGTTGCGCTGGGCCGATGGCCAGCCGGCGACCCACCCCTCGCCGCAGAGCGCGGTGAAGGCCGGCGCCGAGATCAAGGAAAAGACCGGCGGGCGCGTCGAGATCCAGTCCTTTCCCAACGGGCAGCTCGGCTCCTCGCGCGACATGGTCGAATCCGTCGCGAGCGGCGCCCTGACGATGGTGACCGAGGGCGCCGCGCAACTCGGCCAGTTCGTGCCGCAGCTCTCGATCATCGAGGCGCCCTATATCTGGAAAGATGCGGCGCACATGACGCGCGCGCTGAAGTCGCCGCTGATCGACGAGCTCAACAAGGCGCTGGTCGAGAAGCGCGGCATGCGGATGATCGGCGTCAACTATTACGGCGTGCGCCATCTCACCAGTGGCAAGAAGCCGATCAACTCGGTCGAGGACATGAAGGGCTTCAAGCTGCGCGTGCCGGAGGTCGACACCTTCCGCGCCATGGCGGAAGCCTGGGGTGCACGGCCGACGCCGCTCAACTTCTCGGAGCTCTATCTCGCGCTCTCGCAAGGGGCGGTCGACGGGCAGGAGAATCCCCTGCCGACCATCGCCTCGGCCAAGCTGGCGGAGGTCCAGAAATACCTCGTGCTGACCGCGCATATCATCACGCCGCGGCTCGTGATCGTGAACGAGGCGGCCTGGCAGAAGATCCCGCAGGCCGACCGCGACATCGTCGTGGCCGCCGTCGACAAGGCCGCGACCTGGCAGGACAACGAGATCCTGGAGCAGGAGAAGAGCCTGGCCGACAGCATGGCCAAGGGGGGCATGACGGTGACGAAGCCCGACAACGAGGCCTTCCGCAAGCCGGTGCTGGCGAGCGTGCCGGCGAAGTTCGAGAGCAAATGGGGCAAGGGGCTCTGGGACCGCATCCAGGCGCTGTGAAGGCGTTACCCGGAACCACGCGAGTCATCCCGGACAAGCGGCTTTAGCCGCGCAGATCCGGGATCCATGCCGGAACTTCCACCGGAAATGCTCAGGGATGGATCCCGGGTCTCCGCTTCGCTGCGCCCGGGATGACGCGCGTTTGATCTCCACTGTCGCAAAGGCATCCGCATGACGCGCTGGTCCAGGCTTTTCGACCGCCTGATGGAGGTGATCGCGGCGATCCTCATCGTGGCGCTGCTCGTCGTCGTCACGCTCGGCATCGTCACGCGCGCGCTCGGCGAGCCGCTGATCTGGACCGACGAGGTCTCGCGCTTCCTGATGCTGTGGGTCGCGGTGACAGGGTGGATTCTGGCGAGCCGGCGGCGCGCCCATATCCGCATCCGCTTCTTCCACGACATGCTGCCCGCGCGCAGCTGGCGCTCGGCCGAGGCGATCATGCAGCTCGCGATGATCGTCTTCGGCGGGCTGACCGTCTGGTACGGCGTGCATCTCGTCGAGGCCAACCACGATCTCGAAGCGACGACCGTGCCGCTCTCGATGGGGCTGCTCTACGCGCCGATGGTGCTGGCCGGGATCGTGACGGCGCTGCAGGGGCTCAGCGAATTCGTCGGCAACCTGCGCAACTGGCGGAACTCGCCCCATCCGCCGGTCGCGGTGACGCTGCAGGAGCCGGCGGAATGAGCGCGCTGATCTTCAAGATCTCGGCCGTCTGGCTGCTCTCGATCCTGGCCGGCTTCCCGCTCTTCGCCTCGATGGGGCTGGCCGCCTTCGCCTTCGTGCTGATCGGCGACTTCTCGGCCTCGATCGTGCCGCAGAAGATGGCGCAGGCGATGAACTCCTTCCCGATCGTCGCGGCGCCGCTCTTCATCCTGATGGGCAACATCCTCGCGGCGGCGCGCATCACCGACCGCATCGTCGAATTCGCGACGGCGGTGATCGGCTGGCTGCGCGGCGGCTATGCCCACGCCTCGATCATGACCAGCATGATCTTCGCCGGCATGGTCGGCTCGGCGGTGGCCGATGCCGCGGGCTCGGGCGCCATCGAGATCCGGGCCATGCGCAAAGCCGGCTATCGGCCGGAGACGGCGGCGGCGATCACCGCTGCGGCGGCGACGATCGGGCCGATCATCCCGCCTTCGCTGCCGATGGTGATCTACGGCGTGACGGCGGACGTCTCGATCGGACGGCTCTTCATCGGCGGTGTCATTCCCGGCGTGCTGATGGGGCTGTCGCTGATGGTCATGGTCGCGATGATCGCCAAGCGCCAAGGCTTCCGGAAGGAGAAGTTCAAGGGCTTTCGCGAGATCGGCCGGACCTTCTTCAGTGGCTTCTTCGCGCTGATGACCCCGCCGCTGATCCTGGGCGGCATGTTCTCCGGCATCTTCACGCCGACGGAGGCCGCGGCCGTCGCCTGCCTCTACGCCCTCTTCCTCGGCTTCTTCGTCTACCGCACGCTGGAAGTGAAGCAGCTCTGGCCGATCCTGATCGACACGGTCGAGACCATGGGGCTCGTCGCCGTGCTGGTGATGGCGGCGGGTGCGCTCGGCTGGTGCATGTCGATCTCGCGCGTGCCGCAGACGCTGACGCCGCTGATCGTCGAGACGATCCAGAACCCGCTCGTCTTCCTGCTCGTCTGCAATCTCATCCTGCTCGTCGTCGGCTGCTTCATGGAGGCGCTGGCCGCGATGCTGATCCTGATCCCGATCCTGGTGCCGGCTGCGAACAGCTTCGGCATCGATCCGGTGCAGTTCGGCATCATCATGATCCTGAACCTGATCCTGGGGACGATCCATCCGCCGATCGGCGTGGTGCTCTTCGTGGTGACGCGCATCGCCAATGTCTCGTTCGAGACGATGTCGAAGGCGATCCTCCCCTGGCTCATACCGCTGCTGGTCGTGCTTGCCGCGATCACGCTCTGGCCGCCGCTGACGACCTGGCTGCCGAACCAGGTGATGGGGCCGTGAGGGCGCAACAGCCGGGAGCCTGATGACTTTGAGCGGGAACCGCGTCGTCATCCCGGGCTTGACCCGGGATCCATGCCGGAGCGCTGCCGATCAGGGTTCAGGCACGGATCCCGGATCTCCGCTTCGCTCCGTCCGGGATGACTTCCGCGTTCCGCGGATCACGCCAGGCTTTACCGGCTCTCCGGCTCGCCGCCATGGTGGAGATAGCGGCCGACGGGGATGACGATCTCCTCGTCCAGCTTGCCGATCGCGGCCTCGTCCTTGTCCGCGTAAGGGATCGCCTTCAGCACATGGCGGATCGCGTTGAGCCTTGCGCGCAGCTTGTCGTTGCTGCGCACGACATGCCAGGGCGCGGCTTCGGTCGAGGTCCGGCCGAGCATCGCGTCGAAGGCGCGCGAATAGTCGTCGAAGCGCGGGATGGCCTCGAAGTCGATCGGCGTGAGCTTCCAGCGCTTGAGCGGATCGTGCCAGCGCGCGTGCAGGCGGGTCATCTGCATCTCGCGGCCAATGGTCAGGAACAGCTTGATCAGGCGGATGCCGTCGCGCGCCAGCATGCCCTCGAAGACGGGGGCCTCGTGCAGAAAGCTCTCGGTCTCGTCCGGCGTGCAGAAACCCATGACGCGCTCGACACCCGCCCGGTTGTACCAGGAGCGGTCGAAGAAGACGAGTTCGCCGGCCGTCGGCATCTCGCTGGCATAGCGCTGGAAATACCATTGGCCCTTCTCGGTGTCGGAGGGCTTCGGCAGCGCGACAGTGCGAGCCTGGCGCGGATTGAGATGCTGGGTGAAGCGGCCGATGGTGCCGCCCTTGCCGGCGCCGTCGCGGCCTTCGAAGACGATGACGATGCGCTCGCCATGCTTGGAGGCCCAGCGCGTCAGCTTCTGCAACTCGATCTGGAGCAGCTCGAGCTCGCGATTGTAGCGCTTGCGCTTCATCCGCTTGCCATAGGGATAGTCGCCGCTGTGATAGGCGGCATCGATGATGGCTTCCGGCAGCGTGTCGGCCTCGATGTCGAAACCCTTGAGCTTGGGGGACACGGGACGGGCCTTCGCCGGTTTGGCGCTCTCGCCCGCGGACAGCGCGATCGGCGCGTTGGCGTTCGAACCCGAGAATTTCTTTGCCATCGCTGCCTCCTCTTCGGGCAAAGCCTAGCCGGCTGACGTGCGGAAGGGAATTGACGCCTCTCCTTCTTCCGCCCAAGGAAGGGCAGGCCGGCTGGTGCCGGCTCGTTCCGAGCGCTCCATGGCCGACATTGCCCCTTCCTCTCCTGCGACGATGCAGACCATGATCGAGGCGCTCGGCGTCCCCGTGGTGCTGCTCGACGAGCAGGGCATCGCCCAGGCGCTCAGCCCTGCGATGCGCGCGCTTGTTCCGGGGCTCGAGATCGGCAAGTTCCTGGCACTGGTGCTGCGCGACCCGGACCTCAACGATGCGATCGAGCAGGTCGCGCATGAGGGCGGGCGCGACACCGTCGAGCTCGTCGAACGGGTGCCGTTCGAGCGTGCCTTCCGCATCCACATCGCGGCGCTGGGCGGCGGAAGGCGGCGGCCGACGCTGCTCACCTTCCAGGATCTCAGCGAGCAGCGGGTGATCGAGCG
Organism: Allobosea sp. 05L423; assembly: GCF_056397745.1. Taxonomy (NCBI): domain Bacteria; kingdom Pseudomonadati; phylum Pseudomonadota; class Alphaproteobacteria; order Hyphomicrobiales; family Alloboseaceae; genus Allobosea; species Allobosea sp. 05L423. Next base: position 173,812 of record NZ_JBFTOA010000011.1, on the reverse strand, counting down.
GATGCGCGTCGATTTCGTCGCCAATGCCAGCCATGAGCTGCGCACGCCGCTGGCCTCGCTGCTCGGCTTCGTCGAGACGTTGCAGGGGCCGGCGCGCAACGACGAGCGCGCGCGGGAGCGCTTCCTCGGCATCATGCGCGAGCAGGGGCTGCGCATGGCGCGTCTCGTCGACGATCTTCTCTCGCTCTCGCGTATCGAGCAGCGCGCTCACGTCGCGCCCGACACGCCGGTCGACCTCGCCGGCATCGCGCGCGAAATCGTCGACTCGCTCACATTGATGGCGCGCGAGCGCGAGGTCACACTGGCGCTCACCACGCCGCGCGAGCCGCTGCTGGTCCCCGGCGACCGCGACGAATTGCTACGACTGATGGAGAACCTCGTCGAGAACGCCATCAAATACGGCAAGCAGGGCGGCGAGGTGAAGATCACCGTCGAGGCCGGCGAGGATGAGGCCAGCTTCCACGTTCGCGACGATGGGCCGGGGATTGCGCCGGAGCATCTGCCGCGCCTGACCGAGCGCTTCTACCGTGTCGACACCGCCGCCAGCCGCGAGGCGGGCGGCACGGGCCTGGGGCTGGCTATCGTCAAGCACATCGTGCTGCGCCATCGCGGCAGGCTGACGATCGAAAGCAAGCCGGGCGAGGGGGCGACCTTCAAGGCGATACTGCCGCGTTTCGAGGCCCAGCGCGCAGGCCGCTGAGCCGCCGCTTCAACGGCTTTGTGACAGTTTTCATGACGACGTGTCATCCGGCTGTCATATAGGGGGTGTTCTGACAGGGGAGCTGTCAACAGCGACCCAGAGAGGACATCTCAATGCGCAAGATTCTCGTTCTCGCGGCCGTAGCCGTCGGGATCGCCGGTTCCGCCCAGGCTGCCGACATCACCGGCGCCGGCGCGACCTTCCCCTTCCCGATCTATTCGAAATGGGCCGAGGCCTACAAGAAGGACACCGGCACGGGCCTGAACTACCAGTCGATCGGCTCGGGCGGCGGCATCCGCCAGATCAAGGCGAAGACCGTCGCCTTCGGCGCGACCGACGCTCCGCTCAAGGGCGAGGACCTCAGCAAGGACGGCCTGATCCAGTTCCCGACCGTGATGGGCGGCGTCGTTCCGGCCGTGAACATCGCCGGCGTCGAGCCGGGCAAGCTCAAGCTCTCGGGCGACATCATCGCGCAGATCTATCTGGGTGACATCAAGAAGTGGAACGACCCGAAGATCGTGGCGCTCAACGCCGGTCTCGCCCTGCCGGACGCCAACATCAACCCGGTCTATCGCTCGGACGGCTCGGGCACGACCTTCGTGTTCACCGACTACCTCTCCAAGGTCTCGGCCGACTGGAAGTCCAAGATCGGCGCCAACCAGTCGGTCCAGTGGCCGGTCGGCATCGGCGGCAAGGGCAACGAAGGCGTCTCCGCCTCGGTCAAGCAGGTCGCCAACTCGATCGGCTATGTCGAGTACGCCTATGCCAAGCAGAACAAGCTCGCCCACGCCCTGGTGAAGAACGCCGACGGCAACTTCCCGGCTCCTGAGGAGAAGGCCTTCCAGGCAGCCGCCGCCAATGCCAACTGGCAGGAGCAGCCGGGCTTCGGCATCTCGCTCAACAACCAGAAGGGCGCGGATGCCTGGCCGATCACCTCGGCGACCTTCATCCTGGTCCATGCCAAGCCGGAGAAGCCGGAAGAGGTGCAGGCCGCGCTGAAGTTCTTCGACTGGGCCTACAAGAGCGGCGACAAGCTGGCGAGCGAGCTCGATTACGTCGCCCTGCCGTCGACCGTGAAGGATCAGGTCCGCAACGCCTGGAAGGGCGTGACCGACACCGCCGGCAAGCCGATCTTCTGATCGCTGCCAGCGACAAGGTGAGGCGGGCCAGTCCCGCCTCACCGATACATGCAGCCCTCATCCTGAGGAGCCGCGGTATGCGGCGTCGCGAAGGATGATCCAGAGCGCACTGGAGCCTCCTTCGGGACGCTCCTGCGGAGCGCTCCTCAGGATGAGGGCTGAGGTTGATCGGAGTCGGGTGACCGGCTGCAGGCAACCTCTGCCACGACACCGGAGCCTCCGCGGATGACCGCAGCAACCGACATGACGAGCATCCCCGGCGCGAGGCCGGCCGCCCGCAAGACGCCGAAGGCGGGGTTCGACCTCTTCTTCCGCAATGCCAGCTTCGCGGCGGCGCTGCTCGTGCTGGTGCTGCTCGCCGGCATCATGATCTCGATGATCATCGGCGGCTGGCCGGCCTTCCGCGAGTTCGGCCTCGGTTTCATCACCTCCAGCGTCTGGGATACGCAGAACGAGCAGTACGGCGCCTGGCCGGCCATCGTCGGCACGCTTTCGACGGCGTTGATCGCGCTGGCGATCGGCGTGCCGCTTTCGCTCGGCATCGCAGTCTACCTGACCCAACTGGCGCCGGGCTGGTTCAAGAAACCGGTCGCCACCGCGATCGAGCTGCTCGCCGCCGTGCCCTCGATCATCTACGGCATGTGGGGCCTGTTCGTCTTCGTGCCGCTCTTTGCGGCCTATGTGCAGATCCCGCTCTCGAACATCGTCGAGGGCATGCCGGTCGTCGGCACCATCCTCTATTCACGCTCGCCCTCGGGCCTCGGCATCTTCACCGCCGGCCTGATCCTGGCCTTCATGATCGTGCCGTTCATCGCCTCGATCACCCGCGACATGCTGGAGCAGATCCCCTCCGTGCTCCGCGAAAGCGCCTACGGCATCGGGGCGACGACATGGGAGGTCGTGCGCCACGTGCTGGTGCCGCAGGCCGGCGTCTCGATCATCGGCGCGATCATGCTCGGCCTCGGCCGCGCGCTCGGCGAAACGATGGCGGTCACCTTCGTCGTCGGCAACGCCAACCGCCTGTCGGCCTCGATCCTCGATCCCGGCTCGACCATCGCCTCGCGCATCGCCAACGAATTCAACGAGGCGATGGGCCTGCAGCTCAACGCGCTGATCGCGCTGGGCTGCATCCTGTTCTTCGTCACCTTCGTCGTCCTCGTCATCGCGCGGCTGCTGGTCGCCCGCGTCAAGCGCTACTGAGGTCTTTCGTCCATGACCATGACGACCACGCCCCGCGAGCTGCCGCACACCCCCTGGGGGCGCGTGCGCCAGTCCCGCCGCACCGCCGACCGGCTGATGAAGATCATCGCGACCGGCTTCACCTTCTGCGCCATCTTCGTGCTGTTCTGGATCCTCGGCATGCTGCTGGTGAAGGGCATCGGCGGCCTCTCGCTCGCCACCTTCACCGCGGTCACTCCCGGCCCGGGCACGGAAGGCGGCGGCCTCGCCAACGCCATCGTCGGCTCCTTCGTGCTGACCTTCCTCGGCATTGCCATCGCAACCCCGATCGGGGTTCTCGCGGGCACCTGGCTCGCCGAATACGGCAGGGGTTCCAAGCTCGCGCACCTGATCCGCTTCATCAACGACATCCTGCTCTCGGCGCCGTCGATCCTGATCGGCCTGTTCGTCTACGTCATCCTGGTCGAGCCCTTCCGCGGCTACTCCGGCTGGGCCGGCGGCGTCGCGCTCGGCATCATCGCGATCCCGGTCATCGTGCGCACCACCGAGGACATGCTGAACCTCGTCCCCGGCCCGCTGCGCGAGGCGGGGGCCGCGCTGGGCGCGCCGCCTTCGGTCGTCATCACCTCCGTGACCTGGCGTGCGGCGAAGGCCGGCATGATGACGGGCATCCTGCTGGCGCTCGCCCGCATCGCCGGCGAGACGGCGCCGCTGCTCTTCACGGCTCTGAACAACAATTTCTGGTTCTCGCCCTCGCTCGCCGGCGGCGTCTCGAACCTGCCCGTCACGATCTATCAGTTCGCCTCCGCTCCCTACGAGAACTGGCAGCAGCTCGCCTGGGCGGGATCGCTGATCATCACGGTCTCGATCCTGCTGCTTTCGCTCATTGCCCGCCGCGTCGTCGCTGGCGGCAAATAAGACTTGAATCCAACCCGGTCGCGCCCGACCTTGAGGACCATGTCGATGCTTTCGACCCTTGAACTCTCCCCGCAGACGCTCGATGCCGAGGCGCCCGTCCGGATCGCGGTGAAGAACCTCGATTTCTACTACGGCGAGCACCGGGCGCTGAAGAACATCAATCTCGATTTCCGCGACCGGCACGTCACCGCGCTGATCGGCCCTTCCGGCTGCGGCAAGTCGACCCTGCTGCGCATCTTCAACCGGATCTACTCGCTTTATCCCGAGCAGAAGGCCACCGGCGAGATCCTGCTCGACGGCCGCAACATCATCTCCAACGACGTCGACGTGAACGAGCTGCGCTCGCGCGTCGGCATGGTCTTCCAGAAGCCGACGCCCTTCCCGATGTCGATCTACGACAACGTCGCCTTCGGCATCCGCCTCTACGAGAAGCCGCCGAAGTCCGAGCTCGACGACCGTGTCGAGGGGGCGCTGCGCCGTGCCGCGCTGTGGGACGAGGTCAAGGACAAGCTGAAGAGCTCCGGCATGGGCCTCTCCGGCGGCCAGCAGCAGCGCCTGTGCATCGCCCGCACCATCGCGCAGAAGCCGGAAGTGATCCTGTTCGACGAGCCGACCTCCGCGCTCGACCCGATCTCCACCGGCAAGATCGAGGACCTGCTGGAGCAGCTGAAGAGCGACTTCACGATCGCGATCGTGACGCACAACATGCAGCAAGCTGCACGCATCTCGCAGTACACCGCCTTCATGTATCTGGGCGAGGTCATCGAGTTCGCGCCGACCAACACCATCTTCATGAACCCGGCCAAGAAGCAGACGCAGGACTACGTCACCGGCCGGTTCGGCTGAGCCGCGGCAGAGTTCTTTGTTTGTCGCATTTTCTTCGCGCGAACCGGTCCGATTTCGCTTGAAAATGCTTTGAGGATAACGCCATGACCGACCACATCGTCCGCTCCTACGACACCGATCTCGAAGGCATCCGCCGCAGTCTTGCCGAAATGGGCGGCATGGCCGAGCGCATGCTGGGCGACTCCACCGTGGCGCTGGTGCGCCGCGACACCGGCCTCGCCCAGAAGATCATCACCGCCGACCAGCGCCTCGACAACCTGCAGCGGGACGTCGAAGAGAAGGCGGTGCTGACCATCGCCCGGCGCCAGCCGCTCGCGAACGACCTGCGCGAACTGATCTCGGCGATCCGCATCGCGGCCGACATCGAGCGCGTCGGCGATCTCGCCAAGAACATCGCCAAGCGCGCCGTCGCCATCGCCGGCCAGTTCCAGCCGCCGCACCGCGCCGTGGTCGGGCTCGAGCACATCAGCCGCCTGGTGCAGGCGCAACTCAAGGACGTGCTCGACGCCTACGCCGCAGGCAACGAGCAGAAGGCGCTCGAGGTCTGGCGCCGCGACGACGAGATCGACGCGCTCTACACCTCGCTGTTCCGCGAACTCCTGACCTACATGATGGAGGATCCGCGCAACATCACCTTCTGCACGCATCTCCTGTTCTGCGCGAAGAACATCGAGCGCATCGGCGACCACACCACCAACATCGCCGAGACGATCCATTACCTCATCACCGGCGACTCGCTCGACGTGAACCGGCCGAAGCTCGACACGACCAATATCGAAGTCGAGGCGGTCACGGGCAGCTGAGGCGAGGCAAGGAATCATGGCCGCACGCATCCTGATCGTCGAGGACGAGGAGCCGCTGACCCTGCTGCTGCGCTACAATCTCGAAGCCGAGGGCTTCGAGGTGGACAGCGTGGCGCGCGGGGACGATGCGGAGCTTCATCTGCGCGACCACACCCCCGATCTCGTGCTGCTCGACTGGATGCTGCCGGGCCTCTCCGGGATCGAGCTCTGCCGCCGGCTGCGGTCGCGGCGCGACACCGAGCGCGTGCCGATCATCATGCTGACCGCGCGGGGCGAGGAAACCGAGCGCGTGCGCGGGCTCGCGACCGGCGCCGACGACTATGTGGTGAAGCCCTTTTCGTTGCCGGAATTGATCGCGCGCATCCAGGCGCTGCTCCGCCGCGCCAAGCCGGGCCATGTCGCGGGACTGCTTGCCGCCGGCGACCTCGAACTCGACCGCACCACACGGCGCGTCCGCCGCGCCGGCAGCGAGTTGCATCTCGGCCCGACCGAGTTCAGGCTGCTGGAGTTCCTGATGCAGGCGCCCGGCCGCGTCTATTCGCGCGCCCAGCTGCTCGACGCCGTCTGGGGCCGCGACGTCTATATCGACGAGCGCACCGTCGACGTCCATGTCGGCCGGCTGCGCAAGGCGATCACGCCCGCCAATACCAAGGACCCGCTGCGTACCGTGCGCGGCGCCGGCTACGCCTTCGACGAGACTTTTGCGCGCAGCTGAGCGGCGCTCCAGCTCTCCTCCTCATCGCAGCTTACGGTGAGTCTCGCCTGCTCGCTCGCGTTGACCCTGAAAGTCAGCGCGAGCCAGAGGAGGTCGCCATGAGCAAGATGCCGCCAGTCCCGCCGGCCAGTCGAAGCGACAAGGGCCCGGGCGAGCGGGATCATGCCGGGCACGATATGCGCAGCGCTAGGAGGTGGCGAGCGAGCGCCGGCCGGGCCAGCATGACCAGCAGGGCAACACCCGCATCAACACGAGCCATCAGGGTCTGCAGCAGGATCGTTGAGGAGGCTGCCTCATGTCGGCCTCGACCAAGGCGCCGCAAAGCATCCGGCACGGCGGCCCGGGCTCGTCCCATGAGAATGCGAGGAAGTCGCCGGGCATCCGCAAGCCGCCTGCCGACGACGAAACCCGGCAGGTTCGCGTTTCGGGCGGTGGCGGCGAGCGCGACAGCCATCGCTTGCATGATCCGGCCCGCAAGGGTGGCGGCCCCGCGAGAAGCCCCCTACAGGACGATCCCTGAAGGGGCCGGCAGGAGCCTCAGCCCTCTCGGTAGAAGAGGCGGCGCAAGCTGTGCTTGGCCGCTTCCAGCGTCCTGCGCCGCTCGGCCGGCAGGTTCCGGCCGGCGCGGTTGATGTAGAAAGTCAGCATCGACATCGCCGAGCGATAGGGGCTCGACTTGCGGAGCCGGCTGTGTTCAGCCGACCGCTTCAGCGAACGTGCGATCCGTCGCGGATCGCCCTGCTTGAACACCGCCTTCTCAAGATCGAGCGCGTTGCTCCGGGTGGTGATATCGGCCGACCACCTGCGTTTGTGGGCAGTCATGGCGTCCTCCTGTCGGTCAGGCGTTTGGCCCGCCCTCGATGTCACCGGCCCAGGTCAGTGCGGTCTCGTACTCCTCCGGCTTGAAGGTGCGGACGGTCACGAAGGGGATCGCTGGGTTGAGCAGGTCGACGAAGGCGGCAAGCCAGCCCCTGTCGGTGATCACCGCCTCGCGCGGGAAGCGCTGCAGCTCCCAGAGCTTGCCGAGGCTGTAGCGCGCATCCTTCCAGGCGGCAGCCAGGGTCATATCGGTGAAATCGGTGAGGTCGGCGAGGATGCCGACCTTCTCGTGTCGCGCGAGCTTCGCCTCGATATCGGCCATGATCCCATCGAGATCGTCACTGGTCAGCGTCTGCGACAGGCGGTAGGCGCCGACATGGTCCGGGGCAGGCAGAATGGTGAACATGGCTCCTCCTTGCTCCAGACAACGCGGGGCAAGAGCGGAAGTTTCGCCCGATGATCAGGCCGCTGCGGGCGCACGGGTGGCGGCGTCGAACCGGGCCGCTTCGGCGCGCAGCCAGCCGACGAATTCATCGAGGCCGGGGCGTTGCGGCTGGCCAACCGGGAGGGTGAGCCAACAGCCCGTCGCACTGGTGAAGCCGAGGCCGAGCGGGTTGATAAGCGCGCCGGAAGCCAGCTCGTCGGCGACATAGCAGCGCGGCATCAGAGCGACGCCCAGCCCGGCGACGGCGGCGCTGGTGATCACGGAATAGTAGCCGTAACGCACGGTGTGCTCGGGCACCGCGCCGCGCAGGTCGTGGGCCTCGGTGAACTCGGCCCAGAAGGTCGGCATCTGGTAGTGCTGCAGCAGCGTCATCTTCTGGATATCGGCGGCACGACGAAAGCCGCCCATGCGCTCGACCAGGCTCGGCGCGGCGACGAGGGCAACGTCGCGGCCGAAGAGGTAATGCGCCTCCTTGCCGGGCCAGGGCGGGACGCCATGGGCAATGTCGAGATCGGGCTCCTCGGTCTCGCTCTCGCTGACATAGTTGGTGAACTGGACGTCGACGCCGGGATGCGCCGCAGCGAAGGCCGGAAAGCGCGACATCAGCCAGCGCTCGCCGACGATGGCGACCATGTGCAGGCGGATCGGCCGGGCAATGGCGCTGCGCTCGGCGAGGCGCCGGGCGCCCCGCTCCATCTGCTCCAGCGCGGCTTCGGCATAGGGCAGATAGATCGCGCCGGCCTCGGTGAGCTTGAGGCCGAGCGGGCTGCGGTCGAACAGCACGGCACCGAGATGGTGTTCCAGCGACAGGATCTGCTTGGAGACGGCACTCTGCGTCAGGTTGACGACCAGGGCGGCGCGGGCGGTCGAGCCCAGCCTTGCAACCGTGGTGAAAGCTCGCAAAGCGGTCGATGACGGAGGAGGCCGGCCGGCGGCCATGGGGTATTCCTTTTTGGACTATCGCTGCGGAGATCGTTTCGTTTGCCGGGCTTTCGGTCAAGAGGCCATTCTTCCCTAACGGGAGGACAAGCTCATGAACCAGACGACGCGCCTGTGGGGTGGACGCTTCCGCAAGCCGCCCGATCCGCGGCTGATGAAGCTGTCGAGCGCGGCCGGTGAGCACGCGAGGCTGGTGCCGCAGGATGTTGCGGGCGGCAAGGCGCATGCGGCCGAACTCGGACGCGCCGGGCTGCTGACGGCGCAGGAGCTCCAGACCATCCTGACCGCGCTCGACGCGATCGCGCGGGACACGGTCGAGGGGCGGATCACGCCCGGCCCGCAGGACGAGGATGTCCATACCTTCATCGAGCGCATCCTGACCGAGCGGATCGGCTCGACGGGCGCCAAGCTCCGGGCAGGGCGCTCGCGCAACGACCAGGCCGCGAACAATCTCAAGCTCTATCTGCGCGCGAAGTCGCGCTCGCTCGCGGCGATGCTGGCGGAACTCCTGACCGCGATCGCCGATCAGGCCGAGCTGCATGCGGCCTCGGTCAGCCCCGGCTTCACCCATCTCCAGAGCGCCCAGCCGGTCACCTTCGGCCATTGGCTGATGGCGCATGGCCAGGTGCTGATGCGCGACGCCTCGCGCCTGACCGACTGGGAAAAGCGCTCCGGCCAGTCCCCGCTCGGGGCGGCGGCGCTTGCAGGCTCGGCGATCACGCTCAATCCCGAGCTCAGCGCCAAGGCACTCGGCTATGACGAGCCGTTCGAGAACTCGGTCGACGCGGTCGGCGCGCGCGACCATGTCGCGGAATTCCTGTTCGTCGCGGCGATGCTGACGACCAACCTGTCGCGGCTCGCCGAGGAGGTGACGCTGTGGGCTTCCAGGCAATTCGCCTGGGTGACGCTGGACGATGCCTTCGCCACCGGCTCCTCGATCATGCCGCAGAAGAAGAACCCGGACATCGCGGAAATCTCGCGCGGCCGGGCGGCGCGGCTGACCGGCGACCTCGTCGCCATGCTCGGCGCATTGAAGGGGCTGCCGCTTTCCTATAACCGCGACCTCGCCGAGGACAAGCGCGCCGCCTTCGACGCAGTCGACGTGCTGGAAGAGGTGCTGCCGGCCTTCGCCGGGCTGATCGCCAGCATGAGCGCCGACGCCGAGACGATGCGCGCCCAGGCCGGTTCCGGCTTTGCGCTGGCGACCGAGGTGGCAGATCATCTCGCCCGCAACGGCGTGCCTTTCGCCGAGGCGCATGAGATCACGGGGGCGCTGGTGCGCTATTGCGAGGAACTGGGCCGGGAGCTTGAATCGCTCGACGCCGTCGATCTCAGGGCGGTCGATCCGCGGCTCGATGCCGGGGTCCTCGACCATCTGACGCTCGATGCCGCGGTCGCTGCGCGCAGCGGCCATGGCGGCACGGCGCCCGACCGCGTGCGCGAACAGATCGACCGCTTCCGCGGCAAGCTCGCCGCCCTCGAAACCTGGAGCCGGGAGACGGGCCAATGAGCGTCGCCACTTCGCCGATCAGCAGCCGGGATCTCGCCCAGGTCTCGCATCTGAGAATCGTGCCGCGGCGCTTCTATGGGCGCTGGGTCGCGGCCGCGGCGATCGTCGCCATCCTCGTCTGGCTGGTCATGGCCTTTGTCGAGGGCGACATCGCCTGGCCGGTGGTCCGGCAGTTCTTCACCGCGCCGGCGATCATCGCGGGCCTCGGCAACACGCTGATCATGACGGTCTGCGCGATGACGCTCGGCGTCGTGCTCGGCGTGATCTTCGCCATCATGTACATGTCGCCGAACCCGGTGCTGCGCGGCGTGGCGCTGTTCTACATCTGGTTCTTCCGCGGCACGCCGCTGCTGCTGCAGCTCCTGATCTGGTTCAACCTGGCGCTGGTCTTCCCGACCATCGGCATCCCCGGCCTGTTCTCCTGGCGCACGATCGACATCATCGGGCCGTTCATGGCGACGCTGCTCGGGCTCGGCATGAACCAGGGCGCCTACACTGCCGAGGTGGTGCGCGGCGGTATCCTCTCCGTCGACCAGGGCCAGACCGAGGCCGCCAAGGCGATCGGCATGACGCGGCTGACGACGCTGCGCCGGATCGTGCTGCCGCAGGCGATGCGTGTCATCATCCCGCCGGTCGGCAACGAGGTGATCAGCATGGTCAAGCTGACCTCGGTGGCGAGCGTGATCCAGTACGCCGAGATCCTGCGCAACGCGCAGACGATCTACTACGCCAATGCCCGCGTCATCGAGCTGCTGATCGTCGCTGCCGGCTGGTATCTGCTCGTGGTGACGCTGCTGCAGATCGGCCAGTATTTCCTCGAACGCCACTTCTCCAAGGGGCGGGTCGGGCGGCGCGCCAAGCGCACCGCGGTTCAGGAGGAGCCCGCATGAACGCGGTGGCGAACACGGCCGTGGCCGATAGTGCGATCGTTGCAATCGCGAACGTCAGCAAGTTCTTCGGCGACCTGAAGGCGCTGAACGATGTCTCGCTCTCGATCGAGCCCGGCATGGTCCAGTGCATCATCGGGCCGTCGGGCTCGGGCAAGTCGACGCTGCTGCGCTGCATCAACCAGCTCGAGAAGATCGACCAGGGCGCGATCCGCGTCGATGGCGAGCTGATCGGCTATCGCCGCGTGGGCAATGAGCTGCATGAGCTGACCGATCCGGAGATCGCGCGCCAGCGCCTCGTCACCGGCATGGTCTTCCAGCGCTTCAACCTGTTCAACCACATGACGGCGCTGCAGAACATCATCGAGGGGCCGCTCACCGTCCTGAAGCGTCCGCGCAAGGAGATCGTCGCCGAAGCGACGGCACTGCTGGAGCGCGTCGGTCTTGCCGACAAGCGCGACGCCTATCCGAGCGAGCTCTCAGGCGGGCAGCAGCAGCGCATCGCCATTGCCCGCGCCCTGGCGATGAAGCCGAAGCTGATGCTGTTCGACGAGCCGACCTCGGCGCTTGACCCCGAACTCGTCGGCGAGGTGCTCAACGTGATGCGCGATCTGGCGGCCTCCGGCATGACCATGATCGTGGTCACGCATGAGCTCGGCTTCGCCCGCGAGGTGGCCAACGACGTCGTCTTCATGGACAAGGGCGAGATCGTCGAGCAGGGTCCGCCGCAGACCGTTCTCGTTGCGCCGAAACAGGCGCGCACGCGCGACTTCATCGCCGCCGTCCTGAAGTGACGATGGCGCAAACAGTTCACAACCGGGAGAGAACCATGCTTCGTTTGACCATCGCCGCGGCCTTGCTCGCCGGCACAGCGCTTGCCGCGCAGGCCCAGGCCCTGCCGGACCGCGTCAAGACCGCCGGCAAGATCGTGATCGCGACCCAGCCGAACTATCCACCGATCGCCTACAAGGACGTCGCGACCAACCAGCTCGCCGGCTTCGACATCGAGCTGGGCGAGGCCATCGCCAAGGAGCTCGGCGTCAAGGTCGAGTGGCAGGAGACCGCCTTCGCCCAGATGCTGCCCTCGCTGCAGACCGGCCGCGTCGATGCGGTGATGGCCGGCATGAGCGACCTGCCGGCGCGGCGCGAGAGCGCCGATTTCGTCGACTACATGGATTCCGGCGCGCAGTTCTACACGGTCACGGCCTTCGCCGACACGATCAAGACCCCGGAAGACCTCTGCGGCAAGAGCGTCGGCGCCAGCCGCGCGACCAACTGGCCGCGCCAGATCGGCGAATGGAGCGAGGCGAATTGCGTCGCCAAGGGCAAGCCGGCGATCAACGTGGTCGGCACCGAAGGCTCGGTCGACGCCCGCACCCAGCTCAAGACGCAGCGCCTGCAGGGCGGCGTCCAGGGCAGCGAGACGATGAGCCACTTCCAGAAGCTGGAGCCGAACACCTACATCCCGCTCGGCAAGCCCTTCACCCATTCGCTCGCCGGCATCCCCTTCGCCAAGACGGCGGAAGGCACGCAGCTGCGCGACGCCGTCAAGGGCGCGCTCGACCGGCTGCAGGCGAACGGCACCTATGACGCGCTGATCCAGAAGTACGGCCTCGCCAACAACGCGATCAAGCCGATCACCCTGAACAAGGGCGAGTGAGCGGACTTACCCGCTCGGCGCGATTGATCGTCACCCCGGCCGGGCCATGCCCGCGCCGGGGTAATTTTTGGGCGGGTATCCCGGAGACGGGGCAGCGGGGCGGAGCCGCATGGGGTTGCGATGGTCGCGGGGCTGCCTTAACCCGGTCTGGACTTCCTCGGATCGCCACCGCCCGCCGCCATGACAGCCTCGATCACCGACCGCTATGCCGCCCTGGTCGAGGCGGGCGCCATCGAGCGCGATCCGGCGCAGGTGACGGCGCTGAAGAAGCTCGAGGCTCTGACCGCGACGCTTGCCGCCCGCCGCCTGGCGCGCAAGGGCAGCGCGCTGGGCTGGCTCTTCGGCAAGAAGCCGGACACGGCGCAGGCGCCGAAGGGGCTCTACATCTGGGGCTCGGTCGGCCGCGGCAAGACCATGCTGATGGACATGTTCTTCGAGGCCGCGCCGGTGAAGCGCAAGCGCCGCGTGCATTTCCACGAGTTCCTCGCCGACGTCCACCGCCGCATCAACGCCTATCGCCAGAAGATCAAGAGCGGCGAGGTCAAGGATTCCGATCCGATCGCGCCGGTTGCGGCCGATCTCGCGGACGAAGCCTACCTGCTCTGCTTCGACGAGTTCACCGTGACCGACATCGCGGACGCGATGATCCTCGGGCGGCTGTTCACGGCGCTGTTCGCCGCCGGGGTCGTCGTTGTGGCGACGTCGAATGTCGAGCCGTCCCGGCTCTATGAGGGCGGGCTCAACCGGGCGCTGTTCCTGCCGTTCATCCAGCTGCTGCAGACCAAGGTCGAGGTCCTCAAGCTCGACGCCCGCACCGATTTCCGGCTGGAGAAGCTCGGCGGCGCGCCGGTCTACCATGTCCCCGCCGATGCGAAGGCCAGGGCCGCTCTCGATGCGGCCTTCAAGGCGCTCTCGGGCGTGGCGCGAGGGCACCGGGCAGTCCTCCCCGTGCAAGGCCACGAACTCGTCCTGCCGCAGGCGGCGGGCGGCGTTGCCCGGGCCGGCTTCGGCGATCTCTGCAGCCAGGCCTACGGCGCCTCGGATTACATCGCGCTGGCGCAGCGCTTCCACACGCTGGTGCTCGACGACATTCCGATCCTCAATCTCGACCGGCGCAACGAGGCCAAGCGCTTCATCATACTGATCGACACGCTCTACGAGCACCATGTGAAGCTCGTGGCCTCGGCGGCGGCCGAGCCGCATGAACTCTATCACGCCAAGCAGGGGCGCGAGGCCTTCGAGTTCGACCGCACGGTCTCGCGGCTGATCGAGATGCGCTCGGAGGATTATCTGGCCCTGCCGCATGGCAGGCCGGATTCGACGGCGAGCGGCGACACCACCGGGCTGGTCGAGACGTGAGTTTCGTCGTCGGCGATAGGGAGGTGATCATCCCGGGCGAGCTGCGGCGCAGTGCCGACCGGGGGGCCATGCCTGAACCTCGCTCGGCAGCGCTCCGGCATGGATCCCGGGTCAAGCCCGGGATGACGGCGCGTTTCCTTGCGAACCCAAAACCGGGGAGCCGCTGACCCATGCCGCAGCGCGAGCCGAGCGAGACCCGCATCCTTTCGGTCGCCAGCGAGCATCTGCGCAAGTTCGGGCTGAAGCGCTTCACCGTCGTCGCCGTGGCGGAAGAGGCGGGCATGACGCATGCCAATGTCTACCGCTACTTTCCCTCCCGCGTGGCGTTGATCGACGCGGTGGTCGACGTCTGGCTGAAGGCGACCGAGCGAAAGCTCGCCGATATCGCCGATGGTCCGGACCCGGCCGACGATAAACTCGAACGGCTGATCCTGGCGCTGGCCAAGGCCAACCGCGACCTGTTGCAGGAAGACCCGCATCTCTTCGCGGCGCTGTCGCTTGCCGTCGCCAAGCGCCATGCCATCAGCCGGCGCAACCGCACGCGGGTGAGGGCCCTGTTCGAGCGCGTCGTCGACGAGGGGGTCGCAACGGGCGTCTTCGAGCCGCGCGACCGCGAGCGCGCGGTCGCGTTCGTGATCGACGCGACGAACCGCTTCATCCACCCCGCCTCGCTGGCGCYGGAAGCGGACGTGCCGCAGGCCTCGGTGGATACGCGGCTGTCGACCCTGATCCGGGTGATCCTGCGGGTGCTCGGCAGCGGTATCGTGTGAATAATCTGGTTACGAATTACAATATAAGTAAGTTGTAACTTTCCTCCTTCGTCCCAAACGGAACCGAGCGCGCGAAGCCTTCGTCGATAAGTCGTTGAAAAATCGAGCTTGGCGCAGCGCCATCGCCCGATCTGCGCTCAATGCCCGAGAAAAGCCGCTTTTCGGGCAAGGGTTGCAGCAAAAGCCCGGTTTGGGCCAAAGGAACGCACGCTTCGGCCGGGCCACCGGCCTGTCGCTGAGCCAAGGCATTGTGGATGTCGAAGCCGGCAGCTGCCGGTGTCGATGGTAGCGCCAGAAACAAAAGGACTAGGCAATGGCCCGTAAGAAGATCGCCCTCATCGGCTCCGGTCAGATCGGCGGCACGCTCGCCCACCTCGCCGGCCTCAAGGAACTGGGGGACGTCGTCCTGTTCGACATCGCCGAGGGCATCCCGCAGGGCAAGGGCCTCGACATCGCCGAGTCCGCTCCGGTCGACGGCTTTGATGCCGGCTACAAGGGCACGAACTCCTATGAGGACATCAAGGGCGCCGACGTCGTGATCGTCACCGCCGGCGTGCCGCGCAAGCCCGGCATGAGCCGCGACGACCTGATCGGCATCAACCTCAAGGTGATGAAGTCGGTCGGCGAGGGCATCAAGCAGTACGCGCCGAAGGCTTTCGTGATCTGCATCACCAACCCGCTCGACGCCATGGTCTGGGCACTCCAGAAGTTCTCGGGCATCAAGCCGAACATGATCTGCGGCATGGCCGGCGTGCTCGACTCCGCCCGCTTCCGCCACTTCCTCGCCGAGGAATTCCAGGTTTCGGTCAAGGACGTCTCGGCCTTCGTGCTCGGCGGCCATGGCGACGACATGGTGCCGCTGGTCCGCTACTCCGGCGTCGCCGGCATCCCGCTGCCGGACCTCGTCAAGATGAAGTGGACGACGCAGGAGAAGCTGGACGCCATCGTCGAGCGCACCCGCAAGGGCGGCGGCGAGATCGTCAACCTGCTCAAGACCGGCTCGGCCTTCTATGCGCCGGCGGCTTCCGCCATCGCGATGGCGGAGAGCTATCTCAAGGACCAGAAGCGCGTCCTGCCGGCCGCCGCCTATCTCAAGGGTCAGTACGGCGTGAAGGACATGTTCGTCGGCGTGCCGGTGGTCATCGGCGCCAAGGGTGTCGAGCGGGTCGTGAAGATCCGCCTCAATGGCGCCGAGAAGGAGATGCTGGCGAAGTCGGTCGCCTCGGTGCAGGGCCTGGTCGACGCCTGCAAGGGCGTCGACGCATCGCTGGCTGGCTAAGGCGAGCGATGCGCCGGGCGCAGGCACATAAGAAGCAGGCTATCGGGGGACGGCTGCGGCCGTCACCCGAGATGCAGCACCTTCTTGACCAGGTGGGTGAAGGAGCCGCGGCTCTTCTTGCGCTCGACGTCGGCCTGGCTTCTGAGCCAGGTCATCTGGACGACGCGCCGCTCGCCGACGAAGGATGTGTGCCCGTGCCAGGAGTTGTCCGCGCGACGGAACGCGAAGAGCGAGCCGGTGACCGGGCTGATCTCCTCCTTCATGTTCTCGAAGTCGGTGCCGTTGTAGAGCACCCGCAGGCGTCCGGCGGGCGAGTCCTGCCAGGCGTCGTTGAGGTACACGAGCAGGGTCGCGATCTTCGACTCGCTGTCGGTATGGATGCGTCCATCCTTCGCGGCGGAGATCTTGCGGATCGTGATCATCTTCGGCTTGTCGACGAGGTCGATGTCGAGCTTCTCGGAGACGATCTCGGACATCTCGCGGCCCTTCATCTCCTCGAGGAGTTTCGCGAAGGCGCCGTGCCGCTTGAGGTCTTCCTCGGGATGGTAGCCCGACTCGCGGATGTCGGGGAAATCGCTGCGCAAGCTGTCGACAGCCCCCGGCAAGATGACGTTGCCGGCCACCAAGTAGTTGTAGGGTTCTCGCTCGGTCCGCGCCGAGCGAACGGAATCGATGTTGATGCAGGAATACGACATCGGCATAGGTTGATCCTCCAATCAGATCTTCAGTCTGATTGTTCCGTCCTATCATCGAAATCCTTGCCCGTGCAATCGGCCGCGAGGGCCGCTCGCGCCGGGGTTTCGCCGTCTTGCAGATGGGGTACGGTGCCCGGTTCCGGCCCTTCTTTTTCCAAAGCCCAGTCAGGAGCTACCGGATGAACATCCACGAATACCAGGGCAAAGCCATTCTCAAGGAATTCGGCGCGCCCGTCTCGGCCGGCTTCCCGGCGCTCACGGTGGCGGAGGCGGTCGAGGCCGCCAGGAAGCTGCCGGGTCCGCTTTACGTCGTGAAGTCGCAGATCCACGCCGGCGGCCGCGGCAAGGGCAAGTTCAAGGAACTGCCCGCCGAGGCCAAGGGCGGCGTGCGCCTCGCCAAGTCGGTCGAGGAGGTCGAAACCTTCGCCAGGGAGATGCTCGGCAACACGCTCGTGACCGTGCAGACCGGCCCGGCCGGCAAGCAGGTCAACCGCCTCTATATCGAGGACGGCTCGGACATCGAGAAGGAGTTCTACCTCTCGGCGCTGGTCGACCGCGAGACCTCGCGCATCGCCTTCGTCGTCTCGACCGAGGGCGGCATGGACATCGAGGCCGTCGCCCACGACACGCCTGAGAAGATCCTGACCTTCTCGGTCGATCCCGCCACCGGCATCATGCCGCACCACGGCCGCACCGTCGCCAAGGCGCTGGGGCTGACCGGCGACCTCGCCAAGCAGGCCGGCACGGTTCTGACCCAGATCTACAACGCCTTCGTCGCCAAGGACATGGCGATGCTCGAGATCAACCCGCTGATCGTGACCACGCAGGGTCAGATCAAGTGCCTCGACGCGAAGGTGAACTTCGATTCCAACTCGCTCTACCGCCACCCGGACGTCGTCGCGCTGCGCGACGAGACCGAGGAGGACGCCAAGGAGATCGAGGCCTCGAAGTACGACCTCGCCTATATCGCGCTCGACGGCACGATCGGCTGCATGGTCAACGGCGCCGGCCTCGCCATGGCGACGCTCGACATCATCCAGCTCTACGGCGAAAGCCCGGCGAACTTCCTCGACGTCGGCGGCGGCGCCTCGGAAGAGAAGGTGACGGCTGCGTTCAAGATCATCACCGCCGACCCGAAGGTGCAGGGCATCCTCGTCAACATCTTCGGCGGCATCATGAAGTGCGACGTCATCGCCCGCGGCGTGATCGCGGCGGTGAAGGCCGTCGGTCTCAAGGTTCCGCTGGTCGTCCGCCTCGAAGGCACGAATGTCGAGGAAGGCAAGACGATCATCCGCGAGTCCGGCCTCAACGTCATCCCCGCCGACGACCTCGACGACGCCGCGCAGAAGATCGTCGCAGCGGTCAAGAAGGCCTGAGGAGAAGACATGTCCATCCTGATCGACAAGAACACCAAGGTCATCACCCAGGGCTTCACCGGCAAGAACGGGACCTTCCACTCCGAGCAGGCGATCGCCTACGGCACGATCATGGTCGGCGGCACCTCGCCGGGGAAGGGCGGCTCGGTCCATCTCGGCCTGCCCGTCTTCGACACGGTCGCCGAAGCCAAGGAGAAGACTGGCGCCACCGCCTCCGTCGTCTACGTTCCGCCTCCGGGCGCCGCGGACGCGATCTGCGAGGCGATCGACGCCGAGATCCCGCTGATCATCTGCATCACCGAGGGCATCCCGGTGCTCGACATGGTCAGGGTCAAGCGCTCGCTCTCGGGCTCGAAGTCGCGGCTGATCGGGCCGAACTGCCCGGGCGTCGTCACGGCAGGCGAGTCGAAGATCGGCATCATGCCGGCCAACATCTTCAAGCCCGGCTCGGTCGGCATCGTCTCGCGGTCGGGCACGCTGACCTATGAGGCGGTGTTCCAGACCACCCGCGAGGGCCTCGGCCAGACCACTGCGGTCGGCATCGGCGGCGACCCGGTCAAGGGCACCGAGTTCATCGACATGCTCGAGATGTTCCTGGCCGACGACAAGACCGAGTCGATCGTCATGATCGGCGAGATCGGCGGCTCGGCCGAGGAGGACGCGGCGCAGTTCATCAAGGACGAGGCCAAGCGCGGCCGCAAGAAGCCGATGGTCGGCTTCATCGCCGGCCGCACGGCTCCTCCGGGCCGTCGCATGGGCCATGCCGGCGCGATCATCTCGGGCGGCAAGGGCGGCGCCGAAGACAAGATCGCGGCCATGGAAGCGGCCGGCATCCGGGTCTCGCCCTCGCCGGCGCGCCTTGGAAAGACCTTGGTCGAGGTGTTGAAGGGCTGAGGCGCCCTGCGCGCATGATGGCCGGCCTGGAGCCGGCCATCGCGTGCCACCAAATCCCAGGAAATGCCCGGGCCAGCCTCGGGCATGACGACAGATTGCAGATGCCCGGGGGCAGGCTCCGGGCATGACAGGTTGAACAGGATGTCCGGGCAAGGGTCCGGACATGTCGCAAGCGGCGAAGGAAGGCAGGAGCATCATGGCTCGCCAGGATATCAACGAGGCTCTCGCGCAGACCGGGTTCCTCTACGGCGGCAACGCGGCTTACATCGAGGATCTCTACGCCCGCTACGAGGCCGATCCGAAGTCGGTCGACGAGCAGTGGCAGAGCTTCTTCGGGGCGCTGCAGGACGACAAGCAGTCGGTGCTGGAGAACGCCAAGGGCGCCTCCTGGAAGAAGCCGAACTGGCCGGTGGTCGCCAATGGCGAGCTGATCTCGGCGCTCGACGGCAACTGGGCCGTGGTCGAGAAGGTCGTCTCCGACAAGCTGGGCGCCAAGGCCAAGGCCGCCGGAACGGCGCTCTCGCCGGCCGATGTCCAGCAGGCGACCCGCGATTCCGTGCGCGCGATCATGCTGATCCGCGCCTACCGCATGCGCGGCCATCTCCATGCCAAGCTCGACCCGCTCGGCATCGAGAGCCGCAACGACCCCGAGGAGCTGTCACCCGCGGCCTTCGGCTTCGGCGAAGCCGATCTCGACCGCAAGATCTTCATCGACAACGTGCTCGGCATGGAGTTCGCCACCGTCCGCGAGATGGTCGCGATCCTGCAGCGGACCTATTGCGGCACGGTCGGCATTGAGTTCATGCACATCTCCGACCCCGAGCAGAAGGCCTGGCTGCAGGAGCGCATCGAGGGGCCGGACAAGGAGATCGCCTTCACCCGCGAGGGCAAGCGCGCGATCGTCAACAAGCTCGTCGAGACCGAAGGCTTCGAGAAGTTCCTCGATCTGAAGTTCACCGGTACCAAGCGCTTCGGCCTGGATGGCGGCGAGGCGCTGGTTCCGGCGCTGGAGCAGATCATCAAGCGCGGCGGCGCGCTCGGCGTGCGCGACATCGTCTTCGGCATGGCCCATCGCGGCCGCCTCAACGTGCTCACCCAGGTGCTGGGCAAGCCGCATCGCGCGCTGTTCCACGAGTTCAAGGGCGGCTCCTTCGCGCCTGACGACGTCGAGGGCTCGGGCGACGTGAAGTACCATCTCGGTGCTTCCAGCGATCGCGAATTCGACGGCAACAACGTCCATGTCTCGCTGACCGCCAACCCCTCGCATCTCGAGATCGTCGACCCCGTCGTGCTCGGCAAGGTGCGCGCCAAGCAGGACCAGTTCGGCGACATCGTCGAGCGCTCCAAGGTGCTGCCGCTGCTGATCCACGGCGATGCCGCCTTCGCCGGCCAGGGCGTCGTGGCGGAGTGCCTCGGCCTCTCCGGGCTGAAGGGGCACCGCACCGGCGGCTCGCTGCATTTCATCATCAACAACCAGATCGGCTTCACCACCTATCCGCGCTATTCGCGCTCCTCGCCCTATCCGTCCGACGTGGCGAAGATGGTCGAGGCGCCGGTGTTCCATGTGAACGGCGACGATCCGGAGGCGGTCGTGTTCGCCGCCAAGGTTGCGATCGAGTTCCGGCAGAAGTTCCACAAGCCGGTCGTGATCGACATGTTCTGCTATCGCCGCTTCGGCCACAACGAAGGCGACGAGCCGGGCTTCACCCAGCCGCTGATGTACCGCAAGATCCGCGGCCACAAGACGACGCTGGAGCTCTATGGCGCCAAGCTCGAAGCCGAAGGCGTGGTCGCCGCCGGCGAGCTCGACGAGATGCGCGCGGCCTGGAAGGCCAAGCTCGAGGTCGAGTTCGACGCAGGGCAAGCCTTCAAGCCGAACAAGGCTGACTGGCTCGACGGCCGCTGGGCCGGCATGAAGGCGATCCGCGCCGATGAGGACGATCCGCGCCGCGGTGCCACTGGCGTGCCGGCAGCGACGCTGAAGGAGATCACCGAGAAGATCACGGCGGTTCCGGCCGGCTTCAACGTGCACCGCACGATCCAGCGCTTCCTCGACAACCGCAAGAAGGCGGTCGAGGCGGGCGAGGGCATCGACTGGGCGACCGCCGAGGCGCTGGCCTTCGGCTCGCTGCTGCTCGACGGCAACCCCGTCCGTCTCTCCGGCCAGGATTGCGAGCGCGGCACCTTCTCGCAGCGCCACTCCGTCCTGATCGACCAGGAGACCGAGGCGCGCCACACCTCGCTGAACAATATCCGCGAGGGGCAGGCCCGCTACGAGGTCATCAACTCGATGCTTTCGGAAGAGGCGGTGCTCGGCTTCGAATACGGCTACACCCTGTCGGAGCCGAACGCTCTGACGATGTGGGAGGCGCAGTTCGGCGACT
Source organism: Allobosea sp. 05L423 (assembly GCF_056397745.1). NCBI lineage: Bacteria > Pseudomonadati > Pseudomonadota > Alphaproteobacteria > Hyphomicrobiales > Alloboseaceae > Allobosea > Allobosea sp. 05L423. Next base: position 152,495 of record NZ_JBFTOA010000011.1, on the reverse strand, counting down.
TCGCCAACGGTGCGCAGGTCGTGTTCGACCAGTTCATCTCCTCGGGTGAGCGCAAGTGGCTGCGCATGTCCGGCCTCGTCTGCCTGCTGCCGCATGGCTATGAGGGGCAGGGGCCGGAGCACTCCTCCGCCCGGCTCGAGCGCTTCCTGCAGATGTGCGCCGAGGACAACATGCAGGTGGCGAACTGCTCGACGCCGGCGAGCTACTTCCACATCCTGCGCCGGCAGCTGAAGCGCGACTTCCGCAAGCCGCTGATCCTGATGACGCCGAAGTCGCTGCTGCGCCACAAGCGCTGCGTCTCCGACCTGAGCGAACTGGCCGAAGGCTCGACCTTCCACCGCGTGCTGCACGACGATGCCGAGCGCGGCAAGTCGACCACCAAGCTGGTCAAGGACGCGAAGATCCGCCGCGTCGTGCTCTGCACCGGCAAGGTCTATTACGATCTGCTGGAGGAGCGCGAGAAGCGGGGTGTCGACGACGTCTACCTGATGCGCGTCGAGCAGCTCTATCCGTTCCCGCTGAAGACGCTGGCGCAGGAGCTGGCGCGCTTCAAGGCCGCGGATGTGGTCTGGTGCCAGGAGGAGCCGAAGAACATGGGCTCCTGGACCTTCGTCGAGCCCTATCTCGAATGGGTGCTGGGCCATGCCGGCTCCAAGTCGAAGCGGCCGCGCTATGTCGGCCGCCCGGCCTCGGCCGCGACCGCGACCGGCCTGATGTCGAAGCACACCGCGCAGCTCAACGCCTTCCTCGACGAGGCCTTCGCGGCCTGATCAACCTCCCGGCGACACCGCTTCGGTGTTGCCGGGTTCGATGCCGCATCGGCGCCTGAAGGCCGCTCCCGGGCTTCAGCCGATGCCAAACCGACCGCCAGAGAACGAGACAACAGAGGCCTGACATGGCGACCGAAATCCGCGTACCTACCCTCGGCGAATCCGTTTCCGAGGCCACGATCGGCAAGTGGTTCAAGAAGCCGGGCGAGGCGGTGAAGGCCGACGAGCCTCTCGTCGAGCTGGAAACCGACAAGGTGACGCTCGAGGTCAACGCCCCGGCGGCCGGCGTGCTCGGCGAGATCGTCGCCAAGGAAGGCGAGACGGTCGGCGTCAACGCGCTGCTCGGCTCGATTGCCGATGGCGGTGCTGCCGCCGCTGCGGCGCCCGCTCCGAAGGCGGAGGCCAAGCCCGCCGCTGCTGCTCCGGCCGCCGAGGCCCCGAAGGCGGCTGCGACCAAGGCCGCGGATTCCGGCCCGGCCGTAACGCGCCTCGCCGCCGAGAGCGGCATCAACGCCTCGTCGGTCCCGGCTTCGGGCAAGGACGGCCGCGTGACCAAGGGCGACATGCTCGCCGCGATCGCGACCGGCGTCAGCGCTGCGCCTGCGGCGGCTCCGGTGCAGGTCCGCGCTCCGTCGGCGCCGGACGACGCCTCCCGCGAAGAGCGCGTCAAGATGACGAAGCTGCGCCAGACCATCGCGCGCCGCCTCAAGGAGGCCCAGTCCAACGCAGCGATGCTGACGACCTTCAACGAGGTCGACATGACCAACGTCATGGCGCTGCGCAACCAGTACAAGGACGTGTTCGAGAAGAAGCACGGCGTGAAGCTCGGCTTCATGGGCTTCTTCGTGAAAGCCTGCGTCCAGGCGCTGAAGGAGATCCCGGCGGTCAATGCCGAGATCGACGGCACCGACATCATCTACAAGAACTACTACCATATCGGCGTCGCGGTCGGCACCGAGAAGGGCCTGGTGGTTCCGGTGGTGCGCGATGCGGACGCGCTTTCGATCGCCGGCGTCGAGAAGAAGATCGGCGAGTTCGGCAAGAAGGCCCGTGACGGCCAGCTCAAGATCGAGGAGATGCAGGGCGGCACCTTCACGATCTCGAACGGCGGCGTCTATGGCTCGCTGATGTCGACCCCGATCCTGAACGCGCCTCAGTCGGCGATCCTGGGCATGCACAAGATCCAGGAGCGTCCGGTCGTGGTCGGCGGCAAGATCGAGATCCGCCCGATGATGTATCTGGCCGTCAGCTACGACCACCGCATCATCGACGGCAAGGAAGCCGTGACCTTCCTCGTCCGCATCAAGGAAGGCCTGGAGGATCCGGCGCGCCTCGTGCTCGATCTCTGAGACACCAGACCCGCGGCTGCGGGACAGGAGGAGACAGGCCATGGCTTTTCAACCGAATGTCCCGCCGCTGCAGCCGCACCTTTGCGTGAAGGGCGGCAAGGCGGCGATCGCCTTCTACGAGAAGGCGTTCGGCGCAACCTGCACCTTCATGCAGGCGGCTGAGGATGGCGAGCGCGTGATGCACGCCAATCTCGCCCTCTTCGGCAGCGAGATCCTCCTGCATGACGAGTTCCCGGAGTTCGGCGGCCATATCATGGCGCCGTCGAGCCTGAAGGGCACGGGCGTCGCCATCAACATCAACCTGCCCACGCCGGCCGATGTCGACGCTGCCCTCGCGAAAGCCGAGGCCGCTGGCGCCGACGTGTTCATGCCGGCGAGCGACGTGTTCTGGGGCGCCCGCTATGGCCGCCTGCGCGATCCCTTCGGCCATGTCTGGGCCTTCAACGCGCCGTTGTAGCCGACACTGAGCGGCCGCGTCGCCGCCCGGATTGGCCTGGGCCGAACAAGCTGTCATCCTCCTCCTCGCTGGATCGTCAAGCGCCCCGTCGAACGCGGAGTGACGATCTATCTCTTTGTCTGGCAGCGGATTCTTCGGACAAGGTGGAAGCCGCTTTTCGGTCCGATGCCGCAGCTGGAGTGAGCCATGACCGCATTGCCCATGACGACTGAAATCACCGTTCTCGGCTGGAGCGTGCTGCTCCTGCTGATCCAGATCGTCCTGCAGGCCGGCACCTCGGCCGGGGGGGCGGGGTGGGGGGGGGGGCCCGGGCCGCCGCACTCCGGGCTCGGCCTATTTCACGACCATCGCCGAGAAGGGATGGACATAGGCCTGCAGCATCACGAAGCCGCCGACCAGGCTCGCCAGCACGATCGAGTGCCAGAAGACGAAGCGCAGGATCACGCCCTCATGGCCGAACCAGCCGGTTGCCGTGGACGCGACGACGATCGATTGGGCGTCGATCATCTTGCCCATCACGCCACCGGAGGAGTTCGCCGCGCCCATCAGAATCGGCGAGAGGCCGAGCTGCTCCGAGGTGACCCTCTGGAGATTGCCGAAGAGCACGTTCGAGGCGGTGTCGGAGCCCGTCAGCGCGACGCCGAGCCAACCGAGCAGCGTGCCGAAGAAGGGATACAGCACCCCCGTTCCGGCGAAGGCGAGGCCAAGCGTGGCGTCGATGCCCGAAAGCCGCGTCAGCGTGCCGATCGCCAGCATCGCGGCGATGGTGATCAGCGAATAGGCGCAGAGTTTCAGCGTCCTGCCGTAGACCTGCGCCATCTTGAGCGGGCCGAAGCCGAGGGCGAAGCCCGAGATGACCGCAGCGATCAGCATGCCCGAGCCGGTATAGGAGAGCCAGGTGAAGGAGAAGACGGCTCCTTCAGGTGTCGGCCTGGCCGCGACGGGCGCGACCTTGTTGATCATGTTGTGCAGATCGGGAACGGCATAGTTCCACGTCGCCCAGGGGTTGACCGCGTTCTTGAACCAGCCCGTGCCCCAGATCAGCAGGATGACGCAGACGATGATCCAGGGCGTCAGCGCCATCCAGACCTGCGACGAGCTTGGCCTGGTCGTGGCAGCGGGCGGGACAAGGCTCCCGTCGTCGGAGATGTCGTGGCCGCGCAGCTTCGGCGAGGTCCAGACCTCCCTCGGCTTCCAGACCTGGAGGAAGCCGATCAGACAGGCCATGGAGATCAGCGAAGCGCCGATATCGACGATCCAGGGATTGACGTAGTTCGAGATCAGGAACTGCGGCACGGCGAAGGAGATGCCGGTGACGAGGACTGCCGGCCAGATCTGCAGCATGCCGCGCCAGCCGGCGAAGACGCAGATCAGCCAGAACGGCACCAGCACCGAGAAGAACGGGAGCTGCCGCCCGACCATGGCGCCGAGCAGGAAGGGATCGATGCCGGTGACCTGGCTCAGGCCCTGGATCGGCGTGCCGAGCGCGCCATAGGCCACGGGTGCCGTATTGGCGATGAGCGAAAGGCCCGAGGCCGCCAGCGGCGAGAAGCCGAGGCCGATCAGGATCGCCCCGGTGACCGCGACCGGCGTGCCGAAGCCGGATGCGCCCTCGAAGAAGGCGCCGAAGGCGAAGGCGATCAGCAGCAGCTGGATGCGCCGGTCATCGGTGACGCCGCCGATCGTGGTCTGCAGGGTCTTGAAGGCGCCTTTCTCGACCGTCAGCCGGTAGAGGAAGATGACGTTGAGAACGATCCAGCCGATCGGGAAGAAGCCGGTGACGGCACCGAGCAGGGTGGCGCGCAGTGACATGCCGGCCGGCATGGTGAAGATGAAGATCGCGACGAGATTGGCGACGATGAGCGCGATGACGGCGGCGATATGCGCCTTGACGGCATTGGATGCGATGAGACCGAGCAGAACGACGACGGGTAGCGCGGCCGCGAGCGTCGACAGGACGCTGTTGCCGAATGGATCATAGACCTGATTCCACATGACGGCGTGCCCCTCCAGCGGGCTGATCTGCAGAGATTTCAGCGAATGGCGTTTCGTCCTTTTGTTGTGTTCGGCGCAGTAAGCGCCGCTCCCTGAGCCGCGGCAAGCACCGCGGCTGCGGTCAACACAGGAATGCCGTAGCGCTAGGCGCAGAACCGATGTATGCCGGCCGCCATCTGCCGCGGCCTTCGCCCGCGGTCTTCAGCCGATCAGCGGAAGGACGTCATGGCCTACGATCTCGTCGTCATCGGAACCGGCCCCGGGGGCTATGTCTGCGCCATTCGCGCCGCCCAGCTCGGCCTCAAGGTCGCCGTTGTCGAGAAACGCAAGACGCATGGCGGCACCTGCCTGAACGTCGGCTGCATTCCGTCCAAGGCGCTGCTGCACGCCTCCGAGATGTTCGAGGAAGCCGGCCACACCTTCGAGAAGCTCGGCGTCGTCGTCGGCACGCCCAAGCTCGACCTCAAGGCGATGATGGCGCACAAGCAGGAGACCATCGACGCCAACGTCAACGGCGTCGGTTTCCTGCTCAAGAAGAACAAGATCGACGCCTTCCACGGCACGGCCTCGATCCCGGCCGCCGGCAAGGTCGTCGTCACCGCCGAGGACGGCAAGGCTCAGGAGCTCGAGACCAAGAACATCGTCATCGCGACGGGTTCGGAATCGGCGCCGCTGCCGGGCGTCGAGATCGACGAGAAGACGGTGGTCACCTCGACCGGCGCGCTCGAGATCGGCGCGGTTCCGAAGGAACTCGTCGTGGTCGGCGCCGGCGTGATCGGCCTCGAGATCGGCTCGGTCTGGAGCCGTCTCGGCGCCAAGGTCACCGTCGTAGAGTTCCTTGACCGCATCCTGCCCGGCATGGATGGCGAGGTCGCCAAGCAGTTCCAGCGCATCCTGGAGAAGCAGGGCTTCACCTTCCAGCTGGGCTCCAAGGTCACCAAGGTCGACGTGGCCAAGACGGGCGGCGCGACCGTCACCGTCGAGCCTGCCGCCGGGGGCGAGGCCAGGACGCTCAACGCCGACATCGTGCTGGTTGCGATCGGCCGCCGTCCGAACACCGACGGCCTCGGCCTCGACCAGGCGGGCGTCGCGACCGACCGGGGGCGCGTCGTCATCGACGACCACTTCAAGACCAATGTCGCGGGCATCTATGCCATCGGCGACGTGGTGCGCGGGCCGATGCTGGCGCACAAGGCCGAGGATGAGGGCGTCGCGGTCGCCGAGATCATCGCCGGCAAGGCGGGCCATGTGAACTACGACGCCATTCCGGGCATCGTCTACACCGCCCCCGAAGTCGCCGCGATCGGCAAGACCGAGGAAGAGCTCAAGGCTGCCGGCGTCGCCTACAAGATCGGCAAGTTCCCGTTCACGGCGAACGGCCGCGCCCGCGCCATCCGCCACACCGACGGCTTCGTGAAGGTGCTGGCCGATGCGGCGACCGACCGCGTGCTCGGCTGCCACATCATCGGCCCGCATGCCGGCGACCTGATCGCCGAAGTGACGGTGCTGATGGAGTTCGGCGGCTCGTCGGAAGACCTCGCCCGCACCTGCCATGCGCATCCGACGCTGGCCGAGGCCGTGAAGGAAGCCGCGATGGCGGTGGAGAAGCGCCAGATCCATATGTGATCGACGCGTCTGCGTCATTCTCGGGCGAAGCATCGCTTCGACCCGAGAATCTCGTGACGAGAGAGAACACTGGTTTCCGAGATGGTCGGCTCAAGGCCGACCATGACGGCTGGAAACAATTATCCCCGCCGGGCGTGGAACGCCGTCAGCGTGTTCTTGAGCAGGCAGGCGATGGTCATCGGGCCGACGCCGCCGGGGACCGGGGTGATGGCGCCCGCGACCTTCACCGCGTCAGTGAAGTCGACATCGCCGGTCAGCTTGCCGTCGGGCAGGCGATTGATGCCGACATCGATCACGGTGGCGCCGGGCTTGATCCAGTCGCCCTTGATCATGCGCGGGCGGCCGACCGCCGCGACGACGATGTCGGCGCGGCTGATGACGCCGGGGAGGTCGCGCGTGCGCGAATGGGCGATGGTGACGGTGCAGTCGGCCTGGAGCAGCAACTGCGCGACCGGACGGCCGACCAGCTCCGAGCGGCCGATCACCACGGCGTCGAGCCCGGACAGCGACGGCAGCGTCTGCCTCAGCAGGAGCATGCAGCCGAGCGGCGTGCAGGGCACCAGCCCGTTCTTGCCGCCGGCGAGCAGGCCGGCATTGATCGGGTGCAGCCCGTCGACATCCTTGGCGGGATCGATGGCGTCGATGATGCGGCCGGTGTCGATATGCTTGGGCAGCGGCAGCTGGACGAGGATGCCATCGACGCCGTCGTCGGCGTTCAGCTCGGCCAGTTTGGCGAGCAATTCCGCTTCGCTCGTCTCGGCCGGCAGCCGGTGGGCCACCGAGTTCATGCCGACTTCGACGGCGAGCTTTTCCTTCGACGCGACATAGACCTTGCTCGCCGGATCCTCGCCGACGAGGACGACATGGAGGCCCGGAACGAGTCCGCTGATAGCCTTGATCGCTGCAACCTCGCGGCCGATCTCGGCCCTGAGCGCGGCGGCAGCGGCTTTGCCGTCGATGATGCGGGCTTCGCCGGTCATGGTCCGACCTCGTTCTTGGTGATGACGCCGCCGTCATGCGCGATCCGGCCGCCCCGGACAAGTCCGAATGCGACGCTCGCATGGCGCCAGGCGCCATCGGCGGGGGAGGAGCGGCCGGCGCGGCTTGCGGGCTTACGGGCAGCCCGGTATCGACGAACCCGCACAGGCTGTGAGCGGAAGGGGCAAGGACAACGTGACGACTGGTTTCGCCCGCTTGCCCGACGCGCCGGCCTTCCGCCTCACCGATCTGCGTATCCCTGCCTGCCTGATCGAGGGCGCCGACATCGCCGCCGACCGCCATGGGCTGGCGCGGGTGGATCTCGCCATTGCCAATGGCCGCATCGAGGCGATCGAGCCCGTTGGCGCGGTGGCGACGGGGACGGCACCGAGCCTCGATCTCGACGGCGGCATCGCGCTGCCGCGCTTGGTCGACTGCCATACTCATATCGACAAGGGCCATATCTGGCCGCGCAGCCCCAACCCGGACGGCACCTTTCCGGGGGCGCTCGAAACCGTCGGGGCCGACCGCGAGGCGAACTGGTCCGCCGGGGATGTGCGGACGCGGATGGATTTCTCGCTGCGCACCGCTTTCGCTCACGGCACGGCGGCGTTGCGCACCCATCTCGACTCGCTGGGCAAGCAGATCGGTATCTCCTGGCCGGCTTATGCCGAGGTTCGGGCGGAATGGGCGGGGCGCATCGCGCTGCAGGCGTCGCCGCTGTTCGGCGCCGACGCCGCGCTCGATCCGGCGCATATGGCGGCGGTGATCGCCGCGGTGAAGGCGCATGGCGACGGTCTGCTCGGCTGCGTCACCTACATGATCCCGGAGCTCGACCGGGCGCTCGACATCCTGTTCCAGGCGGCGATCGAGAACGGCTTCGACCTCGATTTCCATGTCGACGAAACCAACGACCCGGCGGCGCGCTCGCTGGAGCACATCGCGGATGCGGCGCTGCGCCATCGCTTCACCGGTCGCATCCTCTGCGGGCATTGCTGCTCGCTCAGCCTGCAGGCGCGGGAGGACGAGGCGCGCATCATCGCCAAGCTGCGCGAGGCCGGCATCGCCGTGGTCTCGCTGCCGATGTGCAACATGTACCTGCAGGACCGGCAACCCGGTCGCACGCCGCGCTGGCGCGGTGTCGCCGCCCTGCATGAGCTGAAGGCGGCCGGCGTGCCGGTGATGATCGCCTCCGACAATACGCGCGACCCGTTCTATGCCTATGGCGATCTCGACCTCGTCGAGGTGCTGCGCGAGGGCACGCGTATCCTCCAGCTCGACCATTCCGGGCCGGATTGGGCCAACGCCGTGGCGCGCAGCCCGGCCGAGGCGATGGGTCTGCGGGATACCGGCGTCATCGCTGTCGGGGCGACCGCCGACCTCATCCTGACGCGGGCACGCGACTGGACAGAACTCTTCTCCCGGCCGCAGGCCGACCGTACCGTGCTGGTCGCGGGCAAGCCGATCGACCGGACGCTGCCGGACTACCGCGAACTCGACCATCTGATGGCGAGCGCCAAGTGACGACTTTTCCCGCCATGACCTTTCCCGTCATGGTCGGCCTTGTGCCGACCATCCACGTTTTCCTCCGTCGCGGGCGGTGTTCAAGACGTGGATGCTCCCCACAAGGGCGAGCATGACGCCACAGGAACGCCTCGCATGACCGAACGCTACGACATCGCCACGCTGAAGACCCGCATCAGTGGCATCCGCACCGAAGAGAACCCGGCGCTGGTGAAGCAGAAGAGCCGGGATTTCTTCTGGTACTCGCCGGTGCTGAAGCGCCAGCTCGATCATGTCGTGGCCGACATCGTCGTTTCGCCGACGAGCGAGGCGCAGGTTCTGCAGGTTCTTGCCGCCTGCCACGAACTCGGCATTCCCATCACGCCGCGCGGCACCGGCACGGGCAATTACGGCCAGGCGATGCCGCTCTCCGGCGGCGTTCTGCTCGACCTCTCCGGCTTCAACAAGGTCAAGGAGATCGCTGCCGGTCGCTATGTCGCCGAGCCCGGCGCGATCATGGCTCGCATCGACGACGAGACGCGCGCGCATTCGCGGCAGGAACTGCGGCTGCACCCCTCGACCTACCAGACCGCCTCGATCGGCGGCTTCATCGCCGGCGGCTCCGGCGGGGTCGGCTCGATCAAATGGGGGGGCTTGCGCGACTGGGGCAACATCATCCGGCTCAAGGTCGCGACGATGGAGGCAAGCCCGCGCATCCTCGAATTCTCCGGCGAGGATCTGCACAAGGTCGCCCATGCCTATGGCACCAACGGCATCATCACCGAGGTCGAGATGCCGCTGGGGCCGGCCTATAACTGGGTCGACGTCATCATCGGTTTCGAGAGCCTGCGTGCCGCGACCGAATTCGCCAATGCCGTCGGCGAACAGGACGGGCTCGCGCTCAAGAACCTCTGCGTCGTGGCTGCGCCCGCTCCGCACGATTACTTCCTGCGCCACCGCAAGTTCCTGCCGCGCGACAGCCATCTCGTCATCGTCATGGCCGCCGATTTCGCGGTGGATGCGCTCTGCGCCTATGCGCGCCGCTTCAAGGGGGCGGAGCTGCTGCTGCGCACCGACAAGCTCGCGCCCGAGGACGCCAAGGGCCTGCCGCCGGCCTATGAGCTCGGCTGGAACCACACGACGCTGAGGGCGCTGCGCGTCGACCCGGCGATCACCTATCTGCAGGTGCTCTATCCCTTCCCGAACCAGGTCGAGCTGGTGGACAAGATCCATGCCCGCTTCGGCGACGAGGTGACCTGCCATCTCGAATTCGTGCGCTTCGACGGCAAGATCACCTGTTTCGGCCTGCCGCTCATCCGTTTCACCACCGAGGAGCGGCTGGAGGAGATCATCGCTGTTCATGAGGAGATGGGCGCGCCGATCTTCAACCCGCATCGCTACACGCTGGAGGAGGGCGGCATGAAGCAGACCGACGAGACGCAGCTCGCCTTCAAACGCGAGGCCGACCCGCAGGGCCTGCTCAACCCCGGCAAGATGATCGCCTGGGAGGATCCGAGCTACGATTACCGTTCGGGCAAGACCTTCCTGTTCCGCAGCCTCACCGAGGCCGGCGTCGGCTAAGAGATCTTTTGAAGCTTCAGCCCTCATCCTGAGGAGCAGCCGCAGGCTGCGTCTCGAAGGATGATCGAGATGGTTCCGGAGCCTGCTTAAGCATCCTTCGAGACGCCGCTTCGCGGCTCCTCAGGATGAGGGCTCGACAAATGGTCGAACGGAGGCCTCAGCCATGCGCGTGCTCGTCCTCTATGCCCATCCGGTTCCGGAAAGCTTCGGTGCCGCGATCCATCAGACGGTGGTCGCGACGCTGAAGCGGGCGGGGCACGATGTCGACGATTGCGATCTCTATGCGGAGGGCTTCGACCCGGTGCTGAGCTGCGGCGAGCGCCGCGGCTATCACGACACAGCCAGCAACACATTGCCGGTTGCCGGCTATGTCGAGCGCGTCCGGGCGGCAGAGGCTCTGGTGCTGTGCTTTCCGGTCTGGAACTTCGGCTACCCGGCGATCCTGAAGGGTTTCCTCGACCGGGTCTTCCTGCCCGGCGTCTCGTTCAAGATGGTCGACGGAAAGGCTCAGCCCGCGCTCCACAATATCCGCAGGCTTGCGGCTGTGACGAGCTATGGCGGCTCGCGCTGGCGCGCCTTTCTGGTGGGCGATCCGCCGCGCAAGGCCGTTTGCCGGGCGCTGCGCGCCGTTTGCCATCCGCTGGCGCGCACGACTTATCTGGCTCATTATGAGATGAATCTCTCGACCGTGGAGAGCCGGGGGGCATTCCTGCAAAAAGTCGCCACGAAGCTGACAGTGTTTTAGCTCTGACATCGGATTGTCATCTGTCTGTCATGTTCGCGCGCGATTACGCAGCCGGCGAAGCGTCTGCTTATCCGTCCAAGGATCGGCCCGAAGGATCGACCTATGACCAAGGCAATCGAGAAAAGCGTCGGCCGTGCACTGCTCGTCACCGCCCGGCTGCATCGGTCGCGGATGGGCGAGAGGCTGAACGGGCTCGGCCTGTTTCCAGGGCAGGAGCAGGCGCTGAAGGCGCTGCAACCGGCGCCGATGACGATGGGCGAGCTCGCCTCGCTGCTGCGCGTGAAGCCGCCGACCGTGTCGAAGACGATCGGGCGGTTGTCGCTGCAGGGGCTGGTGACGCGCGAAGGCGGCAACCGTGACGGCCGACTGGTCCAGGTTGCCCTGACGGAAGCCGGGCAGAAGACCGCAATCGAGCTCGATGCCGTCTGGAACGACGTCGAGGAGGAACTTCTCGACAAGCTCGACGGCAAGGAGCGCAAGCAACTGCGCAAGCTGCTGCGCAAGGCGGCGAAAGGCCTGTCCAAGGCCGGCGCCGATCACGACGACCCGGACAGCGATATCGACGAGGCCGATAGCGACGCCTGATTTCTGCATGGAACGCATGCGCTCCTGCACTGGCGAAGGCTTCTAAATCGGTTCAATCTGGTTTTGTCATTCCTCCAGAGCATGGCGAAACCGGACGTGCCCCTGCCATCCGAGGCCTCTTCCGAAGCGGGGCGAGCCCGGCTCGCGGCCATAGGCCTGATGGGCGTGGCCGTCCTTCTGTTCTCGATGCTCGATGCCAGCGCGAAATGGCTGGGGCAGTCGATGAACCCGCTGCAGGTGGTGTTTGCGCGCTACGCCGGCAGCATGATCCTGGTCTTCGCCCTGATCAATCCGTGGACGCATCCCGGCGTGCTGCGGACCAAGCGCCCCTGGTTGCAATGGGGGCGCTCGCTGCTCCTGCTCGCCTCGACCGCGCTGAATTTCATCGCCCTGCGCTATCTCCAACTGGCCGAGACGATTTCGATCATGTTCGCGGCGCCGTTTCTCGTGGCGCTGGTCTCCGGGCCGCTCCTCGGCGAATGGCCGGGCCCACGCCGGCTGGTGGCGATCGCCGTCGGCTTTCTCGGCGTGCTGGTGGTGACGCGGCCGGGCATCGGCGGCATGCATCCGGCCGCGCTGCTCAGCGTGCTCGGCTGCTTCTGCTTCGCCTTCTACGCGCTGTCGACCCGCGTGCTCTCGGCCCATGATTCATCGGAAACGACGATGATCTATTCCGGCGCCGCCGGAACGCTCGCCACGGTTCCGCTGCTGCCCTGGATCTGGGAGACGCCGCAGGGGCTGCTGCCCTGGCTGCTGATGGTCCTGGTCGGCGTGCTCGGCGGCGTCGGCCACTGGCTGCTGATCCTGGCGCATCGGCTCGCACCGGCCACGGTGCTGGCGCCGTTCATCTACTCGCAGATCGTCTGGATGGTGCTGCTCGGCTGGCTCGTCTTCGGCCAGTGGCCGGATCGCTGGACCTTTGCCGGCGCCGGGATCGTCATCGCCTCGGGGCTCTATCTGCTCTATCGCGAGCGTGTGCGGCATGTGCCGCAGGAAGCGGCTTCGGCACGGCTGGACTGAGATTGCAGCGGCCATTCTCGGGCGGCGCGCCAGCGACGACCCGAGAATCTCCATGAAAGAGAAGCGCGGGTAAATCAGCCCTTCTGGATCACGAGATGCTCGGGGCCAGCCCGAGCATGACGCCCCCTTGGGGCGGGGGAGCCGTTCAGACCGTGACCTGCGTGCCGACCTCGACGACGCGGCCGGTCGGGATCTGGAAGAAGTCCGTCGCGTCGGTCGCGCTCTTGGTCAGGCCGATGAAGAGGTTGTCCTGCCAGATCGGCATGCCGGATTGCGGCGAGGGCTTGATCGAGCGGCGCGACAGGAAGAACGAGGTCGACATGATGTCGAACTTGAAGCCCTGCTTGCGCAGCATGGCGAGGCCCTTGGGCACGTTCGGGCTTTCCATGTAGCCATAGACCATGTCGACCCGCCAGAAGTCGTCGGTGATGCGGGCGAGGCGCACACGCTCTTCCTCGGGCACGCGTGGGGTGTCGGCAGAGCGCACGGTCAGGACGACGTTGCGCTCGTGCAGGACCTTGTTGTGCTTGAGGTTGTGCAGGAGCGAGGCCGGCGCCGTCTCCGGGTCGCTGGTCAGGAAGACTGCCATGCCCTTCACCCGGGCCGGCGGGCTCTTCGACAGCATGGTGACGAGCTCGAGCAGCGGCACGTCGGTCTTGCGGGTCTTGTCGAACAGGATCTTGGTGCCGCGCATCCAGGTCCACATCACCAGCGTCAGCGCCATGGCGAGCAGCACCGGCACATAGCCGCCGTGGAACAGCTTCAGCATGTTGGCCGAGAAGAACGAGACGTCGACCAGCAGGAAGGGGAGGATGAGCGCGGCGGTGGCCGGCAGGCTCCAGCCCCAGTGGCGACGGATGACGATGGCGGCGAGCAGCGAGGAAACCACCATCGTGCCGAAGACCGAGATGCCGTAGGCGTGCGACAGGCTGGAGGAGGTGCGGAACGACCAGACCAGGATCAGCACGACGACGAGCAGCAGCAGGTTGACGCGCGGCACGTAGATCTGGCCCGAGGTCTGCTCGGAGGTGTGGCGGATCTCCATGCGCGGCAGCAGGCCGAGCTGGATCGCCTGCCGCGTCAGCGAGAAGGCGCCGGTGATGACCGACTGGCTGGCGATGATGGTCGCCACCGTCGCCATGATGACGAAGGGCAGCAGCAGGCCCTGCGGCGCGAGGCGATAGAACGGGTTGTCGATGGCGCTCGGGTCGGACAGGATCAGCGCACCCTGGCCGAGATAGTTCAGCCACAGCGCCGGAAAGACGACGTAGAGCCAGGCGCCACGGATCGGGCCGCGGCCGAAATGGCCCATATCGGCATAGAGCGCTTCGGCACCCGTCACGGCCAGACAGACCGAACCGAGCACGGCGAGCGAGACGCCGGCGTGGTCGCGGAAGAACAGCAGGGCGTAATAGGGGTTGATCGAGCGGAAAACGCTGAGATCGTCGGCAATGTGGTAGATGCCGAGCCCGGCCAGCGTCAGGAACCAGACCAGCATGATCGGGCCGAAGAAGGTCGCGACGCGATGGGTGCCGTGGCTCTGCATCACGAAAAGGCCGATCAGGATCACCGAGGCGATCCAGAGGATGTAATCGTCGAGGGCCGGGGTGATCAGCTTGACGCCCTCGATCGCCGAGAGCACCGAGATGGCGGGGGTGATGACGGTGTCGCCGTAGAACAGGCCGGCGCCGATCATGCCGAGCAGCAGCGCGACATGGCTGCGCGCCCGGCCGAGGCTGCGCTGGGCGAGCGCGACGAGGGTCAGGATGCCGCCTTCGCCATTGTTGTCGGCCCGCATCAGCAGCACGACATATTTCAGCGTCACCACAACGACGAGCGACCACAGGATCAGCGAGAGGACGCCGATCACGACGGTCGGCGGAACCGTGACGTTCTCCTGTCCGCCGGTCGCGGCGAGGATCGTTTCGCGAAGCGCATAGAGCGGACTCGTGCCGATATCGCCATAGACGACGCCGAGCGCGCCCAAAGCCAGAGCGGCGAAGCCGGTCCTGCCGTGTCCCTGGCTCGCAGCCTGGCCTTGGCCATCGTCGAGTCCGAAACGGGAATCCTCTGGCCGGACGGTCGCAGGATTCGGCTTCTCATGCCCCATCAGGGATCTCCGCACACGCTGCGGTGCAGCGAAAGGCCGGGGGCTCTAGCATAATGCGAACGGCGCGCAAAGGCAGGGTTCAGTTGGAGGCGCCGAGCCCGGCACCGAAGCGCCGCTCGACATAGCTCGCGACCATGGTCTTGAACTCCTCAGCAATGCCGGCGCCCCTGAGGGTTGCGACCTTCTTGCCGTCGACGAAGACCGGCGCGGTCGGCGCCTCGCCGGTTCCCGGGAGCGAGATGCCGATATCGGCATGCTTCGATTCGCCGGGGCCGTTGACGATGCAACCCATCACCGCGACGTTGAGGTTCTCCACGCCGGGGTAGCGCGTCTTCCATTCCGGCATGGAGGTCGAAATCCAGTTCTGGATGTCGCGCGCCAACTCCTGGAACACGGTCGACGTCGTGCGCCCGCAGCCGGGGCAGGCCGCGACGAGCGGCACGAAGGCGCGGAAACCCATTGTCTGGAGCAGTTCCTGAGCCGTCTTGACCTCGAGCGTGCGGTCGCCGCCCGGTTCCGGCGTCAGCGAATAGCGGATCGTGTCGCCGATGCCTTCCTGCAGCAGGATGCCGAGCGCGGCCGAGGAGGAGACAATGCCCTTCGAGCCCATGCCGGCTTCGGTCAGGCCAAGATGGATGGCGTAGTTCGCCCGGCTCGCCAGCATGCGGTAGACGGTGATCAGGTCCTGCACGCCCGATACCTTGGCCGAGAGGATGATGTATTCGCGGGCGAGGCCGAGCTCCTCGGCACGCTCCGCCGAGAGCAGCGCCGACTGCACCATGGCCTCGCGCATGATGGCGCGGGCATCGAGCGGGCGCTGGGCACGGGCGTTCTCGTCCATCAGGGCGGTGAGCAGCTCCTGGTCGAGCGAGCCCCAGTTGGCGCCGATGCGGACGGGCTTGCGGTGCCGGATCGCCATCTCGACGATCTGGGCGAACTGCTTGTCCTTCTTGTCCTTGAAGCCGACATTGCCGGGGTTGATCCGGTACTTCGCCAGCGCCTCGGCACAGGCCGGATGATCGGCCAGCAGCTTGTGGCCGATATAGTGGAAGTCGCCGACCAGCGGCACATCGACGCCGATGCGGTCGAGCCGCTCGCGGATCTTCGGCACGGCGGCAGCGGCCTCGTCGCGGTCGACGGTGATGCGCACCAGCTCCGAACCTTGCCGCGCGAGCGCGGCGACCTGGGCCACCGTAGCCGCGATATCGGCCGTGTCGGTGTTAGTCATCGACTGCACGACGATCGGCGCGCCGCCGCCGACGACGACGTGGCCGACCTTGACCGGCACGGTGAGCTGCCGGGCGAGCGGGCCGGCGCGTTCCGGGGTCAGATGGGAGAAGGCGCGCTCATTCATGCGGCTGCTCTAGAGCGTTTTCATGGTTTCTGACAGCCTCATGACGAAGCGGCGTTCCGGCAATGCTCGCAGCGGCCGACGATCTCGACCATTTGATGAGAGGGCGAGAATTGCCGGGTTTCGGCGATGGCCGCCACCGCTTTCTTCATGGCGGGCGAGGAATCCTCATCGACGCCGCCGCAGACCTCGCAGATCAGGAAGGCTACGACCTCGTTCGCGCCATGGCCGTGAAGGCAGGCGACATAGGCGTTCTTCGAGGAGAGGCGATGGACGAAACCCTGCTCGACGAGAAAATCGAGAGCGCGGTAGATCGAGATCGGGGCGAGGCGCCGCCCGCCTTTCGGCGAAATGCGGTCAGCGAGGTCGTAGGCGCCGACCGGACGATGGTCCGCGTGGAGCGCTTCCAGCGCCTGCCGCCGGATCGGAGTGAGGCGAAGACCGCGCTCGCGGCAGATCCGCTCGGCGCGCGCCAGCGCCTCGGCGGCGTGGCGGCGATGATCCTCCGCATGGCGACAATCTCCGTCATGCGTATGATGCACATGGTTGTCATGCGTATGCGCGTTTGGCTGCATTTTCGTCATGTTGCGTTGCAAAGAGTCATCGGGCAACTTGCGAGTGCCTGTCGTTGCGGCATTGCCACGTTCAGCCCGAACCTAAGCATTTTCTCCTCGATTGTCAGGGGCCTTGACGCTCATGTTCCTCAAAGACCGTACTGCGGCCATCACCGGCTCGACCTCCGGCATTGGCCTCGCCTACGCCCGCGCGCTTGGTGCCGAGGGCGCCAATCTCGTCATCAACGGCATCCTCCCGCCAGCCGATGCAGAGAAGCTGCGCACCGACCTGGAGACGGAGTTCGGCGTCAAGGTGCTGTTCTCGCCGGCGGACATGACGAAGCCCGCCGAGATCGCCGGCTTCATTGCCGAGGGCGAAAAGGTGTTCGGCGCCATCGACATCCTGATCAACAATGCCGGCATCCAGTACGTCTCGCCCATCGACGAGTTTCCGCTGGAAAAGTGGGACCAGATCATCGCGATCAACCTGTCCTCAGCCTTCCACACCATACGCGCCGCCCTGCCGAAGATGAAGGAGAAGGGCTGGGGCCGCATCATCAACACAGCGTCGGCGCATGCCTTCGTAGCCTCGCCGTTCAAATCAGCCTATGTCGCCGCCAAGCATGGCATCGCCGGGCTGACCAAGACGGTGGCGCTGGAAGTCGCGACCAAGGGCATCACCGTCAACGCCATTGCGCCCGGCTATGTCTGGACGCCGCTGGTCGAGAAGCAGATCCCCGACACGATGAAGGCGCGCAACATGACCAAGGAACAGGTCATCAACGACGTGCTGCTCGACGCCCAGCCGACCAAGGAGTTCGTGACGGTCGAGCAGGTCGCGGCGCTCGCCGTCTTCCTTTGCACTGACGCGGCGAAGTCGATCACGGGAGCTACCCTGCCAATCGACGGCGGCTGGACCGCCGCGTGAGCGGGCGCCCCTCCCGCAAGGCCGAGCCGGTCAAGGGACTGGCCGGGCCGAAGGCGGAAAAGACGGTCTCGCTGGCCCTGCAAGGCGGAGGCGCCCATGGCGCCTTCACCTGGGGCGTGCTCGACGTCATCCTCGAAGACGGGCGCCTCGGCATCGAGGCCCTGACCGGGACCAGCGCCGGCGCGATGAATGCTGTGGTGCTGGTCGAAGGCTGGATCGACGGGGGCGCCGACGGCGCGCGCGCCAAGCTTGAAGCCTTCTGGCGGGCGGTCAGCGTCGACGGCAAATATGCTGGCTCGGAGCGCTCGCTGCTCGACACGATGCTCGGTTCCTGGGGCCGTGACGGCACGCCGCCCGGCCTGCTCTTCCTGGAGATGTTCTCGAAGGTCGCGAGCCCATACGACATCAACCCGCTCAACATCAACCCGCTGCGCGGCGTCGTCGCCGATCTGATCGATTTCGAGAAGGTCCGGGCCTGCGACGCGGTGAAACTCTTCATCGCCGCGACCAATGTCCGTACCGGCAAGATCGCCGTGTTCGACGGCAAGGACCTGACCCCGGACCATGTGATGGCGTCAGCCTGCCTGCCGATGGTCTTCCAGGCCGTGGAGATCGACGGCGAGGCCTATTGGGACGGCGGCTACATGAGCAACCCGGCCCTGTTCCCGTTGTTCTACAAGGCTGATTGCGACGACATCCTGCTGGTGCAGATCAACCCGGTCCAGCGCAAGGAGCTGCCGACCAAGGCGCGCGAGATCCAGGACCGGATCAACGAGATCACCTTCAACGCCTCGCTGCTGCGCGAGTTGCGCGCCATCGATTTCGTCAACCGGCTCGTCGATGCCGGCAAGGTGCCGCGCGACGAGTACAAGCGCGTGCTGATGCACCGGATCGACGGCGGCCCGCCGCTGGCCGAACTGACCTCCTCGTCACGGATGAACGCCGACTGGTCATTCCTGCTGCGGCTGCGGGACATAGGCCGTGGGGCGGCCAAGCGCTGGCTGAAGCGCAATTATGCCGCGATCGGCCACACGGAGACGCTCGACCTCCGGGAGGCGATCACCTGAGGTTCCCGAACCCAGTCCGCTGATTGCAGGATTCTTCGCGTTCCGGCGTCTCACCTGTTCCCGGGACCGCGCTTGCGCGAGGGCGAGGCGAAATGCCATTCACCGTCAGGGACCCGTTTTCAGAAGGACAGGGATTTTCCATGAGCAGCAAGCTGATCGTCACCGCCGGCCCCTACAGCTTCGACGCGAAGCTCGAGCTCGAGGCCGCGCCGAAGACCTGCGCCGCCTTCCTGCGGCACCTGCCCTTCGTCAGCAAGATCGTGCATGTGCGCTGGAGTGGCGAGGGCGTCTGGATGCCGCTCGGCGATCTCGATTTCGGCGTCGGCTACGAGAACAACACGGCCTATCCGGCTCCGGGCCAGATCATCCTCTATCCGGGCGGTGTGAGCGAGACCGAGATCCTGCTCGCCTATGGCGGCGTGCAATTCGCCAGCAAGGCCGGTGTCCTCTCCGGCAACCACTTCCTTACCCTGACCTCGGGGCTTGAGAACCTCTACGCGCTCGGCCGCAAGACCCTCTGGGAAGGCGCGCAGGACATCCGCTTCGAGCTGGCCGGCTGAGCCGCGTCCAGCGCACGGGTTGAGACAAGAAGGGCGGGACGCATGGCGTCCCGCCCTTTCTCGTTCACGCGGCGGCCGGCGGATCTTCCGGCGGGCTCTCCGCCGCCGGCTTGCGCGGCCTCAACATGCGGGGCTCGGCCGCTTCGGTTGGTAGTGCCTCGTCGGTCTGCGTCTCGGGCGGCGCGGCCTTCGTTTCCGCTTCGGCCTCAGGCTGTGCCGTGGCGGCCAGGTTCTGGCACAGGCCCAGCATCGCCCGCGCGATCTCGGCCTCGCCCATGATCGTCAACGTCGCGCCGCATTTGGTGAGATGGGCTACCTCCGCATCGGAATGGGCGCGGGCGACGATCGGCAGGGTCGGATTCTCGGCACGGGCCTGCTCGCAGACCTGGCCGGCCTCGAAGCTGCCGGGGATGGCGACGAAGAGGCGGATGGCGCGCCCGACCGCCGCCGCGGACAGTACCTCGGGGTCGGCCGCATTGCCGACGAGCAGCTCGGCGCCGTCGCGCTTCGCGGTTTCGACCGCGTCCGGATTGTCCTCGATCACGAGCAGCTTCGAGCCCTGCGCCAGCAGGCCGGCACCGAGCAGGCTGCCGACCCTGCCGTAACCGACCACGACAATATGATCGTTGAGGCTGGTGGGAGTGATGTCGCGCTCCGGCGGTGTTTCGGGCTGGGGAACAGGAGCCGCGGCCTTTTCCGCCGCGGCCGGCTCGGTTGGAGCAGGCGCGGGCTTTGGCTTTGGCTTCGCCGTCGCGGGGGGCTCCGAAGCCAGGCGCTCGGCCAGCGCGAACATCACGGGATTGAACAGGATCGACAGGATCGCGCCGGCCAGGATCAGATCGCGGCCCTGGGCCGGCAGGATTCCGAGCGCGCTCCCGAGCCCGGCCAGAATGAACGAGAACTCGCCGATCTGCGCGAGAGAGGCCGAGATGGTGAGCGCGACCGCGTTCGAGCGGCCGAAGGCGCGCACGATCATCCAGGCCGCGACGGATTTGCCGATCAGGATGATGGCGAGCGTCGCGATCAGCGGACCCGGCGCCCGCAGGATGATGCCGGGGTCGAAGAGCATGCCGACCGAGACGAAGAACAGCACCGCGAAAGCGTCGCGCAGCGGCAGCGTCTCCTCGGCTGCGCGCTGCGAGAGCGGCGACTCCGACAGGATCATGCCGGCGAAGAAGGCGCCGAGCGCGAAGGAGACGCCGAACAGGGTGGCGGCCGAATAGGCGACGCCGAGGGCGACTGCGAGCACGGCGAGGCGGAAGAGCTCGCGCGAGCCGGTATGGGCGACCCAGTGCAACACCCAGGGGATGACGCGCCGCCCGACGACGAGCATGAAAGCGAGGAAGCCGATCAGCTTGGCGAAGGTCAGGCCGATTACGCCCCAGATGCCGAGGTCGAAGCGGGTCGCCAGCGGCGCGCTCGCGCCCGGCTGCGAGCCGCCGTTGATGATGTCGGCCAGCACCGGCAGCAGTACCAGCGCCAGCACCATGGCCATATCCTCGACGATCAGCCAGCCGACGGCGATGCGGCCGCGCTCGGTCTGGACCATCCGGCGCTCCTGCAAGGCACGCAGCAGCACGACGGTCGAGGCGGTGGAGAGGGCAAGGCCGAAGACCGCGCCGGAGAACCAGCTCCAGCCGAGCAGGGTGCCGAGCCCGAGGCCGAGCAGCGTGGCGATGCCGATCTGGACGACGGCGCCGGGCACGGCGATCGCCTTCACCGAAAGCAGGTCCTTGAGGGAGAAATGCAGGCCGACGCCGAACATCAGCAGGATGACGCCGATCTCGGCCAGCTCATTGGCGAGGTTCTGATCGGCGACGAAGCCGGGCGTGAACGGGCCGACGGCGACGCCGGCGACGAGATAGCCGACGAGGGGGGAAATCCGCAGTTTTTGGGCAAGCGCCCCGAAGACGAAAGCAAGGCCTAGGCCCGCGACAATGATGGCGATCAGCGGGCCGTGATGCATGGGTCTCCCGAATCCGAAACGTCAAGAAATCGAAAATGTTGGAACGTTTCGGAGCATGGGGACTGAGACCGCCGATTTCAACCGAAAGACGTACGTCTTTTAGGCTTGCCATGGCGAATTTTCTGTCCCTTCGGCGTGAGCCGCGGACATGGGGAAGCGACGTCGGCGGCCGGGTGACCGAGACGCAAACGGCGAATGACGGGTAAGTCCTACGCCTTGGGTTTCTCGAGCAGGACCTGGCCCTGCTTCTCGACCCCGATCTTCAGCTTCTCGGCGAAGACGGCGAGCATCCAGGGCAGCGTCACCTCGACGCGGATGAGGCGCTCCTCGACCTCGACGCGCCCATGGACCGTGTGGCCGAGCGCGCCGACGCCAAAATGCAGGCTGTCGCCCTCCCAACGCTCCTCGACGAGCTGCATCCTGACCATGCCGAGCCTGTCGCGGATGCGATCGATCCCGCTGCGCAGGCGGTTGAGCGCGGCCTCGCGGCCGAGATCATGCGAGATGGTAATGGAGACGGGCTTGCCCATGGCGCCTCATCGAGCAGTGGAACTGCAGCCGGACATGGCGACGGCGCCGGAGATTTTCCAGCGCCGCCGAAAGCCCGCCGAAAAGCGGGCGTGACGATCGACAAGATAATCCTGCAAGATAAGCGCGAGAGAGCCCGGCGATCTGCCGGGAGCTCAGCTGCGTTCGCTCAGGCGCTGCTGACCGGATTGCGTGACGTGCCACGCGGCTCCATCCGTCTCGACGAGCCCGCGATCGCGCAAGGCGAGCAGCATCGTATCGTCGAAGATGAAATGCTGGGTCTTTTCTTCGATGCTTTCCAGCGCGATCCATTCCGGATCCGAGAGAACCGAGGGATGTGCGATCTGGAGGTGCTGAACGTGCATATAGCGTCTCCTTCTCGTTGATTGCCCCTGTTCCCGGGGAGATCGCATCCAAACATGACCGGGTTATGGCCGAACAGCGAAGAATGATGACCCATGGCTTTTCGCGTCGGCCGTCTTTTCGCGCGTCGGCGGGAACCCAGCCGCTCCGTCCCTCGTTCCATGGCCGTGCCCCCTTTCAGAAACGGAGAGACCGCCATGGCGATCGCCAACAGATTTCCGCCGGATGTGCCTACCACTGCCGAGGAAGCTCAGGATCAGGTCGAGTCCACGGTGAGCACGCTGCGCGGCAAGGCGGCGGATATGGCCGACAAGGCGAGCGAGACCGTGAAGGATGGCTATGAGCGGGCGAGGGAAGCCTGGGACGAGGCCGACCCGATCGCGACGGCCCGCGAAGGCGGGCAAGCCGTGGCGCGGACGGTGGAGCGGCATCCGCTCGCGACGCTCGGTCTCGGTGCCGTGAGCATCGGGCTGATCGCCTGGGCTACGCTGCGCAGCCGGCCTGTCTCGCGCTGGGAGCGGTATCAGCCCGACTATGGCCGGGTGCGTGGCTGGCTCAATGACTACGGCTCCGACGCCGCGGAAGCCGGAAGCCGTGCCTTGAAGGCCGGCAGCAACTGGCTGAGCGCCCGCCGCGACCTTGCGGACGACTATGCGGATCGCGCCAACGACTATGCGTCGCGAGCGCGTGAATACGCCGACACGGGCGGGCGCATGCTGGTCAAGCGGGCCGAGCGCGAGCCCATGGCCGCCCTGGTCGGGCTCGGACTCGCCGTCTACGTGATCGGCTCTCTGCTGGCCTCGGCCTCGAGCAGGGAGGAGCCGGCGCCCGCTCCGGCCCGCAGGCGCTCGACCAAGCGCTGAGCGGAATCAGGGGTTTCGGAAGCGCATAAGGAAAAGCCCTGCGGCGCGAGGCGTCGCAGGGCTCTCAAATTGCTTGCGCGGCGCATCCGGGAGGCGCCGCTCAATTGTTACCACCAGTAGCGGCGCGGGCCGTAATAACCGGGGCCGTAGTAGTAGTTGCGGCTGGCGCCGGCCGCGATCGCGCCGCCAACGACGCCCGCCGCGACACCGGCGGCGACCGCGTTGCCGGCCTCGTTCGAAGCGCGACGGTTCTCGACATAGTTCGCCGAGCGGCACTGCTGGTAAGCGCGGGTGCCGGGACGGAAGCCCTGGGCCTCACAGGTGACTTCAGCGTCAGCCATGGACTCCTGCGCGGTCTGGCAACCGGCGAGGAGAGCGGCCATCGCGCCGACGATCAGAATGCTACGCATATTTTATCCTTTTCAGCCTCCCATTGGCCTGCGGGGACTTAAGAGCAGCCGTCGTTGCAGGTCAAGAATGTCTCAGGTCTTGCGTTAAAGTTCGCACAGCCGAAATCATTCAATAGCCGCACAATTCCGCTCAAATTGAGTGAACCCCGATCTGGTGAAGGAACCCGAAGGGGCATGCACAGATCCGGGCTTGCATTTGCGCGACAGCAGCGGAACATGATGGCCAAACCGATCAGGACAGTCTGGACCATGTCGATGCCGCGTTTCTTCCTTCTTCTGCCGGCTTTGTTTCTGGGAGCTTGCGCCTATCACACCTCGCGCAGCAGCGCGGTCGTGGTCACGGATACGCAGAGCGTGGTGGAGGGCTGCACCAAGCTCGGCGTGATCGACGGCAAGTCCGATCTGCATTCGGTGCTGCTGACCGATACGGCGCGCGATACGATCGTGACGCGTCTGAAGATCAGGGCGGCGGAGATGGGCGGGAGCCATGTCGTCTCCAGCGCCGCCGACATCAAGTGGAAGGGGCCGGACACATCGGGCACGGTCTACAAGTGCGTCCGGTGAGCCGGGTGGCCGGCTCGTTCCGGTAAGAGGGCGGGGGCCTGAGCCAGGCGCCCGCGCGGAGCCGGCAATCAGCCCTTCAGCAGCCACTCATGCTCGGCGGCGTTGTGGAATTTCCAGGTCCGCTTCGGGCCGGCCATGACGTTGAGATAGTAGAGATCGTAGCCGTGGCAGGTGGCGCAGGGATGATAGCCCTTCGGCACCAGCACGACGTCGCCGTCCTCGATCGCCATGGCTTCGTCGAGGCTGCGGTCATCCGTGTAGACGCGCTGGAAGCCGAAGCCCTGAGGCGGGTTGAGGCGGTGGTAATAGGTCTCTTCAAGATAGGACTCCTGCGGCAGGTCGTCCCGATCGTGCTTGTGCGGCGGGTAGCTCGAGGTGTTGCCGGCGGGGGTGATGACCTCGACGACGAGCAGCGAATCCGCCGGCTCGCCTTCCGGCAGGATGTTGGTGACGTGGCGGGTATTGGAACCCTTGCCGCGAATCTCCTGGCCGAGATCGTCCGGTCCGATGACGCGCACGGGCAAGCCGCCTCCGAGACCGGGGGCCGTGCAGACCGCGAGTTCGAGATCGGTGGTGGCGGTGACGGACCAGTCCGAGCCTTGCGGAACATAGACCGACCAGGGCTTGCCCTCGAAGGGGCTCATGCGCTGGCCGAGCTCGCCGAGTTCCTTGCCGCCGGCTTCCGCCTTGCCCTTGCCGGTGACGAAGACGAGGCAGGTCTCGCGATCGCCGGTCGGGGCGGAGACGGTCTCGCCCGGCTTCAGGCGGTGCAGATCGAAGCCGACATAGGTCCAGCCGGCATTCTCCGGCGTGACATGGGTGACGTGGCCGTGGGAGCCGTTGGGCTTGACCTTGAGATGGGACATGGGGCTCTCCAGCGCATTCTCGGTGGGCTCGTCATGCTCGGCTCGACCCGAGCATCTCCGGCAAGAGATTCTCGGGTCTGCGCTTCGCTTCGCCCGAGAATGACGTTGTATTCAGACCAGGCCCGCTTCCTTGATGAAGCGCGCCAGATTGGCATGCCCGAGCTTCGCGTAAGCGGCTGGCTCGGCCTTCTTAGGGTCCTGCTCGGCCTCGACCACGATCCAGCCCGAATAGTCCCAGAGCTCTCTCAGCACGCGGACATAGTCGATCAGGCCATCGCCCGGCACGGTGTAGACGCCTGCGAGGACGGATTCGAGGAAGGACCAGTCCTCGCGATTGGAACGCCACATCACCTCCTCGCGGATATCCTTGCAGTGGACGTGGTGGATGCGCGCCTTCCAGTGGCGGGCGATGCGAGCGGGATCGCCGCCGCCCCAGGTGGCGTGGCCGGTGTCGAGCAGCAGGCCGACGGCCGGGCCGGTGACGCCCATGAACCGGTCGATCTCGGCCTCGGTCTGCACGACCGTGCCCATGTGGTGGTGATAGACGAGCTGCAGGCCGTACTCCGCCTTCACCGCCTCGGCGAAGTTGGTGTAGCGCGCGCCGAAATCGTCCCAGCGGGCCTTGGGCAGCACGGGGCGGGCCGAGAGCGGCTTGGTGATGTCGGAGTGGATCGCGTTCGAGGTCTCGGCAGCGATCAGCACCGAGCAGCCCATGTCGCGCAGCAGCGTCGCATGAGCCTTCACCGCTTCCATCTCGGCGGCGACGTCGCGGACGAGCAGCTCGGTCGAATACCAGCCGGAGACCAGCGCATGGCCGTGGGCGTCGAGGATCGGCTTCAGCCGGGCGGCCTCGCGCGGGAACTTGTTGCCGAGTTCCATGCCGGTGAAGCCGGCTTCACGCGCCTCCTTCAGGCAGGTTTCGAGCGGGATGTCACCGCCGATCTCGAGCATGTCGTCATTCGACCAGCCGATGGGGTTCGCGCCGATGCGGATCATGTGTCGGGTCTTTCTCATTCATGGTTGCCGCCGTCATTGCGAGCGTAGCGAAGCAATCCAGGTCTCGTGGAGCTCGACGTCTCCTGGATTGCTTCGCTACGCTCGCGATGACGGCCTGTTATTCACCGACGCGCTGCTGTTTGCGTCGTTCGTCGTAATTCGCCCGCGCTGCACGCACCTGATCGCGCTCGCTGACTTCAGGCACGGCAACGTCCCACCAGGCGCCGCCGGCGCCGGTCGAGATCAACGGGTCGGTGTCGATGACGACGACGGTCGTGCGGCTGTTGGTCTTCGCCTGCGCCAGCGCGGCTTCAAGCTCGGCGATGGAGGCGGCCCTGGTCGCGATCGCGCCCATGCTGGCGGCGTGGGCGACGAAGTCGATCTCCGGCAGCGTCTCGTGCCGGGAATCCCGGAGCAGGTTGTTGAAGCTCTGGCCGCCGGTCGCGTTCTGGAGCCGGTTGATGCAGCCGAAGCCGCGATTGTCGAGCAGGACGATGGTGAGCTTGAGCCCCAGCATCACCGAGGTCGCGATCTCGGAATTCAGCATCAGATAGGAGCCGTCGCCGACCATGACGATGACTTCCTTGTCGGGGCGCGCCATCTTGGCGCCGAGACCGCCGGCGATCTCGTAGCCCATGCAGGAGAAGCCGTATTCGGCGTGGTAGGAGCCGGGTGCCCCGGCCTGCCAGAGCTTGTGCAATTCGCCGGGCAGCCCGCCGGCAGCGTGGAGCAGGACGACGTCCGAGCCCAGCGCGCGCTGGACCGCGCCGATGACCTGCGCGTCCGAGGGGAGCGCCGCGTTGGTGGCAGCGGTGACCTTGTCTGCCTCCTCGCGCCAGTCGGCCTTGCCGGCCTTGGCATCGGCTGTCCAGCTCTCGGGCGCCTTCCAGCCGCCGATGATCTCCGCCAGCTCGGCCAGGCCCTCGCGGGCATCGGCGACGAGGGGCAGGGCGCGGTGCTTGCCAGCGTCGAAGGGCTGGACGTTGAGGCCGATGATCGTCTTCTGCTGCGCGCCGAACAGCGCCCAGGAGCCGGTGGTGAAGTCCTGCAGGCGGGTGCCGATGGCGAGGATGAGGTCCGCCTCGGCGGCCAAGCGGTTCGCAGCTCCCGTGCCTGTGACGCCAACCGCAGCCATGTTGAGCGGGCTATCGTCGGGGAGGGCGGATTTGCCGCCTTGCGTCTCGCAGACGGGAATGCCCGTCGTGGCCGAGAAGCGGGCGAGGTCGTCGGAAGCGCCGGAATAGAGTACGCCGCCGCCCGCGACGATCAGAGGCTTCTTCGCGCCTTTCAGAGCTGCTGCGGCAGCCTTCAGCTCGTCGCGGTCCGCCCGGGGGCGACGCGGTGTCCAGAGCCGTTCGGCGAAGAAGCTCTCGGGATAGTCGTAGGCTTCCGCCTGCACGTCCTGGCACAGCGCCAGCGTCACCGGCCCGCATTCGGCCGGATCGGTCAGCACCTGCATGGTCCGGGCCAGCGCCGGGATGATCTGCTCCGGCCGGGTGATGCGGTCGAAATAGCGCGAGACGGGGCGGAAGCAGTCATTGGCCGAGACGGTGCCGTCGCCGAAATCCTCGACCTGCTGGAGGACGGGATCGGGAATGCGATTGGCGAAGACGTCGCCCGGCAGCAGCAGCACCGGCAGGCGGTTGACATGAGCGAGCGCCGCGGCGGTGACGAGGTTGGTCGCGCCGGGGCCGATCGAGGTGGTCGCGGCCATGAAGCGGCGGCGCATGTTCGCTTTGGCATAGGCGATGGCCGCATGCGCCATGGCCTGCTCGTTATGGGCGCGGAAGGTCGGCAGGCGCTCGCGCTCGTGCCATAGCGCTTCGCCGAGGCCCGCGACGTTGCCATGCCCGAAGATCGCCCAGACGCCGCCGAAGATCGGCAGGCGCTGCCCGTCGACCTCCGTCATCTGCGCCGCGAGATAGCGCGTCAGCGCCTGCGCCATGGTGAGGCGGACGGTACGAGTCATGTCGGTTTCCGACTCTCTATAACAAGTAACGATGTCATCCCGGACGAGCGAAGCGAGACCGGGGATCCATTCCGGAGCCTAACCGATGAAAGCTCCGGAATGGATCCCGGATCGGCGCCGCTATCGCGGCTTGTCCGGGATGACCCGCGAGGATGAAAGTGCAGCACCGAGCCTACGCCGCCTTGCGGCCGCGCGTGGCAAGCCAGAGGTCGGTCAGTGCCTCGAAACGCCGGGCCATGTCGGCGATGGCGGCTTCGTCGTCGAGCTTGCCGGCGAGCCAGCCTTCCGCTGCGGCCATGAAGATGGTGCGGCCGACGGCGAAGCCCTTGACGATGGGGGCGGCGGCCGTGGCGGCGAAGCCTGCCTCCAGCTCCTCGGCAGGGGCGTCGAGCCCGAGCAGGAGCACGCCGCGGCACCAGGGATCGTGCTTCGCGATGGTCTTCTCGATGGCCGCCCAGGCGGCTGGAGAGGATTGCGGCTCGAGCTTCCACCAGTCCGGCTTGATGCCCAGCGCGTAGATCTCCTCCATCGCGCGAGCGATCGTGTCCGGCCCCAGCGGGCCGTTCTTGCTGGCGATGATCTCGATCAGCAATTCGCGGCCGACCTTGCGCGCAGCCTCGAACAGACCGCGCAGCTTGTCCTGCTGTGTCTGCTTCAGCTCTTCGGAATCGTCCGGGTGATAGAAGCAGAGAGCCTTGATGCAGTGGTCGACCGGCCATTCCGGCAGCAGCGAGCCGATGTCCTGGCTCGTCTCGAAGCGCAGCGGGCGCGATCCCGGCAGCTCGACCGGGCGGCCGAGCCAGGCGAAGGGATGACGCGCGAATTCGAACATCGCCTCGCGTCCATGCTTCTCGTCGAGCAGCATGCCGTAGCCGGGCCGGCCATCGGCGACGCGGGCGGCAGCCTTGACTGCGAGGACCTTGAAGTCACGGATGCGGGCGGGGTCGGCGCCGAGCTTCGCGGCAAGCTCTTCCAGCTGGATGCGGTGGTCGCAGGCGAGCGCCATCAGCGAGGGGATGTCGCGCCGGCGCGTCGTCGCCCAGTGGATGTGGTTGATGGCCTCGTCCTTGCGCAAGGCGCGGTGCGGGCTGCCGTTCCTGAGGAAATACTGCAATTCCTCGAAGGTCGGGCTCTCCGGCGAGCAGAGCAGGCGCGAGACGGCGAAGGCGCCGCAGGCATTGGCCCAGGTCGCGGCGGTCTGGAGGCTCTCGCCGCCGAGCCAGCCGCGCAGGAAGCCGGACATGAAGGCGTCGCCGGCGCCGAGCACATTGTAGACCTCGATCGGGAAGCCCTTGCCGACGATGCCGTCCTCGAGATCGTCCGGGATCGCGCCTTCATAGACGATGCAGCCCATCGGGCCGCGCTTGAGCACGATGGTGGCGGGGGTGAGGGACCGGATCGTCCTCAGCGCCTGCAAGAGCTCGCTCTCGCCCGAGGCGATCAGCACCTCTTCCTCGGTGCCGATGATCAGGTCGCAGCCGGGCAGCACGGTCTTCATCCGCTCGGAGACGGCCTGCGAGGCGATGTAGCGGTTGTCGCCGGCGTCGTGGCCGGCAAGGCCCCAAAGATTAGGTCGGTAGTCGATATCGAGCACGACCTTGCCGCCGTTCTCGCGCATCAGCTTCATCGCCTTGCGCTGGGCGGCCTCGGGCTTGGGCCGGGCGAAATGCGTGCCGGTGACGACGACGGCGCGGGCCTTCGCGATGAAGGCGGGGTCGATGTCGCCTTCCTCCAGCGCCATGTCGGCGCAGTTCTCGCGGTAGAATAGCAGCGGGAAGGATTTGTCGCTCTCGACCGAGAGGATGGCGAGTGCGGTGAGGCGTTCGGAGTCGGTCTTGAGGCCGTCGAGATTGACGCCTTCGCGGGCGAGCTGCTCGCGCAGGAAGCGGCCGAACTGCTCGTTGCCGACGCGGGTGAGCAGGGCCGAGCGCAGGCCGAGCCGCGCCGTGCCGATGGCGATGTTCGCCGGGCAGCCGCCCACCGACTTGGCGAAGCTGGTGACATCCTCCAGCCGCGAGCCGATCTGCTGGCCGTAGAGATCGACCGAAGCGCGGCCGATGGTGATGACGTCGAGCGCCTGCGCCGATCCGCCGAGCGGTCCCGTCATATGTTCCTCCAGGCCTTGTCGCTTCTTGTGAGGCGCGGTCGGCCGAACGGCTCCGCGCTGACGGTATGAAATAATAATTCCATTACGCCGTCAATGCGGAATACTTGTTCCTACTCACGCGAGCGGCGGCGACGGCCGCGCCCGGCGCGGCGGGCATCGCCGATGCCGACGGCGAGCGCCATGGCCAGCGCCATGGTCGAGGACAGGGTGCGGAAGCCGCCGAAATCCGCCTCGGCCACCTCGAACCAGGTCTGGGCGAAACTGGCGAGTGGCGAGAAGGCGCTGTCGGTGATGGCGACAACCGGCACGCCGCGCTCGGCGAGGCCGCGTGCATCCTCGATCGTCGCCGGCGTATAGGGCGAGAAGCTGACGACGAGGGCGGCATCCCCCGGCGTGGCGAAGGAGATGATCTCGGGGCTCAGGCCTGCCGCGGATTCGACGAGCTGGTTGCGTACCTCGAGCTTGCCGAGCGCGTAGGCGAGGTAGCTCGCGACCGGAAAGGAGCGGCGGCGGGCGAGGATATAGATCGTCTCGGCCTCGGCCAGCGTCGCGATCGCGTGGTCGAGCGCTCCGTGGTCGAGCGAGCGGCTCATCACGTCGAGCGACTTGCGCGAGGCGGTCAGGAAGCCGTCGAGGATGCGGTGATTGCCGGCGGCCGCGTCCTCGCCGGCGCGCAGCGTGTTGAGCCGCTCCTCATAGCTCGAATTGCGCTCGCGCAGCCGCTCGCGGAAGACGCCCTGCAGGCTGGTGAAGCCGTCGAAGCCGAGATGCTGGGCGAAGCGGATCAGCGTCGAGGGCTGCACGCCGGCCGAGACAGCGATGCTGGCGGCGGTGCCGAAGGCGATCTCGTCGGGATTGTCGAGCGCATAGGCCGCGATCTGGGCGATGCGCTTGGGCAGGCTCTCGCGCTGGGCGAGAATCAGCGTGCGCAGGCCGTCGAAATCACGCGGCAGTTCCGCAACGGCGGTTTCGCTCATCCTGGATTCCCGTTGCCGTCCCCGTTGCGACAGTTCTGGCAGCGAAGCGGAAATGGAGCAAGCGTTCCAATAGGGGAATGAACAATCGACCGGGGAAGGGGGCTGTCATGCTCGGGCTTGACCCGAGCATCTCTTGCCGCAGGAGATTCCAGCTGCTTTCCCGGCACGAGATTCCCGTGCCTCCGCTTCGCTTCGCCCGGGAACGACGCCGTGGCTCAGCCCGGCAGGCCGGCGGTGCAACTCTGACCGCCATCGACCGGCAGGCAGACGCCGGTGATAAACTTGGCCTCGTCCGAGGCGAGGAAGACGGCGGCGTTGGCGATGTCCCAGGCCGTGCCCATCTTGCCCATCGGCACCTGCGCGTCGCGGGCGGCGACCATCTCCTCGACGGAGGCGTATTGCGAGGAGATCTGCTTGTAGATCAGCGGCGTGTCGATCAGGCCGGGCATGATGCAGTTCGCGCGGATGTTCTGCTTCGCGTACTGCATCGCGAGCGCCACCGTCGCCTGGTTCACCGCCGCCTTGGTGGCGTAGTAGGCGAAATAGGGATAGCCGGTCCAGCGGATGGCGGCGAGCGAGGAGATGTTGACGATCGCGCCGCCGCCGCTCTTCAGCATCTGCGGAATCACGGCCTTGGCACAGCGATAGACCGAGCCGAGATTGAGCTGGAGCGAGGCGTTGAACTGCTCCTCCGACAGCTCGACCGGGCCGCCCATATGGGTGACCCCGACATTGTTGTGGAGGATGTCGATGCGGCCGAAATGCTGCGCAGCGTCCGCGACGCAGGCCTCGACCGAGGCGAGGTTGGTGACATCGGCCGCCAGCGCCAGGGCGTTGCCGCCTTCTCCGGCGATGATCGCGGCGGTCTCTTCCGCTGCTGCCAGGTTCAGGTCGATGCAGGCGACGCCGGCGCCCTCGCGGGCATAGGCGACGGCGGCGGCCTTGCCGTTGCCCCAGCCGGGGCCGGAGGAGCCGGCGCCGAAGACGATCGCGATCTTGCCCTTCAGCCGGTCGGCCATGGAAGGTCTTTCTGTGGGCGTAGCGCGGACGCGTTCAAGAGGCGCGTCATGCTCGGGCTTGACCCGAGCATCTCGGAAACCAGAGCGAGCTGGTCATGAGATTCTCGGGTCGCCGCTTGCGCGGCGCCCGAGAATGACGGTGTGGCAGAGGTCAGCTCAGCGAGCTGCCGACGGCCGTCTCCAGGATGCCCCAGGCTTCGTCGCCGTACTTCTTCTTCCACTCGGCGTAGAAGCCGGCCTTGCGCAGAGCGTCGCGGAAGGCGTCGGCCTTGGTCTCGTTGATGGTCATGCCCTTGGAGGCGAGTTCGCCCTGCAGGCCGGCATTGAGCTTGGCGACGTCCTGGCGCTCCAGCAGCGCGGCGGCGTTGATGTTCTTGGCGACGATGGCGCGCAGGTCTTCCGGCAGCTTCTCCCAGGCGCGGCGGTTGGCCAGGAACCAGAAGCCGTCCCACATGTGGTTGGTCAGCGAGAGGTACTTCTGCACCTCGAAGAGCTTCGCGGTCGAGATGATCGCGAGCGGGTTCTCCTGGCCGTCGACGATCTTGGTCTGCAGCGCGGTGTAGACCTCGGCGAAGTTGATCGAGGCCGGTGCCGACTGGAGCGCGGTGAACATCGAGGTCCAGAGCGGGGAGACCGGCACGCGGATCTTGAAGCCTTTGAGGTCGTCGGGCGTGTTGATCGGGCCCTTCGACGAGGTGATCTGGCGGAAGCCGTTGTCCCAGATCTTGTCCATGACGACGAGGTTGGCCTTGTTGATCTGGCCGCGGACGTAAGCGCCGAGCTCGCCGTCCATCGCCTTCCAGACCGCGTCATAGTTCGGGAAGGCGAAGCCGATGCCCGAGAGCGAGGCGTTGGCGACCAGCGTCGACAGGATCAGCGGCGAGAGGGTGAAGAACTCGACGCCGCCCGAGCGGACCTGGCTCAGCATGTCCGTGTCGGAGCCGAGCTGGTTGTTCGGGAAGATCTGGATGTCGACGCGGCCCTTCGTCTCTTCCTTGATCTTCGCAACGGCCTCGTTGGCGCGGGTGTTCATCGGGTGCGCGACGGGCAGGTTGTTGGCGTATTTGTAGGTGAACTCGGCGGCCTGGGCATTGGCGCGGCCGATATGGAAGGTGCCGATGGCGGAGGCGGCGGCTGTCGCCTGGAGCAGGGTGCGGCGCGAGATGGTCATGGGCGTTTTCTCCTTGAGAACGTCTGTTGTCTTGCAAGTTTCTTATGGTTGGCGGTGAGCTTCACAGCACCCAGGTCGAGAGGCCTGGGACGAGCGCGATGACGACGAGGCCAACGAGCAGGGCGATGAGATAGGGCCAGATCGCGCCCATTGCCTCGTCAGGCGAGACGTTGCCGATCTTGCAGGCGATGTAGAAACCGATGCCGATCGGCGGCGCCATCAGGCCGATATTCATCGCGGTGACCACGACCATCGCATAGTGCACGTCGTTGATGCCGAGGCTCTTCGCGATCGGGAACATCAAGGGCGCCAGCAACACGATCGCCGGCAGGCCTTCCAGCACGCAGCCGAGGATCATGAAGACGACGATCGACACCGCCATGAAGCTGAGCCAGCCGCCGGGCAGATGCGCCATGAAGCCGGCGAGGTCGCGGGCGAAGCCGGTCTGGGTCAGGGCCCAGGCCATGGCGAGCGCCGTGCCGAGGATCATCAGGATCGCGCCGGAGAGCGCCGCCGTCTCGACCAGCATCGCGTAGAACTTGCGCGGGCCGATGCCGCCATAGAGGACGATGCCGATGACGAGCGCATAGAGCACCGCGATGGTCGAGACTTCGGTCGCGGTGGCGACGCCGCCGCCGACCGCGGCACGGATGATGAAGGGCAGGACCAGGGCGGGAGCCGCGACGAGCGCGACCTTGCCGATGACCGCGAGCGGAGCGCGGCGCACGCCCTTCATGTCCTCCGCCGCCGCCTTCCAGCGGGCGAGGCCCGCGAGCGCGACCAGCAGCACGCCGGCGATGACGAAGCCGGCATTGAACAGGCCGGCGATCGAGACGCCGGCGACGGAGCCGAGCACGATCAGCACGATCGAGGGCGGCACGGTGTCGGCCATCGCCGCGCCGGTGGAGAGCAGCGCGATCAGGTCCTTGGGCTTGTAGCCGCGCCGCTTCATCTCCGGGAACAGCGCGGGCGCGACCGTCGCCATGTCCGAGACCTTCGAGCCCGAGATGCCGGAGACGAGATAGAGCGAGCCGAGCAGCACATAGGACATGCCGGCGCGGACATGGCCGAGCAGCGATGCGAGGAAATCCACGATCGCCTTGCCCATTCCGGTGGCGTCGAGGATGCAGCCGAGCAGCACGAAGATGGGCACGGATAGCAGGATGAGGCTCGACATGCCCTCGTCCATGCGCCCGACCATGACGATGATCGGGACGTTGGTCGAGAAGGCGAGGAAGGCGAGCGTGCCCAGCCCGAAGCAGAAGGCGATGGGAACGCCCGCGACGAGGCAGGCGGCGACGACGCCGATCAGGAAGATCAGGATGTTATAGTAGCCGAGCCCCTTCAGCGTCGGCCCGAGGAGCCAGAAGGCGAGACCGAACCCGCCGACGACGAGGGCCGCGGCGGCGATGTCGACCAGGCGCGCGGTCTTGAACAGATAGCGCAGGGTGAGCAGCGCCATCAGCACGATGCCGACGGCGAGGGCCGAGACGCGCCAGCTGACGGGAATGTTGAGCGCGGCCGAGGTGACGTAGCTCTCTTCCACCGCATATTCGATGGCCGGGTCGACCATCGCGGCCAGGAAGGCGGCCACGGCGGTGAGCGCCAGCGTCTCGACGAATTCGCGCAGCCTCGTGGGCATCATGCCGACGAAGAGCGTCAGGCGCAGATGCTCGTTGCGGTCGACCGCAATGGCGGCGCCGAGCATGGCGAGCCAGATGAAGGCGATGGAGGCGACCTCGTCGACCCAGACGAAGGGCAGCGCGAAGACATAGCGCGAGACGACGCCGAGCAGCAGCACGCCGATGATGAAGGCGACCAGCGCGGCCGCGACGATCTCGACCGGGCGCATGATGGCGGAGCCCGGACGCGCGTCGGCGTTCTCGCTCAGATTCTCGGGGATCGTCAGGGTATCGGCGACATCGACCATGCCGCGGCCTCAGCCGAAGCTCGGGCGGCGCGCGCTTGCGCCCGCTACGCAGGTTGCCACGAGGGCCATCGTTCATCCTCCCTTCGCGCCGATCTTGTGGGTCGCCGGCGTCGATTTCGGTCCATACTGTGAGTAGCGGACGGTCGGCAGATTTACACGTCGAAGGCGGCGTTGCAATCGGCAATGCGCCAATCTAGGCTCAGGCGATAAGAACAAGGTCCATGATATGGACTATCAGGAGGAACGCTTGCCGCAGAGTTCCGCGCCCGAAGCCGGCCTGTCCGGCTCGCAGAGCGTCGACCGGGCGCTCGGGCTGCTCTCGCTGATCGGGCGGGAGCCGGCCGAAGGCCTGCCGCTCGGCGAGATCGTCTCCGGCAGTGGGCTCAACAAGCCGACGACCCGGCGATTGCTGCTGGCCCTCATGCGGGCCGGGCTGGTCGAACAGGAGCCGCAGACGCGCCGTTATTGCCTTGGCGAGGAGGCTTTCGTGCTGGGCGTGCTGGCGGCGCGCCGCCACGGCCTGCTCGAGCTGGCGATGGACAGCCTGCGCCGGCTTTCGGGCGAGACGCAGGATACGAGCTTTCTCACCATCCGGCGCGAGAACTACGCGATCTGCCTGCACCGGGAGGAGGGTACCTATCCGGTGCGCACCCACGCGCTGCAGACCGGTGACCAGCATCCGCTGGGCGTCGGCGCCGGCGCGCTCGCGCTCCTCGCCGCGCTGCCAGACGAAGATGTTGACCGCATTATCGCCGCCAACGAAGCGGCGCTGCTGGCGCGCTACCCCGGCTTTGCGCCGCACGCGATGAGGGTCGATATCGCGGAGACACGCGAGCGTGGGTTCTCGCTCAATCCCGGCCGGCTCGTCGCCAGTTCCTGGGGCGTCGGGCGGGCTTTCCGTTATCCGGACGGGCGCGTCGCCGGGGCCTTCTCGATTGCCGCGATCGACAGCCGCATGGCGCCGGCCCGGCAGGAGGAGCTTTCGCGGCTGCTGGCACGCGAGGCCGCGCGGATGGAAGCGCTGCTGGCGCAGATGTTCGTTTCCAAGCAGGGCAGCAAGCCCATTGTGGCGGCCGCGCCACGACAGATCGAGACAGGGAGAGCCGCAAGATGAGCTCCGCAACCGCAGCCCCCATCGGGGGTGTCGTGCCGATGACGCGGCGGGTGATGAACCTCGCCCATATCGTGACGCAGAATGCGCGCCGCCTGGCCGGGCATCCCGCCTTCATCTGGGGCGAAAAGACGCTGGACTGGGCCGAGATCGATGCGCAGGTCTCGGCGCTTGCCGCGGGTTTGAAGGCGCGCGGCATCGGCAAGGGCGACCGCCTGCTCGTCCATTCCAAAAATTGCGACGCGATGTTCGTCTCGATGTTCGCGACCTTCCGGCTCGGAGCCGTCTGGGTTCCCACGAATTTCCGCCTGCTGCCGGACGAGGTCGCCTATCTCGCCACGGCTTCGGGGGCGAAGGGCTTCCTCTGCCATGGCGATTTCCCGGAGCATGCGGCGGCTGTCGCTGCTTCGAGCCCCGCGCCGGAGTTCACCTGGCGGATCGGAGCGGGCGCCTTCGGCGAAGACGAGGTCGGCGCGGTGATCGCGCGCCATCGCGGCGAGCGTATCGAGAATGCCGCGGTCGAGCATGACGATCCCTGCTGGTTCTTCTTCACCTCCGGCACGACCGGGCGCTCCAAGGCGGCGGTGCTGACCCATGGCCAGATGGGCTTCGTCATCACCAACCATCTCTGCGACCTCGTGCCGGGCTCGACCGAAAAGGACGCCTCGCTGGTGGTGGCGCCGCTCTCGCATGGCGCGGGCGTGCACCAGCTCATGATCTCGGCGCGGGGCGCGGCCTCGATCCTGCTGCCGACCGAACGCTTCGACATCGACGAGGCCTATCGCCTGATCGCGAAGCACCGCGTCAGCAACATCTTCACCGTGCCGACGATCCTGAAGATGCTGGTCGAGCATCCCGCCGCCGACCAGCACGATCACTCCAGCCTGCGCTACATCATCTATGCGGGCGCGCCGATGTATCGCGAAGACCAGAAGGCGGCGCTGAAGAAGCTCGGCAAGGTGATCGTGCAGTATTTCGGGCTGGGCGAAGTCACCGGCAACATCACCGTGCTGCCGCCGGCCCTGCACGAGGCCGAGGACGGGCCGAATGCCCGCATCGGCACCTGCGGCTTCGAGCGCACGGGCATGCAGGTGCAGATCCAGGATGAGGACGGCAAGGAGGTCGAGCCGGGCGTTCAGGGCGAAATCTGCGTGATCGGGCCCGCGGTCTTCGCCGGCTATTACGACAACCCGGAAGCCAACGCGAAATCCTTCCGCGACGGCTGGTTCCGCACCGGCGATCTCGGTCATATGGACGAGCAGGGCTTCGTCTACATCACCGGCCGCGCCTCGGACATGTACATCTCCGGCGGCTCGAACATCTATCCGCGTGAGATCGAGGAGAAGATCCTGACCCATCCGGCGATCGCGGAGGTGGCCGTGCTCGGCGTGCCCGATCCGGTCTGGGGCGAGATCGGTATCGCGGTCTGCGTCAACCGACCCGGCCAGAGCGCGACGGAGGCCGAGATCGCGGATTTCCTCGGGCCGAAGATCGCCCGCTACAAGATGCCGAAGCGCTTCCTGTTCTGGGAGGCCCTGCCGAAATCGGGCTACGGCAAGGTGCCGAAGCGCCTCGTCAAGGATGAGCTGGAGAAGCGCGGCGAGCTCGATTTCCTGAAGGGGAAGGCGTCATGAGGCGCATCGAGCAGCCCGGCACCGGCACGCCCGAGCGCATCCAATGTGTGGAATGCGGCGGGCGCGCTTTTTCGCTGATGTTGCCAGCTGGTGTGCCATTGCTGGAGGCGGTGAGGAGCGGTTTCGCGGCAGAGGGGTTCGCCTCGGGCATGGTGAAGCTCGACGGGCTGAAGCTCTTGCCCTTCGCCTATGTGATGCCGGCCCTGTCGAAGACGCCGGAGCATGCCGCATTCTACAGCGAGACGTTCAGGCCAGAAGGCGGCGCGCGCATCGAGATGGGTGCAATGACCTTCGGCCAGCGTGACGGGGCGCCTTTCTTCCACGCTCATGCGCTCTGGACGGAAGGCGATGGCAAGCGCTGCGGCGGCCATATCCTGCCGGACGAGACAACGGTCGCCGAGACGATCACCGTGCCGGCGGTGGGGCTCGACGGAGCGGTTTTCGTGGCCGAGCCGGACAGCGAGACCCATTTCAAGCTGTTCGGGCCGGTGTCGTCCGCGTCGGGTGGTGCAGGGGATGGGCGCTTCTTCGCGCTGCGGGTGAAGCCGAATGTCGATTTCTGCAGGGTTCTGGAAGCGTTCTGCGCCGATCGCGGCATCCGCGAGGCGGTGATCCATGGCGGCGTCGGCTCGACCATAGGGGCGCGGTTCACGGATGGCGGGGCGGTCGAGAACTTCGCTACGGAGGTTGCGATCACCGAGGGTCGGATCGCTCCGGGCGTGGGGGGCTTCGAAGCGGCGATCGATGTCGCGCTGGTCGACTATAGCGGCGCGCTGGCAAGCGGGCGGTTGGTTCGGGGCGACAATCCGGTGCTGATGACATTCGAGCTGGTCCTGGAGGCGCTGTAACCACCTCGTCATTCTCGGGCGAAGCGCAGCGCAGACCCGAGAATCTCTTGCCGAACAAGGTGCCGGAGTCTCTTCCGGCCTGAGATGCTCGGGTCAAGCCCGAGCATGACGGCAGGGTTTACCCGCCGCGCTGCTTCTCGATCTCGCGATTGCGCAAATCCTTGCGCATGATCTTCCCCGTCGCGGTCAGCGGCAGTTCCGTGACGAATTCGACCTCGCGCGGGTACTGGTAAGCCGCCAGCCGGTCGCGCACGAAGGCCTGGATCTCGGCCGCCAGTTCGGCCGAGGGTGTCACGTCCGGCTTCGGCAGGACGAAGGCCTTGACGATCTCGGTTCGGACCGGATCGGGCACGCCGACGACCGCGACCATCAGCACGGAAGGGTGCCGGATGATGCAGTCCTCGATGTCGCCCGGCCCGATGCGGTAGGAGCCCGAGGAGATGATGTCGTCGTCGCGGCCCTGGAACCAGAAGTAGCCTTCGTCGTCGCGGGCGCCGGTGTCGCCGGTGACGAGCCAGTCTCCGATGAATTTCGCCGCCGTGGCGTCGGGCTGGTTCCAGTATTCCAGCATCATCACGGGATCGGGCCTGTTGACCGCGATCAATCCCGGTTCGCCCGGCGGCAGTTCCCGGCCTTCGGGCGAGATCACCGCGACGCGGTGGCCGGGCACGGCGCGGCCCATCGAGCCCGGCTTCACGGGATAGAGGCTGGCGCAATTGGCGACGAGCAGGTTCGCTTCGGTCTGGCCGTAGAACTCGTTGACCGGGAAGCCGAAGGTCTCGCGGCTCCAGTCCAGCATGTCGGCGCCCAGCGTCTCGCCGCCGGTGCCGATCGAGCGCATGGCATAGCCGAAGCGCTTGGGATTGCCGACCTGCCGCATCAGCTTGAGCGCGGTCGGCGGCAGGAAGGCGTTGCGCACCTTGTGGCGCGCCATCAGGGCGAAGGCGGCCTCGGGGTCGAATTTGCGGGCGCGGGAGGCCAGCACCGGCACGCCGCAATAGAGGCTGGGCAGGAGCACATCGAGCAAACCGCCGATCCAGGCCCAGTCTGCCGGCGTCCAGAACAGATCGCCGGCCTGCGGGAAGAACTCCTGCGGCATCTGCACGCCAGGCAGATGGCCGAGCAGGACGCGGTGGGCATGCAGCGCGCCCTTCGGCTTTCCCGTCGTGCCGGAGGTGTAGATGATCACGGCCGGGTCTTCGGCCCGTGTATCGGCAGGAGTGAAGCTGTCGGAGGCCTTCGCCATCTCGGCCTCGAAATCGAGATGGCCGGCGCCGCCGACGACGAAGATCTTGCGCAGGTTCGGCAAGGCGTCGCGGATCGCCTCGACCTTGCCGATGTTCTCCGCGTCGGTGACCAGCACGCTGGCGCCGCTATGGCCGAGGCGGTGCTCCAATGCTTCCGGTCCGAATAGGATGAAGAGCGGCAGGGCGATGGCGCCCAGCTTATAGGCGCCGAGATGGGCGATCGCGGTCTGCGGCGATTGCGGCAAGAGGATGCCGACGCGTTCGCCCGGCCCGATGCCGTGAGCGCGGAGCAGGTTGGCGAAGCGGTTGGAGGCATGGGCGAGATCGTCGAAGGAGAGCGTCGCGAGTTTTCCGCCGTCCTCCTCGAAGATCAGCGCAGGCTTGCCGGCGCCGTCGGCATGTGCGTCCGAGCAGGCCGTGCCGATGTTGAAGCGCTCGGGAATGCGCCAGGCGAAGGCGTTCAGCGTTTCACGATAGGTCGCGCAGCGTTCGAGCATGTCCTCATCCGGAGCTTTGTCGTCAATCACAACTAGAGCCTCCATCGGGGCCTGCTGCAAGGCGCTGCCTTGGCGCCTTCACGCACGAC
Source organism: Allobosea sp. 05L423 (assembly GCF_056397745.1). Classification (NCBI taxonomy): domain Bacteria; kingdom Pseudomonadati; phylum Pseudomonadota; class Alphaproteobacteria; order Hyphomicrobiales; family Alloboseaceae; genus Allobosea; species Allobosea sp. 05L423. The sequence goes on along the minus strand of NZ_JBFTOA010000011.1, from coordinate 112,161 downwards.
GCGACTGCGGGAACCTGCTCCCTTTCCGGACGTTCTGCCGCCGCCCCCTGCGGAAGAAATCCGATGTCCCTGCCGGCCCTGAACGCCCTCAACTTCTTCATGGCCGATGTCAGGGACGGGCTCGGCCCCTTCCTCGGGGTCTATCTGCAGGAGAAGGGCTGGGGGCCGCAGGACATCGGCGTCGTCATGACGGTCGGCGGGCTTGCCGGGATGATCGCGACGACGCCGCTGGGAGCCTTCGTCGACGCGACGCGGGCGAAACGCGCGGTGATGATCGCGGCCTCGCTCGCCATCATCGTGGCGAGCCTGACCATGCTTTACGTCCCCAGCCTCTCGGTGACGCTCGGCGCGCAGATCGTACAGGGCGTCGCCGGTGCCGTCATCGCGCCGGCCATCGCTGCGATCACGCTTGGGCTCGTCCGGCAGGCCGGGTTCGCAAAGCAGCTCGGCCGCAACGAAGCGTTCAATCACGGCGGCAACATGTTCGCGGCGCTGGCCGGCGGCGGCCTCGGCTACGTCTTCGGTTTGCAGGCGGTGTTCTGGTTCATGGCCGCGATGGCGGTCGGCGCGACCGCGGCGACGCTCTGCATCCCTGCGGATGCCATCGATCACGAAGCGGCGCGTGGCCGTGAGGCGCCGGACGCCGAAGAACGCGATGGCTCCGGCTGGCGGGTGTTGCTGACCTCGACGCCGCTGGTGGTGACCGCGCTGGTGATGCTGCTCTTCCATCTCGGCAATGGCGCGATGCTGCCGCTCCTCGGGCAAGCGATTGTGGCCCGAGGCGAGGGCGACCCGAGCGCGGCGACCGCTTTGACCGTCGTGGTGGCACAACTGACCATGATCCCGATGGCACTCCTCGCCGCCCGGCTGGCGCAGCGCAGGGGGTACTGGATCGTGATCGTGCTCGCCCTCGTCGCGCTGCCATTGCGCGGGCTCATCGCTGCGAGCTTCCAAGGCTATTGGGTTCTCGTGCCCGTGCAGATTCTCGACGGCGTCGGGGCGGGGCTTCTCGGCGTTGCCCTACCGGGCCTCGTCGCGGGCATTCTGCGGGGCAGCGGACATTTCAATGTGGGATTGGGCGCCGTCATGACCATACAGGGCATCGGTGCGTCACTCAGCCCGACGCTCGGCGGCTCGGTCGCGCAGGCGTTCGGATACCCGGCTGCGTTCCTGACCTTGGGAACCACGGCGATTCTCGCGCTGGTTCTGTGGCTTGTGGCGACGCTGGCTTTCGATGGAAGATGGGCGCGAAGGCCTGCTGGCATCATACCGGCGGAAAAAGAGATCTTTGCCGCGTAGCCGTTCAGACAGCTCGATCGCATGCGGCTTGCGGGAAGGATAAGCTCATGACCAAGCCGATCTGGATCGAAGCTGCGATCAACGGACCCTGGGGCAAGGAGCGCCAGCCGGGCATCCCGATCACCATTCCCGACATCGTCGCCGATGGCATTGCGGCTGCCGAGGCGGGTGCGGCTATCGTCCATCTCCACGTATACGATGTCGCGACCGGCAGGCAGCGCGACGACTGGCAGCTCTATGCGCAGGCGATCGAGGGCATCCGCGCCAAGGTCGACGCCATCGTCTATCCGACGATCCCGATCCTCGGCTCCGCCTACGCAGGCGACATGCACGGTTCCGGCCGCTACACCCATCTCGAGGAACTGGCGAAGCGCGAGCTGGTCGAATGGGGCGTGCTCGATCCCGGCTCCTGCAACTGGACGAGTTTCGCCGGCATCCCGCAGGGCGAGGCCGGCTTCATCTACCAGAACCCCGGCGAGCATATCCGCGAGGGGATGGAGGTGGCTGAGCGCCACAAGATTCATCCGAGCTATGCGATCTACGAGCCGGGCTTCACGCGATTGGGCGCTGCGCTGGCCCAAGTCTATCCGGGCATGCCGACACCGATCTACCGGCTGATGTTCTCCGACGCCTTCGCCTGGGGCTTTCCGCCGCGCGAATGGGCGCTGGAGGCTCATCTGAAGCTGCTGGCGGAGGATGCGCCCGATGCGCCGGTGATGATCGCCGGGCTCGGCGTCGACCTCTCCGGGCTGATCGCGCCCGCCGTTGCGCGCGGCATCCATGTCCGCGGCGGGCTGGAGGATGCACCCTTCGGTGAGACACGCAGCAATGCGGCGCTGATCGCCGATCTCGTCCGCAAGGTCGAGGCCGCGGGAGGCCGCCCGGCGAGCGTCGCCGAGGTGCGCGCCGATCTCGCGGCGCGTGACGCGGTAAACGGCTCTTGATGGCCTTCGATTGCTAGGCGGCGGTTTCGGCTTCGAGCCGGGCGCGCAGCTGATCGATATCCCGGACGAACCAGCGCGCCGGGCCGTCATTGGTCTCGCGCACGAAATCGCGCAGGGCGCCGCTGCCCTCGAGGGCAGCGCTGATGTCGCCGACGATCGCGCAGCGCAGGCGATAATTCGCGAATTTCTGGAAGATCTCGCCGCCGACGCGCGTGCGCAGGTTCAGCACGTCCGGGCCGAGACGCTCGATGGGGATCGCGAGCAGGTCGGCGCTGACGGACCAGGCCTCGCCGATGAAGTCGTTCGAGTCGCCCGGGCTGGCCAGGAGCGGTCCGGTGCTGGCGAAGAGGAGGGCGCGGGTGCCGCCGATTTCGATCAGTCGAGACATGGCTCCTGCCTAGTGGCGCCCGTCAGCGGTGACAAGCGGGGGCGTCTGCGGAGCCGTTGGCCAAGTGCCGCATTGGAATGACGGCGACGGCGTCTTAAATGCTGGGGACGAGCGATCCGCGAAAGCGAGCCGATGTCCGAACGCGATAGCGAAGCCAATCGACTTTCCGCCCGTGCCGCGCGCTATGCCCGCGTCGGCGCCAATGTCGGCGGGGTGGCGGCGCGGATCGCCGGCTCCCGGCTCTTCGGGGTGGAGGGGCGGGACGCCTCTAATGCCGAGGCGCTGGCCCGGGCTCTCGGCGGGCTGAAGGGCCCGATCATGAAGGTGGCGCAGCTCATCGCCACCATCCCCGACGTCGTGCCGCCCGAATACGCCGCCGAGCTGCAGAAGCTGCAGTCGCAGGCGCCGCCGATGGGTGCCGCCTTCGTGAAGCGCCGGATGATGGCGGAGCTCGGCCCGCAATGGCGCGAGCGCTTCGGCGAATTCGACCTGAAGCCGGCCGCCGCGGCCTCGCTCGGCCAGGTGCATCGCGCGACGACGCTGGGCGGCGCGCCGCTGGCCTGCAAGCTGCAATATCCCGACATGGAATCAGCAGTCGAAGCTGATATCGCGCAGCTCGAGGTGCTGTTCGCGCTGCACCGGCGGATGGGGGCTGTGATTGATACCAGCGAGATCGCCAAGGAAATCGGCGCGCGCGTCCGCGAAGAGCTCGACTATCGCCGCGAAGCCCGGCACATCGCGCTTTATCAAGCCATTCTCGCGGATACGCCGGAAGTGCGCGTGCCGGCGGTCGAGGTAGAGCTCTCGACCCGGCGCCTCCTGACCATGCATTGGCTCGACGGCAGCCCGATCCTCTCGCACAAGCAGGATGGGCAGCAGGCGCGCGACCGCATCTCGACAGCGATGTTCAAGGCCTGGTGGCGCCCCTTCAGCCATCACGGCGTCATCCATGGCGATCCGCATCTCGGCAACTACACGGTGTTCTCGGAGGACGGGGAGCCTGAAGGCATCAACCTGCTCGACTATGGCTGCATCCGCATCTTCCCGCCTTCCTTCGTCGGCGGGGTCGTCGATCTCTATCAGGGGCTGCGGGACGGCGAGGAGGCACGGGTCGTCCATGCCTACGAGACCTGGGGCTTCAAGGGGCTGACCAAGGACCTCGTCGACACGCTCAACATCTGGGCGCGCTTCATCTACGGGCCGCTGCTGGAAGACCGGACACGGCGCATCGCCGAAGATGTCAGCCCGGCCGAATATGGCCGCAAGCAGGCTTTCCAGGTGCATCAGGCACTGAAGCGGCGCGGGCCGGTGACGGTGCCGCGCGAATTCGTCTTCATGGACCGCGCCGCGATCGGGCTCGGCGGCGTCTTCCTGCATCTCGACGCCGAATTGAACTTCCACCGGCTGTTCGAGGCGGAAATCGAAGGCTTTTCCTTGGTGGGTGTCGCCGAGCGGCAGGGCGCGGCGCTGGCGGATGCGGGTTTGAAGGCGCAGCCCTGACCGTTTCAGTCGCCGCCCCCGCAGTCCCCGCCATCGCCGCCGAAATCGCCGCTTCCTCCATCGCCCCCGGCCGGGCCGTTGTCGCGACGCCAGGCGGCAATCTCCTCGTCGTCGCGTTTGGTCTGCTCTCGCGCCTCGGCGAATCAGCGCCTGGCCTTCTCCCGCAGGGCGGGGTCGAGGGCAAAGGGATCGTCCTTGCTGACATCCTTTCGAGGATCGTTCACGACAAGCGTCTCCACTCCGTCGCGAGAGGTTTAGCCGAGATCGGGAGGGCCGTCCTTGCCCGCGCCGAAACGATGTTAACGGCGATCATGCGGGGTTGGCGGACTCAGGGCAATTTGTGTCCTTTAAATCGATTGAATTCCCGTCAGGGCGTCGCCATTAGTCGAGCAAGCGCCCGCTGAACGATGTCGTGCCGGGGTGCGTTGCGGTGGTGCGTTGCCCGTCCGTCGCGGGTGCGCTACAGGCTTAGAGAGACTGTGTCTTTTTCAGGATCGAGACCATGGCCGACCACGCCCAGCATGCCGACATCCCCGCGATGGACTACGAGGAGCACGAACGCACCTATACCGGCTTCGTGCACTTCGCCGAGGTCGGCACCGTCGCCTGTCTCGCGATCGTCGCGGCGCTCGCGGTCGGTGGCTCCAAACATGCCTGGGGCACTGCGCTGATCGGAACGATTCTTGCGGTCATCGGCGCCGGTGTCGGCATTGCTGCTCCCTCGATCTCGTGGCGCGCGCCGGTCGTCGCGCTGGTCCTGATGTTGCTCGCCCTCCTGCTGCTCTGACCGTCTTCCCATAACGCCGGAAAGGCCTGCCCCACCATGCGCATTGCTGTCCCAGCCGAAACGCAAGGGGCGGAAACCCGCGTCGCCGCGACGCCGGAGACCGTCCGCAAGTTCAAAGGCCTTGGAGCCGAGGTGGTGATCCAGGCTGGGGCGGGCAAAACCTCCGGCATCCCCGATGCGGAGTATGAGGCAGCTGGCGCAACGATCGCGAAGACGGCCGAGGAGGCGCTGAAGGGCGCCGAGATCGTGCTGAAGGTGCGGCGCCCGGGCGAGGCCGAGATAGCCGGCCTGCCGGCGGGCGCGCTTGTCATCGCGACGATGGACCCCTACGGCAACGAGGCGCAGGTCGAGGCGCTGGCCAAGGCCAATGTCGCGGCCTTCGCCATGGAGTTCATGCCGCGCATCACCCGCGCCCAGGTGATGGACGTGCTCTCCTCGCAGGCGAATCTTGCCGGCTACCGCGCCGTGATCGACGCGGCGGGCGAATACGGCCGGGCGCTTCCGATGATGATGACGGCGGCGGGCACCGTGCCGGCCGCGAAGATCTTCGTGATGGGCGTCGGCGTCGCCGGCCTGCAGGCGATCGCCACCGCGCGCCGCCTCGGCGCCATCGTCACGGCTACCGACGTGCGCCCCGCCACGAAGGAACAGGTCGAATCGCTCGGCGCCAAGTTCCTCGCCGTCGAGGACGAGGAGTTCAAGCAGGCGCAGACGGCGGGCGGCTACGCCAAGGAGATGTCCAAGGAGTACCAGGCGAAGCAGGCGGAGCTGACAGCCAGCCACATCGCCAAGCAGGATATCGTCATCACCACCGCGCTGATCCCGGGCCGCCCGGCGCCGAAGCTGATTTCGGCGGCAATGGTGGAGAGCATGAAGCCCGGTTCCGTGATCGTCGACCTCGCGGTCGAGCGCGGCGGCAACTGCGAACTGGCCAAGCCGGGCGAGGTCGTGACGACGGACAACGGCGTCAAGATCGTCGGCCATCTCAACGTGCCCGGGCGCCTGGCCGCGACCTCCTCCTCGCTCTACGCCAAGAACCTCTTCGCCTTCGTCGAGACGCTGATCGACAAGGCCGAGAAGAAACTCGCGGTGAACTGGGACGACGAGCTGGTCAAGGCGACCGCCCTGACGAAGGACGGTGCCGTCATCCATCCGAATTTCGCGCCGAAGGCCTGAGCGAAGGAATTCCGACCATGGCAACTCCCTCTCCCGAACAGGCTCTGGAACAGGCCCGCAACGCGGCCGCTCTCGCCAAACAGGCGGCCGAGCTCGCCGAGCGCTACGCCGACCAGGCTGCCGCTGCCGCCAGCATCGCAACCGGCGGCGTCGATCCGACGGTGTTCCGCCTCGCCATCTTCGTGCTCGCCGTCTTCGTCGGCTATTACGTCGTCTGGTCGGTGACGCCGGCGCTGCACACGCCGCTGATGTCGGTCACCAACGCGATCTCCTCGGTCATCGTCGTCGGCGCCCTGCTGGCGGTCGGCGTCTCGGCGGCGGATGCGCTGGGCGACGGGCCGATCTGGGCCAAGCTCTTCGGCTTCATCGCGCTGATCCTGGCCTCGGTGAACATCTTCGGCGGCTTCCTCGTCACCGAGCGCATGCTCGCGATGTACAAGAAGAAGGGCTGACGCATGGCCGCGAACCTCTCAGCCCTCCTCTACGTCGTTTCGGGCGTCCTCTTCATCATGGCCCTGCGGGGCCTGTCTCATCCGACGACCTCGCGACAGGGCAACCGCTACGGCATGATCGGCATGGCGATCGCCATCGTCACGACCGTGCTGTTCTTCCCGCCTGCCGGCTTCTCCGGCTGGCTGCTGGTCGTGGTCGGCATCGCCATCGGCGGCGGCGCCGGCGCCTATATGGCCAGGCGCGTGCAGATGACGCAGATGCCGCAGCTCGTCGCCTTCTTCCACTCGCTGGTCGGCCTCGCCGCCGTTCTGGTGGCGGCGGCGGCGCTCTACGCCCCGGAGGCCTTCGGTATCGGCCGCACCGGCGCGATCCACGGCTCGAGCCTGTTCGAGATGGCGCTCGGCGTCGCGATCGGCGCGATCACCTTCACCGGCTCGATCATCGCCTTCCTCAAGCTCGACGGGCGGATGAGCGGCAAGCCGATCATGCTGCCGCAGCGCCACGGCATCAATATCGGCCTCGGCATCGCGCTCGTCGTGCTGCTCGCGATCTTCATCAAGAGCGAGAGCCATGCGGTCTTCTGGCTGATCGTCGTGGTTTCGCTGGCTCTCGGCATCCTGCTGATCATCCCGATCGGCGGCGCCGACATGCCGGTCGTGGTCTCGATGCTGAACTCCTATTCCGGCTGGGCTGCGGCCGGCATCGGCTTCACGCTCGGCAATATGGCGCTGATCATCACCGGCGCGCTGGTCGGCTCCTCCGGCGCGATCCTGTCCTACATCATGTGCAAGGCGATGAACCGGAGCTTCATCTCCGTCATTCTCGGCGGCTTCGGCGGCGACGATGCAGCGGCTGGCGCGGGCGGCGCGGCCGAGGCGCGGCCGGTCAAGCAGGGCTCGCCGGACGACGCCGCCTACATCATGAAGAACGCCGGCAAGATCATCATCGTGCCGGGCTACGGCATGGCGGTGGCCCAGGCGCAGCATGCGCTGCGCGAAATGGCGGACACGCTGAAGAAGGAGGGCGTCGAGGTCAAATACGCCATCCACCCGGTGGCGGGCCGCATGCCCGGCCACATGAACGTGCTGCTGGCCGAAGCCAACGTGCCTTATGACGAGGTCTTCGAGCTGGAGGACATCAACTCGGAATTCGGCCAGGCCGATGTCGCCTTCGTCATCGGCGCCAACGACGTCACCAACCCGGCGGCCAAGACGGACAAGTCCTCGCCGATCTACGGCATGCCGATTCTCGACGTCGAGAAGGCCAAGACCGTGATCTTCATCAAGCGCGGCATGGCGGCTGGCTATGCCGGCGTCGAGAACGAGCTGTTCTTCCGGCCCAACACGATGATGCTGTTCGGCGACGCCAAGAAGGTCACCGACGAGATCGTCAAGGCGATGGCGCACTGAGAACACGCCCCCGCAAAAGTGGCGCCACTTTTGCGATGCGGACTGGTTCCAGGCGAAACGCCCCGCCGTCATCGGATTGCTGCAAAGGGCCGGCTTGATCGCCGGCCCTTTCGCTTTCCGGGCGTGCCGTGGTGATCATCCTGCGCCTTCTGAAGCTGATCGCAGTTCTGGGTGTCGCCGGCTATCTCGCGATGCTCGGCATGCTATACGCCCGGCAGCGGGAGCTGTTGTATCCGCGCGATCCAGCGAAGGCCGACATTGCCACGGCGGGCCTCGTCGCGGCCGAGGAGGCGACCATCGCGACCGCGGATGGTGAGCGGCTCATCGCCTGGATCGTGCCGCCGCGGGCCGACAAGCCGGTCCTGCTCTATTTCCACGGCAATGCCGGCAATCTCGCACGGACCGGCCGGGTGGGGCGGTTCCGGGCGCTGACGGAGGATGGCACGGGGCTCTTCGCGGTGAGCTATCGCGGCTATGGCGGCTCGACAGGCAGCCCGAGCGAAGACGGGCTGCTACAGGATGCCCGGGCCGCCTATGGCGCTGCCGCGGACCGTTTCGGCACGGGGCGGCTGGTCGGCTACGGCGAGTCGCTTGGGACCGGCGTGCTGCTGAAACTGGCGGCGGAGGTGCCGCTCAAGGCCGTGGTGCTGGAGGCGCCTTATCTCTCGATCGCCGCCGTCGCGCAGGAACGCTATCCTTACGCCCCGGTCGGATCGTTCATGAAGGACCAGTTCCACTCGGATGAGGTCGTCGGGCGGCTCAAGACGCCTTTGCTCGTCATGCATGGCGAGCGGGACAAGGTCATTCCCTTCGCTCAGGGGAGGGCACTTTATGAGCTTGCCAACCCACCGAAGCGTTTCCTGCGCTTTCCCGATGGCGGGCACGAGGATCTGCCGCAATATGGCTCGCTCGCCGAGGTGCGACGCTTCCTCGCCGATGTCGCGGGAGGCAGGCTGAGCGGGGCAGAAACCCGGACGGTGGGCGAGCCGGCAACCAGGGCCGGCTCCGCGCCGTGATCAGCTGCGGAAGAAGCCGCCGCCGCCGAGACGGGACTGGCCTGCGCGAGCCTGGGCGTTATTGCCGTCGAGGCTGAGCGCACGCTGATAGGCCTCCGAGGCCTCCGTCTTCTTGCCGAGCTTCTCGAAGGCGAAGCCGCGGCCGGCCCAGGCATCGGCATTGCGGTTGTCGACGTTGAGCGCGGCGGTGAAATCCTCCAGCGCCGCGTCGTATTTGCCGAGCGCGTTCAGGCTCTGGCCGCGGGCGATATAGGGCGGCGCGGTGTAGGGGTTCCGGTCGATCACCGAATCGAAATCGGTGACGGCATGCTGGTGCTGGCCTTCCTTCTGGTAGACGAGCCCGCGGGCGTGGAAGGCTTCGGCCGCTTCCGGATTGAGGCGGATCGCGGTGTTGAGGTCGGCGATGGCCTGCTGGCTGTTGCCCTGCTGGCGCAGCAGGTTGGCGCGGGCCACATAGGCCGGCGCATAATTCGCATTGGCCGTGGTGGCGCGGTTGAAATCCGCGAGCGCGGCGTCGTTCCGGCCGCTCTGGCGCAGTGCCAGGCCGCGATTCGTATAGGCCGAGGCGAGGTTCGGATCGAGCTGGACGGCCTTGGTGAAGTCACCGATCGCATCGGAGAAGCGGCCGACGCGGGCATAGGCCGCACCGCGAAGATTGTAGGCGCCGGGATCGTTCGGATTGCGGCTGATGACCTCGGTCAGCGAGCCGATATTGACGTTGGCGTCGGCGGTATCGCGGGTGTCGAGCTCGGCGATAGCGGGCTGCGAGGAGAGGCCGGAGACGGTGTCGCATCCTGCGAGCGCAAGCGCCATGCCGGCGGCGGCCAGCCAATATCTGCCTCGGATCATGCTCTGCCTCTTTGGTTCCGTGCTTCGCCTGCCGCATGGCCTCCGCGCGGAAGGCTCATCCGGCACAAGGCCGGACACGGCGTCTCTGCGCTCCCAACCGACAGCGCCTCGCGGAAGAGAACGCCTGAAACCCGCCAAAACTTGGTTAACATGGCTGAAAAGCAAGAGCGCCCGGAGGGGTCTCCAGGCGCGTTTCGCTATCGGCCCTGGGTCCTGGACGGCTCAATGGCCGCCCGGGAATCGATCAGGGACGCTTCGGCTTCACCGGCGCGGGCAGGAGACCTTCGCGCTGCATCTTCTTGCGGACGAGCTTGCGAGCGCGACGGACCGCCTCGGCCTTCTCACGCGCCTTCTTCTCGGAGGGCTTCTCGTAGTGACCGCGGAGCTTCATCTCACGGAAGATACCTTCGCGCTGCATCTTCTTCTTGAGAGCGCGGAGAGCCTGATCGACATTGTTGTCGCGAACGAGAACCTGCACGTGAAACGTCCGTCCTTAGCGGTTGATCCAAAAATGAGGGCCGGCGATGAGACAATGCACATCGCTCGAAGGTTCGTGCGGATAGCAGAATTCAATTTGCCTGTCCACGCCGAAAACCCGTGAAAACCGGGGTTTGTGGCGGTTTCAGGTTGGCGCTGTGCCGAAGGCCTAGACTCCGTCGCGGGTGATGCGCGTGACGTGCCCCATCTTGCGGCCGGGGCGGGCGTCGCGCTTGCCGTAAAGATGCAGATGAGCGCCGGGCTCGGCGAGGATCTCGCGCCAGCGCAGCGCGGCATCGCCAATCAGATTCTCCATCTCGATATGGCCGCGCCTGGTGGCGGACCCGAGCGGGAAGCCACAGACGGCGCGGACATGCTGGTGAAACTGCGATGTCTGCGCGCCTTCGCTGGTCCAGTGCCCGGAATTGTGGACGCGCGGGGCGATCTCGTTGATGACGATGCGCTCGGCATCGCCCTCTTCGAGCACGAACATCTCGACGGCGAAGACACCGACATAGCCCAGTGCCTCGCCGATGCGACGTGCCGCATCGATGGCGGCGTCCGAAGCCTCCGCGGAGAGATTCGCCGGCACATGAGTGAAGGCGAGGATGTGGTCGCGGTGCTCGTTCTCGCAGACGTCGAAGGCGGCGAAGGCGCCATCCAGCCCGCGGGCGGCAATGACCGAGACTTCGCGGACGAAGGGCACGAAGCCTTCGAGGATCGCGGGAAAGCGACCGATCGCTTCGTGGGCTTCGCCGAGATCGCTGCCGGGCGCGATTTTGACCTGGCCCTTGCCGTCATAGCCGAAGCGACGCGTCTTGAGCACGCAGGGGCGCCCGAGCGCGGCGACGGCAGCCTCGAGATCGGCCAGCGAATCGACGGCGCGGAAGGGGGCGACGGGCAGGCCGAGATTGGCGATGAAGCGCTTCTCGCTGAGCCGGTCCTGGGTGACCGCAAGCGCGCGGGCGCCGGGGTGCAGCGGGGTCCGGCCGGCGAGGAAAGCGGCGGTCGCGGCGGGGACGTTCTCGAATTCGTAAGTGACCACGTCGACCGCACCGGCGAAGGCGGCGAGGGCCGCCTCGTCCTCATACTCGGCGATCGTGTGACGGGCGGCCACATCGAAAGCCGGGCTGTCGGCCTCGGGCGCGAAGATATGGCAGCGCACGCCCAGATCGGCGGCCGCGAGCGCCATCATGCGGGCGAGCTGGCCGCCGCCGAGGATGCCGAGCACGGCGCCCGGCGCAAGGCCGGTGGGAACGGGGGGGCTCATGCGTCCTCGCGGCTGGGGCGCTCGGCGATCCCCGCGCTCTGGCGGGCGCGATAGGCATCCAGCCGCTCGGCCAGCTTCGCGTCCGAAAGCGCGAGCACTGCAGCGGCGAGAAGGGCGGCGTTGACCGCGCCCGCACGGCCGATGGCGAGCGTCCCGACGGGGATGCCCGCCGGCATCTGCACGATGGAGAGCAGGCTGTCCTGTCCCGACAGCGCCTTGGATTCGACCGGCACGCCGAAGACCGGCAGCGGCGTCAGCGAAGCGGTCATGCCCGGCAGATGGGCGGCCCCGCCGGCACCTGCGATCACCACCTTGAAGCCCTCTGCCTTGGCGCCCTTGGCGAAGGCGAAAAGACGATCGGGCGTGCGATGAGCCGAGACGATGCGGGCGTCATAGGGAATGGCGAGCGCATCGAGCGCTTCCGCGGCATGGCGCATCGTCGCCCAGTCGGACTGGCTGCCCATGATGATGGCGACGGGAGGGTTGATCTCGGCCATGGATGCGCTCAAGGCTCCGCTTAGGGAAGCGCGCGATCTAGACCGTCCGGCGCTCGGTAAGCAAGGGCGAATCGGGCCTGCGCTGCCGGAAAAGGTATCGCGTCAGGCGATGATATCGGGCGTCAGCGCGTCCTCGATCTGCGCGATGCGGTCCTTCAGGTAGAGCTTGCGCTTTTTCAGCCGCTGCACCTGAATCTGGTTGATCGCGCCGACCCGCTCCAGCGCATCGATGGCGCTGTCGAGATCGCGGTGTTCCTCGCGTAGCCGCGCCAGCTCCGCGGTGAAGGTCTCGACCTCTTCCGGGCTGAGCTCGAATCCCATGGCCATCTCATCATCGCCGCACTTGGGCGCGACTATGCCTTTGCCGCTGCGCGCCCTGCAAGAGCGTCCGCGGCGGTACGAGGGCCGGAAGGTCGTCCTATTCACGGCTTTCCGGGACCGAGCTGGCGAGGATCACAGAATCTCATGAATACCGTGTGACATCACAGGGAAGACGTGAAGCCGGCTCTATGTCAGATTGAGGCGTCAACCGCTCATCAGGAGGATCCAGATGTCGTTGCAAACCCGTCTTGCGGAACTTGAGCGCAAGCACCGTCAGCTCGAAGACGCGATCGCGCAGGCCGTTTTGAGCCCGTCCTCGAGCGACCTCAGCGTGGCTGAGCTGAAGCGGAAGAAGTTGCAACTGAAGGATGAGATCGAGCGCGTAAGGCAGACGATGCCGGTGCGCACCTTGCATTGAGGCCAGAGCGGGCGACCCAGCCCGCCAAGGATTCGACGATTCCAGAATTCGACGATGCGGATGAGCCGGCCCCCCGAAAGGGGCCGGTTTTTTTGTCGACGCCGTCTTCGCGCAGGGTCGTCAACAGGATGACGCAATCGCGCAGGAACATCTTGCTCAGTCAGCCGTTGAGGCCGGGCGTTCGTGCAAAGGGGAGGTAGCCTTGGGCATCGTCTGGACCATCATCATCGGCTTCATTGCCGGCGTCGTCGCCAAGTTCATCATGCCGGGATCGAACGAGCCTTCCGGGTTCGTGCTGACCACGATCCTCGGCATCGTCGGCGCCATCGTGGCGACCTATCTCGGCCAAGCGCTCGGCTGGTACGCGCCGGGCCAAGGCGCGGGGCTGATTGGCGCAGTTGTCGGCGCGATCGTCGTGCTCGTCATCTGGGGCGCCCTATCCGGCCGCAATCGTGCGGTCTGATCCACGCGAGCCTATTCCAGGACAGAGGAGTGATTGCCGTGAGTGACGACAACAGCAGCAGCGGCTTCCCGTCCATGACCGCCTTGCTCGGTCTTCTGGCCGTGGCGGGCTTTCAAAACCGCGACAAGATCGCCGAGTGGATCGGCGGTCGCGGCCAGCCCGAGCCGGGACAGATTCCCTCGCCCGTGCCGCAACCCGGGCAGGCACAGGCACAGCCGCAGCAGGGCGGCGGACTTCTCGGCGGCCTCGGCGGCTTGCTCGGGGCGGGCGGTGTCGGCGCGGTGCTCAACAACGGCCTGGGCGAACTGGTCGACCGCTTCAACCAGTCGGGGCAGGGCCAGAAGGCCGATTCCTGGGTGAGCCAGGGGCCGAATGAGCAGGTTGCGCCGAATGAGCTGGAGCAGGCGCTCGGCCCCCAGGTCATCGACGCGATCACGCGCCAGACCGGGCTGACTCGCGAAGACCTGCTGGCGCGGCTGTCGAAAATCCTGCCGGAAGCGGTCGATCGCTACACGCCGGAAGGCCAGTTGAAACGGGGCTGATCGACAGCCCGTTTTCGTGATTCCGGGCCGTCGCTCTGCGTGCCGCCCGGAATGACGGTTTTCGTTTGTCTCAGAGCGCCCGCGCCATTTCGCGCAAGCGGAACTTCTGGATCTTGCCGGTGGAGGTCTTCGGCACCTCGGCGAAGACGATCGTCCGCGGGCATTTGAACGAGGCGAGGTGCTCCTTGCACCAGGCGATGATCTCGGCCTCGGTCGCGGAGTGGCCCGGCTTCAGCTCGATGAAAGCGCAGGGCGCCTCGCCCCATTTCTCGTCGGGCCGCGCCACCACGGCGGCAGCCTGCACGGCGGGGTGCTTGTAGAGCGCGTCCTCGACCTCGATCGAGGAGATGTTCTCGCCGCCTGAGATGATGATGTCCTTGGAGCGGTCCTTGAGCTGGATGTAGCCGTCGGGATAGCGCACGCCGAGGTCGCCGGTGTGGAACCAGCCCCCGGTGAAGGCGGCGCCGGTCGATTTCGGGTTCTTGAGATAGCCCTTCATCACCACATTGCCGCGCATCATCACCTCGCCGAGCGTCTGGCCGTCACGCGGGACCGGATGCATCGTCTCGGGATCGAGCACGTCGAGCCCTTCCAGCGCCGGATAGCGCACGCCCTGCCGGGCCTTCTTGGCGGCCTGATCGGCGGGGGAGAGCGCATTCCAGTCGTCGTTCCAGTCGTTGACGACTGACGGGCCGTAGCACTCGGTCAGCCCGTAGAGATGCGTCACCTCGAAGCCGGCCTGCTTCATGCCGGCGAGCACCGCCTCTGGCGGCGGGGCGGCGGCGGTGAAGAAGGAGACCCTCTGCGGAAAGTCGCGGCGCTCCTCGGCCGGGGCGTTGAGCAGCGTCGACATCACGATCGGCGCGCCGCAGAGATGCGTGACGCCGTGGTCGGCGAGCGCATCGTACATCGCCTTGGCGCGGACCTGCCGCAGGCAGACATGGGTGCCGGCGACGATCGAGATCGTCCAGGGGAAGCACCAGCCATTGCAGTGGAACATCGGCAGCGTCCAGAGATAGACGGGATGCCGGCCCATATTGCCGGTGATGACGTTGGAGGTGGCGAGCAGATTGGCGCCGCGGTGGTGATAGACCACGCCCTTCGGGTCGCCCGTGGTGCCGGAGGTGTAGTTCAGCGCGATGGCGTCCCATTCGTCCGATGGCATCTGCCAGTCGAAATTCGGGTCGCCGCCAGCGACGAAATCCTCGTATTCGACACTGCCCAGGCGCTCGCCCGGCCCGTCATAGACCGGATCGTCATAGTCGATGACCAGCGGCTTCGCCTTGCAGAGCGCGAGCGCCTCCTTGACCGTCTTCGAGAACTCACGGTCGCAGATCAGCACCTTGGCTTCGCCATGGTCGAGCGAGAAGGCGATGATCGCAGCATCGAGCCGGGTGTTCAGCGTGTTGAGGACGGCGCCGGCCATCGGCACGCCGTAATGGCATTCGAGCATCGCCGGCGTGTTCGGCAGCATCGCGGCGACGGTGTCGTTCTTGCCGATGCCGTGCTTCGCCAGCGCGGACGCAAGCCGGCGCGAGCGGGCATAGAACTCGGCATAGGAGCGCCGCAGCGTGCCGTGGACGATTGCCGTGCGGCTCGGGAAGACCGCGGCGGCGCGCTCAAGGAAAGTGAGCGGCGTCAGCGGCTGGAAATTCGCCGGGTTGCGGTCGAGATCGGTGTCATAGGCCGAACGGGTCATCGGAAAACCTTCCACGCAAGCGCGACAGCCTTAGCGGCTGGAGCGCCCTCGCGTAATCCATCCCTTTTTCCGATGCGGCGCAATCGCGCGGTGGCAGTTCATCGTGAGCCCTCATCCTTCGAGACGCCGCTGCGCGGCCCCTCAGGATGAGGGCCGAGAGGTGAACGGGCGCCTGGGAATCAGCCGAGAAGGTGCAGGTCGCGCACGCCGTCGAAGACCAGCTTCGCGCCGACGAGCAGCAGCAGCCAGTAGACGATGCCGTAGAAGCGCTCGGCCGGCACCCGCCGGACCAGCCAGATCCCGGCAAAGGTCGCCGCGATGGCGAAGGGCAGCAGCGCGGCTGAGGCCATGAGGTTCTGGCTGCTGAACTGGCCGAGCGCGAGATAGGGGATGATCTTCACCCAGTTCATCGCGGCGAAGAAGATCGCGCCGGTGCCGACGAAGACGGCGGGCGGCAGCTTCTGCGGCATGACGTAGATCTGGAATGGCGGGCCGCCGGCATGGGCGACCATGCTGGTGAAGCCGCAGAGGAAGCCCCAGACGCCGCCCGCGCTCCAATTCGCCTGCGTCGCCACGGCGGGCTTCTTGCCGTCGCTCAGCATGCGGCGCAACGCGAAGCCGACCGAGATCAACCCGACGGCGAGAACGACGGCTGCGTCCGAGACCTTCGCCGCCAGCAGATAGCCGAGGAGGATGCCCAGCAGCGCGCCGGGCGCCAGGGTTGCGAGATTGCGGCGGTCGAAGTCCCGCCGGTAGGACCAGACCGAGACCACGTCCTGCGCGATCAGCAGCGGCAGCATGATCGCGGCTGCCGTCACCGGCGAGACGACCAGCGCCATCAGCGGCAGGGAAAGCAGGCCGAGCCCGGAAAAGCCGCCTTTCGCGAGCCCCGTCAGGATGACGGCCGGCACCATGGCGGCGAAGAAGATGAGGTCGAAGGACATGGAGTGACGCTGCGCCGCAGCGCCGAGAGGTGCAGAATGGGATGGGCGAAAGTCGTAAGTTTACGTGCTTGCGCTGGCCGAGGGGAGTGCGCAGGATTCCGCGCAAAACCAGCCCTGCCATCGCCGGCTCGCTGCGGGGCTTTAGGACGAAACCCGGCGCAGAGGAACACGTCCGATGAATGGCTCCCATGCGGTACCCGCCCGCCCCGCCGAAGGCTATCGCGAAACCTACGCCCGGTGGCAGGCCGATCCGGCCGCCTACTGGCTCGATATTGCCAAGGGAATCGATTGGATTCGGCCGCCCGAGAGGGCTTTCGACGCTTCGGCCGGCATCTATGGCCGCTGGTTCCCCGACGCGACCTGCAACACCTGCTTCAATGCGCTGGACAGGCATGTCCGGGACGGGCGCGGCGATCAGGTCGCGCTGATCTACGACAGTCCGGTGACCGGGACAAAGGCCCGTTACACCTATGCGCAGATGCTGGAGGAGGTCGCGACGCTCGCGGCCGTGCTGCAGGATCTTGGCGTGGCCAAGGGTGACCGCGTCCTCATCTATATGCCGATGGTGCCGGAGGCGGCCTTCGCCATGCTGGCCTGCGCCCGCATCGGGGCGGTGCATTCGGTCGTCTTCGGCGGCTTCGCCGCCAAGGAGCTGGCGACGCGTATCGACGATGCCGAGCCCAAGGTGATCCTGACCGCGACGTGCGGCATCGAGCCGACGCGCGTGGTCGAATACAAGCCGCTGCTCGATGGCGCGATCGAGATGGCCAGGCACAAGCCGCAAACCTGCGTCGTGCTGCAGCGGCCGCAGGCGGACGCCTCGATGCATGCAATGCGCGACAAGAACTGGCGCACGCTGGTGGCCGCGGCGAAGGCGGCCGGGCGCAAGGCCGATTGCGTCGAGGTGGCGGCGACCGACCCGCTCTATGTCCTCTACACCTCCGGCACGACCGGCAAGCCGAAGGGCGTGGTGCGCGACAATGGCGGGCACATGGTCGTGCTCAAGGCGACGATGGACCAGCTCTTCGACGTGAAGCCCGGCGAGGTGATGTTCACCGCCTCGGATGTCGGCTGGGTCGTCGGTCACGGCTATATCGTCTACGCGCCGCTGATCCAGGGCGCGACCAGCGTGCTCTATGAGGGCAAGCCGGTCGGCACGCCCGATCCCGGTGCCTTCTGGCGGGTGATCGCGGAGCATGGCGTCAAGGTGCTGTTCACGGCGCCGACCGCGTTCCGCGCGATCCGCAAGGAGGATCCCGAGGGCAGGTACCTCGCCGGTCATGACCTGTCGCGGTTCAGGGCGCTCTTCCTCGCCGGCGAGCGGGCCGATCCCGAGACGCTGAAATGGGCCGAGGAATTGCTCAAGGTGCCGGTGATCGACCATTGGTGGCAGACCGAGAGCGGCTCGCCGATCGTCGGTGATCCGATGGGCCTCGGCCTGCTGCCGGTGAAGCACGGCTCGCCGACGGTGCCGCTGCCGGGCTGGGACGTCCAATGCCTCGACGAGGCCGGCCATCCGGTGAAGGCAGGGACGATGGGCGCGATCGTGCTGAAGCTGCCGCTGCCGCCCGGCGCCCTGCCGACGCTCTGGAACGACGACGAGCGCTTCAGGCAGGCGTATCTGACGACCTATCCGGGCTACTACAACACCTCGGATGCCGGTTTCATCGACGAGGACGGTTATGTCTTCATCATGGGGCGCACCGACGACATCATCAACGTCGCCGGCCACCGGCTCTCGACCGGGGGCATGGAGGAGGTGCTGGCGGCGCATCCGGCCGTGGCGGAATGCGCCGTGGTCGGCATTCGCGATGCGCTCAAGGGCGAGCAGCCCTGCGGCTTCGTCGTGCTGAAGGCGGGTACACGCCAGTCGCCGGCGGAGGTCGAGAAGGAGCTGGTCGCGCTGGTGCGCGAGCGGATCGGCCCCGTGGCGGCCTTCAAGCTGGCGGTGACGGTCAATCGGCTGCCGAAGACGCGTTCCGGCAAGATCCTGCGGGCGACCATGAAGAAGATCGCCGACGGCGAGGATTATGCCGTGCCGGCGACGATCGAGGACGCCGGAGTGCTCGACGAGATCGGCACGGCGCTGAAGGACAAGGGAATCGGGTAGGGCTGGCTCCGTCATCCTCCACAGTCATCCCGGGCGGAGCGAAGCGAAGACCCGGGATCCATGCCGGAACTGTTCAGGCATGGATCCCGGATCGGCGCCGCTCACGCGGCTTGTCCGGGATGACGGTGTTGTGTGGAAGGAGGCTAGAGAGCCTCAGCCCTCGTCGTCCTCATCCGCCGGGCGCTTGAGCTGCTTCAGCTTGGCGAAGACGGAATCGACGTCGATCGCCGCTTCCTCCTCGCGCTTCGGCCGGCTCATGTCGGCGAAGGGCTGGCTCTCGGTGTGGGCGTGCGCCGGCGCGGTGGTCTCTTCGGCGGGCAGCAGGGTCGAGCCGGCTTCGGCCAGCGCGGCCGGACGGTCCTTGGCGGCGCGGCCGACCTCGAAGTCCAGGTCGATCTGCGAGCACAGGCCGAGGCTGACCGGGTCGATCGGGGTGAGCTGCTGGGCGTTCCAGTGCGTGCGGTCGCGGATCTGCGCGATGGTCGACTTGGTCGTGCCGATCAGGCGGATGATCTGCGCGTCCTTGAGCTCGGGGTGGTTGCGCAGCAACCAGAGAATGGCGTTCGGGCGATCCTGGCGCTTGGAGACCGGGGTATAGCGCGGGCCCTTGGCGCGCTTGACCTCCGGCACCTTCACCTTGCGCTCGGCGAGACGCAGATGATGGTTCGGGTTCTTGGCGGCGCGCTCCAGCTCCTCGCGGGTGAGCTGGCCTGAGGTGATCGGGTCGAGGCCCTTGATGCCGGCCGCAACCTCACCATCGGCGATGCCGCGGACCTCGAGCGGGTGCAGCTTGCAGAACTCGGCAATCTGCTCGAACGTCAGGGAGGTGTTCTCGACCAGCCAGACCGCGGTGGCCTTGGGCATCAGCGGGGTTTGTGACACGGGGCGTCTCCTGGAAGGCCTTCGCGCCCGATCGGGCTCGTCAAGGCAGGGTCGCGGACAAAAGCTCTCATGCGCCGACCGGCCTCCCCGGCCGGCCATCCAAATCATCGACGATGAGCAGGATGGCGCGCCTTATAGGCGAGGGCGTGGCCAGTGTCCATGGATTTGCATGTCATTGCGGCGGCTGCTCGCGAGCCGAGAGGAGGGCATCCGGGATGGGCCGGGACGGTGTCGCCTTGTCCCAGGCCTGCGCCACGATCCGCCAAACGTCGGCCTCCTTGACCAGCAGCATCATCTCGACGGTGCGGCCGGTTTCGATCGCGTTTTCGACAGCCTCGCAGGCTGCGACCGCCACGGCGACATTGCCGAAGACACGGATCTCGATGCCGAGCGGGCTTTCCTCGAAGGAGCGCAGGCTCGTCTGCGACAGCTCTTGCATCCGCGCGACGAATTGGGCGGGCGATTGCGGCCGGGCGGGGCGAGCGGAGGCATAGAGCAGGGCGGCGTCATGGAAGTCGGCGCCGAAGCCGGCCCAGTCGGCCGGCTCGTCGAGCTGCCAGCTCAGGCTGGCGAACTGCCGCGCGACCAGCGCTGCAATCGCCTGCCTGTCCTCGTCCGGCGCCTCGTTCGGCATGGCTACACCGTCAGCACGATCTTCCCGATATGGGCGCTGGACTCCATCAGACGATGGGCGTCCGCGGCCCGGGCCAACGGGAATGTAGCATGGATCTGCGGCTTGCAGCGCCCGGCTTCGAGCAGCGGCCAGACTTTCGCATGCAGCTCGGCGGCGATGGCGGCCTTCTCGGGGACGGTGCGGGGACGCAGCGTCGAGCCGGTATGAGTCAGGCGCTTCAGCATCAGGCGGCTGAAATTGGCCGATGCCTTCGGGCCGTTGAGGAAAGCGATCTGGACGATGCGGCCCTGATCGGCCGCGGCTTCGTAGTTGCGGTCGATATAGTCGCCGCCGACCATGTCGAGGATGAGGTCGACGCCGCGCCCGCCGGTCGCGGCCTTCGAAGCGGCGACGAAGTCCTCGGTGCGGTAGTTGATGGCGTGGTCGGCGCCGAGTTCGCGGCAGGCGTGGCACTTCTCGTCGGAGCCGGCGGTCGCCAGCACGGTCGCGCCGAAGGCCTTGGCGAGCTGGATCGCCGTGGTGCCGATGCCGGATGAGCCGCCATGGACGAGGAAGCTCTCGCCCGCCTGCAGTCGGCCGCGCTGGAAGACATTGGTCCAGACGGTGAAGTAAGTCTCGGGGACGGCGCCTGCTTCGACAAGCGAAAAGCCCTTCGGCACGGGCAGGGCATTGTCCTCATGAACGATGGCGTATTCGGCATAGCCGCCGCCGGGAACAAGGGCGCAGACCTGCTGGCCGATGGCGAGGCGCTCCGCGCCTTCGCCGCGCGCCACGACCGTGCCCGCGAATTCGAGCCCCGGAATGTCGGAGGCGCCCGGAGGAGGCGTGTAACCGCCAAGGCGTTGCAGGACATCGGGGCGGTTCACGCCGGCAGCCGCGATGGCGACGAGGACCTGGCCGGGGCCGGGCTTGGGAACGGGGCGGGTTTCCGGGCGCAGGACTTCCGGGCCCCCGGGGGCGGGAATGCCGATCGCCGTCATCGTCTCGGGAATGGGGATCATGGCCTCGTCATCCTTCGTCATGGTGCGGCGCAGCGTGACTGTCGCCTCAAGTTGGCTAGCCTGCCGCGCGCAGTTTGAGCAGATGCGAGGCCGCCATGTCGATATTCCCGGAGGACGATCGCCCCAAACCGAAGAGCGTGCATGAGATCGGGCAGGACCTGTCGATGCTCTCGCTCGCCGAGATCGATGAGCGCATCGCCGCGCTGAAGGCCGAGATCGAACGCCTGGCCGAAACGCGGGCGCGCAAGGATGCCTCGCGCTCCGCAGCGGACGCGTTCTTTCGGAAACTTGCCTGAAAAAAGCGTCAAAAAGAAACGCCCGTTAAGGGGGCGTTAATGATTCCAAATTATGAATCGCATCATCCAGTTTGTCTGGATGTCGAGTGGCTCCTGCCCACTCTGTTTGACGCCTCCCTGTTGACCTTCGAGCCGCCTTTGGCGGCTCTTTTTTTGTTTTTGGCGCTTCCTCGCGCCTTCCTGTGGAGAGGGCCGCTGCCTGTGCCCGGACGGGCCGCCGGCCTCGTTTCCGCCATAGCGGTGTAGCCTTGTTAAGGTTAACGACATCTTAGCGGCGTTCGGAAACGCGATCGGCGTTATCCTTGCCACGTCAGCGGCATGATCCGTGGCGCGTTCCAAAGGCGCACGGGCTTGTGCCGATGGGAGACACCGCATGAACGATGCCCAGCTGCTCGATCCGCCGACGGAGGAGGGCGCGCTTTCCTTCGCGCGCCGTTTCGTCCGTTCGGACGCCTTCATGCTGCTGTTTCGCGAAGGCATGGGGCTGGTCGAACAGACCGCCGCCTATCTCGACGGGGAAGGCCGCAAGGAAGCGGCGGCGCTGCCGCGCGAGATCGCGCTGACCTATGCCACCGAGAGCATGCGCCTGACGACGCGGCTGATGCAGATCGCCTCCTGGCTGCTGGTCCAGCGCGCCGTGGCCGAAGGCGAGCTCACGGCCGAGCAGGCCAGGACCGAGCACAACAAGGTCAAGATCAGCGATCCGATGATCTCTCCTGCCGAGCATGTCGTCGCACAGCTGCCGGAGCGCCTGCGTAACCTGATGGCGCATTCGCTGCGGCTGCAGACCCGTGTGCGCCATCTCGAAAACCAGATGTCCGGGACCGAGACCCGCCGCGAAGCCGGCAATCCCGTCCAGGACCAACTGGCGAGCCTGCAGGCGCGCCTCGGCATGAGGCACTGAAGAATTCTCGCGGGAGGCCCGCTCTCCGGGCGGGCCGTCTCGGGCTTCACGCCGCTTCCAGGCTGAACAACAAAAAACCCGGCCGCGAGGCCGGGTTTCTTTGTCTCAGATCAAGGACGGTGGCGCCGGGGCGCCGCAGCCTCACTTCTTGCCGATCGTGCCCAGGCCCGCGAAGCGCGTGTTGAAGCGCGAGACGCGGCCGCCACGGTCCAGCATATGCTGCGTGCCGCCGGTCCAGGCCGGATGGGTCTTGGGGTCGATGTCAAGGTTGAGCGTGTCGCCTTCCTTGCCGTAGGTCGAACGGGTGGCATATTCGGTGCCATCGGTCATGACGACCTTGATGGTGTGATAATCGGGGTGGATGCCGGCCTTGGCCATGACGAAATCCTCGGAGCTTACAAAAACGGGCGCATCGACAAGCAGGCGAGCCTGCCCGGCCCGTCGAAAGAATTCGGATGAGCCTGTCGTGAAGTCGCGTGCACATATCGCAGCCGCGGCGTCAGCGCAAGCTTAACCGGCAATCGGCGCGCCCCTGCGGCGATGCGTCGTTTGCCAAGCTCGCCTTCATGGGCTTCACCGGGCGAGGTTGATATTGGTGGAAAAGGCGCGCGCGTGGCGCGCGCGTGACGAAGGAGGTTCGGTGCGTGGCCGAGGCTGACAAGAACGACAAGAAGGCGCGTCCCGACTTCCGCTCCCTGGCGACCTTCTGGCCCTATGCACGCGCGCAGAAGGGGCGGATCGCCTTCGCGCTCGTCGCGCTCGTGATCGCGTCGCTGGCGACGCTGGTGCTGCCGATGGCGGTCCGACGCGTCATCGATGTCGGCTTCGCCGGCGGCGAACGGCAGCTCGCCAACAGCTACTTCATCCTCCTGATCGGCGTGGTCGCGGTGCTCGCGCTGGCGAGTTCGGCGCGCTTCTACCTCGTCATGACGATCGGCGAGCGCATCGTCTCTTCGCTGCGTGCCGATGTCTTCCGCCATCTGACGCGGCTGGAGCCGGCCTTCTTCGATTCGAGCAAGGCGGGCGAGCTCGTCTCGCGGCTCACGGCGGACACCACGCAGATCAAGTCGACCTTCGCCTCGACCGCCTCGATCGCCCTGCGCAACGTCATCATGGCGCTGGGCGCCCTCGGGCTGATGGTGGCGACGAGCCCGCGGCTTTCCGCCATCGTCATCGGCGTGATCCCGCTGATCGTGGTCCCGCTGGTGCTCTCGGGTCGTTCGGTGCGCAGACGGGCGCGGGCCGCGCAGGACAGGTTGGCCGACGCCTCCGCCTTCGCCGCCGAGGCTGTCGGCGCGATCCGGACGATGCAGTCCTTCGGAGCCGCCCGCCAGACCTCGGCCCGCTTCGAGGCCGCCTCCGACGGAGCTTATTTCGCTTCGCGGGAAGCGACGGCCTCGCGCGCGCTGCTCTCCGGCGTCGCGATCTTCCTGGTCAGCGCCAGCGTCGTCTGCGTACTCTGGACCGGGGCGACCGAGGTCTTCGACGGGCGGATGAGCGGCGGCCGGCTCTCGCAGTTCATTCTCTATGCGGTGCTGGCGGCAAGCTCGCTCGGCCAGCTGTCCGAGGTCTATGGCGATATCAGCGCGGCGGCCGGCGCCTCGAGTCGGCTCGGCGAGATCCTGGCCCTGAAGCCCGCGATCGCCGCGCCGCCGCATCCCAAGCCGATGCCGGCCCCTTCGCTCGGCGAACTCGCCTTCGAGAACGTCTCGTTCAGCTATCCCGGCCGGGTCAGCCCGGCGCTGTCGGACCTGAGCTTCTCCGTGCGGCCGGGCGAGCGCGTGGCGCTGGTCGGCCCGTCCGGCGCCGGCAAGAGCACGGTGCTGCAGCTCGCGCTGCGCTTCTACGATCCGCAGGACGGGCGCGTCGTGGTCGATGGCGTCGCCGGACCCGAGGCAGACCCGGAGATCTGGCGCGAACGCTTCGCGCTGGTGCCGCAGGAACCGACCGTCTTCGGTGTCTCGATTCGGGACAATATCGCCTATGGCCGTCCCGACGCGTCGCAGGACGAGGTCGAAGCGGCGGCGCGGCTCGCGGCGGCCGAAGAGTTCATCCGTGCGCTGCCGCAGGGCTACGACACGATCGTGGGCGAGCGTGGCGTCACGCTATCGGGCGGGCAACGCCAGCGCCTCGCCATCGCGCGGGCGATCCTGAAGGACGCGCCGATCCTGCTGCTCGACGAGGCGACGAGCGCGCTCGACTCGGAAAGCGAGCGGGCGGTTCAAGATGCGCTCGACCGGCTGATGCTGGGGCGCACGACGCTGGTCGTGGCGCATCGCCTGGCGACCATCCTCTCGGCCGACCGAATTCTCGTGATGGAAGACGGACGCATCGTCGAGGAAGGCACGCATGCCGAGCTCAAGGCGCGCGGCGGGCTTTATGCACGCCTGGCCGCGCTGCAGTTCGGGCTGGAGGCGGCTTAGGATAGAGCGAGAAGAAAACCGTTGTTCCGGATCGGCGCCGCTAAAGCGGCGTGTCCGGAGTGACGCAGTGGACCCGGCTCTAGGGGCCCACCAGCGCGCGCTGTTGTTCTTCGCTGGGTTGGCCGAAGAAGCGGATATTGCCGGGCTGGATGAGGACGCCGAGCGCCTCGCTGCCATCGGGCGAGAACAGCGCATAGAACCGGTTGTCGCCGCAATCGTGGCGCTTGCAGGTGTCGACGCGCTCGAAGGTCTGGTCGCCGACGGTGACGATCGTGCTGGGGCCGCCCGGACCGCTCAGCTTGTCAGCCCTGAGCCAGGCTTCGCGCGGGCCGAGCTTGCCGACCATGTGGGTCCAGGCCTCGCGATAGGTCGGCTGCTTCAGCATGTCGTGGAGATAGCGCCCGCCGCCGCCCGTCGACTGGGCCGAAGCCGGGGCCGTCAGCAGCAGCGCGAGAGCCCCAGCGACGGTGAAAGAGAGGCGCCCGACGGACATGATCAGCGCTCCGTGATCTTGAACTCGATGCGGCGGTTGCGGCGGTGCGCTTCGTCGGTATTGGCGACATCGAGCGGCTGGTATTCGCCGAAGCCGGTGGCGGCGACCCGATCGGTCGGCAGGCCGCGCGAGATCAGGTACTCGACCACGGCGATGGCGCGCGCCGAGGAGAGATGCCAGTTCGAAGGGAACTGGGCGGTCTTGATCGGGCGGTTGTCGGTGTGGCCGTCGACGCGCAGGATCCAGGGCAGGTCGGGCGGCATCTCGCGGCCGAGATCGAGCAGGATGGTGGCGAGCTTGTCGAGCTCCTCCTTGCCTTCGGGCTTCAGAACAGCCTGACCGGCATCGAAGAAGACTTCCGACTGGAAGACGAAGCGGTCCCCGACGACGCGGATGTCGGGCCGCGTGCCGAGCACCTGCCGCAGACGTCCGAAGAAGTCCGAGCGGTAGCGCGCGAGTTCCTGGACGCGCTGGGCCAGCGCCACATTGAGCCGCGAGCCCAGTTCCGAGATGCGCGCCTGCGAGTCCTTGTCTTTGGCCTCCGAGGCGGCAAGCGCCTCTTCCAGCGCGGCGAGCTGACGGCGCATGGCGAGAATCTGCTGGTTGACGAGATCGACGGTCGACTGGGCGCGGGCGGAGAGCTGCTTTTCGGCGTCGAGCGCCTTCTGCGTCTCTGCGAGCTGGACCGGGGCGGCATTGTTCTGGGTGGCGAGCTGGCCCTGCAGGCGGCCGCGCTCGTCCTGCTCGCGCGTCAGGGTCGATTGCATGAGCTGCAGGTTCTCCTGCGCCTGCCGGTTCGAGGAACGCTCCAGCGCCAGCAAATCGGTGAGCTCGGAGATCTGCCTGTTGAGCCGCTCCAGCGCGGTGTCCTTGCCGGTCAGCTCCTGTGAGAGGAAGAACTGGCCGAGGACGAAGACGGTGAGCAGGAAGACGATGCCGATCAGCATCGTCGAGAGCGCGTCGACGAAACCGGGCCAGAAATTCGCGTCCTCGCGGCGATGGGCGCGGGAGAGGGCCATGGGTCAGGCTCCTGAAGTGCCGACGGCGATCATGGCTCGGTGATCTGGTCAGCCGTAAGGCGTTCGATCAACCGCTTCAGATCCTTTTCGCGCGTGGCCTGCGCCTCGACCCAGTCGCGGATCATCTGCTGCTCGGCGCGCATATGCTGGACGAGGCCCTGGATGCCCTCGGCGAGGTTGGCGAGCGCCTGGGTCGCCGCGCGGTTGTTCGAGGCGCCGTCCGCCATCGCGGAGCTCAGCCTTTCGAAGCGGTCGGCCAGCGGGTCGCCTGCGGCGAGCAGGGGCGCGATGGTATCCGGCGTTGCGGTGCGGGTGCCGAGCCAGCTTTCGAGCTCGTTGCGGAAGCGGCGCTGCGCCTGTGCCACCTGAAGATCGAGGAAGCCGAGAATCAGCGAGCCGGCGATGCCGAAGAGCGAGGACGAGAAGGACAGGCCCATGCCGGCGAGCGGGGCCGAGAGCCCGGCCTTCAGCTCGTCGAAGAGCACCCCGGCCTCGGCGCCGGTGCGCAGCGACTTGATGACGGTGCCGACCGAACCCACGGTGTCGAGCAGGCCCCAGAATGTGCCGAGCAGGCCGAGGAAGACGAGCAGGCCGGCGAGATAACGCAGCACCTCACGCCCGTCGTCGAGCCTGACCGCGACCGATTCGAGGGCCGAGACGGCCTGGGCGGGGGCGAGCGTGCCGCGATCGAGAGCTGTGAGGACGGAGCCGAAGGGCGCGATGACCTGGCTGCGCTGGACCTCTGCCGAGGCGGGGGCGGCGGCAAGCCGGGTGGCGGCACGGGCCTCGGTGTAAAGGCGCCAGAGTTCGCGCAGGGCGATCAGCACGCCGACGAACAGTGCGCCGACAATGAGGCCGTTAAGCCCCGGATTGGTCATGAAGGCCTGAACCAGGCCGCCCTGGAGGATGTAGCCGAGGAAGCCGATCAGGGCGAGAAACAGGACCGCACGGATGATGTAGCGAAGCGGGCGCGAGAAGCGGGTCTCCGTACGCAGGGGTGCGGCCGTCACCGGCTCGGCCGCGAAATCCTCGTTCGCCATTCGTCGTCTTCCGTTCGCCTCGGAGTGCGGGGAGGACTGTCGCCTTCCACGCCTCCGGGATCAAGCACGAAAGAGCTACAGTTCTGTCTCAAAGCCGGTTTGAAAAAGTCCCCAGCCCTCGGGCGAGGAGCCATTTCGCCGGAAGTGGCGTCTCGCGATGAGGACTGGTGCGCCCAGAGAGCCTCTCAGGCGGCGGCTGTCTTCAGCGCTGCGGCGAGCGCACGCTCGCCGGCCTCGTTGCCGCAGATGATGTCCCGGGCGCTGGTGATCGGCTTGCCGTCGAGCGAGCCGAAGGTGCCGCCCGCCTCGCGGATCAGCACGGCGCCCGCCGCGAAATCCCAGGTGTTGAGACCGCGCTCCCAGTAGGCGTCCATGCGGCCGGCGGCGACATAGGCGATGTCGAGCGCTGCCGAACCCATGCGGCGAACATTGGCGAAGCGCGGCATCACCGCGGCGAGCTCGCGCAGGAACTGGCCGTGGCCGCCCTTGCCGATATGCGGGATGCCGGTGCCGATCAGCATGTCGGCCGGCTCGTTGCGGCCGGAGACGCGCAGGCGCCGGTTGTTGACATAGGCGCCCTTGCCCTTCTCGGCCATGAACATCTCGTCCTTGGCGGCGTCGTAGACGACACCGGCGATGAACTGGTTGTCGCGCTCGAGCGCGACCGAGATGTTCCAGTGCGGGATGCCGCGCAGGAAGTTGTGGGTGCCGTCGAGCGGGTCGATATGCCAGCGATTGCTCTCGTCCGTGCCGTGGACGACGCCGCTTTCCTCCATGATGAAGCCGTAGCCCGGCCGCGCCTTCTCCAGCGACTCGCGCAGGATCTGCTCGGCTTTGTGATCGGCCTTCGAGACGAAGTCGCCGGGCCCTTTCGCGAGCACCTGCAGGTTCTCGACCTCGCCGAAGTCGCGCTTCAGAGAGCGGGACGCCTTCATCACGGCGTCGGTCATCACGGTCATCAGGGGGGAGCGGATCATCGGAAACCTCTTGCGCGCCGGGGCGCGGCTGGAAAGGAAGGAACGGCCTCTCCAGCCCTCATCCTGAGGAGCCGCAAAGCGGCGTCTCGAAGGATGTTTCAGATTGCACTGGAACATCCTTCGAGACGCAGCCTAAAGGCTGCTCCTCAGGATGAGGGCTGCGTTTCGACCGTAGTAACCCGTCACTTGCGCGGCTCTTACTGCGCCGTCAAGACGGCGCTGCTGATGCGGCTGGCCGCAATGCGCGCGGCGCGGGCCTGCTGTTCGGGCTTCAGCCGGTCGAACAGGGCGTCGAGCCCGGGGTCATCGAGCCCCTGCGCACGAGCGGCGAGATGCCAGGCCGCGGCCTCGATCGTGTCGGGCGGAATGCCCAGGCCAAACTGGTAGAGCTTGGCCAGACGGTTCTGGGCGATCGGGTTGCCGAGCGCGGCGGCGCGCTGGAACAGCTTCGCCGCGCGCGCCTCATCCTTGGACACGCCGATGCCGTTGAACAGCATGATCGCATACTCGACCATGCCGGGAACGTTGCCGGCCGCAGTCGCCTGCTTCATCCAGCGCGCGGCTGTCTCCTCGCTCGCCGGCATGCCGCGGCCCTGCTTTGCCAGCACGCCGAGGGCATGCATGGCGTCGCCGACATTGGATTTGGCGGCGATCTCGAGGCAGGCGACGGCGCGCTGGTCGTCCGCCTCGCGGCCGGTGGCGAGCAGGGTCAGCGCGAGATTGTAGTTGGCGGCCGGGTGGCCGGCCGCAGCGGCCTTCTCAAGCAGGGCGCCGGCGCGGACCGGATCGCGCTTGCCGCTCTTGTCGTCGAGCAGCTGGGTCGCCAGGGCGAAGGTGGCATTGATATCGCCGCGCGCTTCGGCCCGTTCATACCATTCGGTCGCGACCTTCTGGTTCGGGGCGACGCCGAGGCCCTGACGGTAGAGCTCGCCGAGCAGCGTCATCGCGGCGGCGTCGCTGTTGTCGGTCTCGATGCGCTTGAGCGCATCGGACAGCGCACGCCGGTAGTGGCCTGCCTGATAGGCGCCATAGGCATTGTCGGCTGAGGGCGCGGCCCAAGCCGGAGCCGCCACCAGCATGGAACCGGCGAGGCAGGCAATACGGGCGAGATGCTTCATCGCGCCGCCTTCCGGGCCGCGAATTCGGCGATCGTGGCATTGGCAGCCTCGACCAGCGCGCGGACATCCTGGCCTTCCTCGAAGGCCCAGGCACCGAGCGCGACGAACTCGGCGCCGGTCTCGACCAGCGCGGGGATCGATTCGGCATCGGGCGCATAGGCGACGCAGGGCGTCTCGAAGATCTCGGCCCACCAGCCGGCGCGCTCGATCACGGCCGTGAGCGGCGGCACGCTGCCGTCGGCGCGCGGTTCGCCGAACATGACGTAGTCGACACCGGCCTCGCCGACATCCATCGCGTCGTGGCGGGCGCGCAGGCCGCCGGCGCCGACGATGCGCTCGTTCTTCAGGCTGGAGCGGGCCTCTGCGATCGCCTCGGGCCCACCGGTGACATGCACGCCGTCGGCGCCGCCGCGGGTCGCGACGAGCGCGCTGTCCTCGACGACAAGGGCGACGTTGTTGGCCTGGACCGGTGCGGCGAGGCGCTTGACGCGCTCGATGCGGTTGCGGTCGTCGCCGGGCGTGAGGCGCAGCACGATGGCGGCGATGTCACCGCCGGCCATGGCCTGCATCAGGCGAAAGACGATCGCCTCCGCGTCCTCGACGGGCGGGGTGACGAGCATCAGGCGGGTGTGGGAGGAGTGCGTGGTCATGATCGGCTGCGCAAACGGCCCGCAGCGAAGTCCAATGTCAAGACCGCAAGCCCGGCAATCAAGCTCCAGAAGGCGGAGCCGATGCCGAAGAGCGAGAAGCTGGAGGCGGCGACGGAGAAGGCGATGACGGCGGCGAAGCGCTCCTTGTCGGAGGATATGGCCTGGGCGAGCGCGCCCGTGAGCGAGCCGACGAGGCCGAGCCCGGCAACGGCGACGATCAGCGCCTTCGGCATGGCGAGCACCAGCGCGATCAGCAGGCCGGCAAAGCCAGCGACGGTGAGCCAGAGCGCGCCGTAGACCACGCCGGCCTTCCAGCGCTGCTTCGGGTCAGGGTGGGTGTCGCCGCCGGTGCAGATCGAGGCTGATATCGCGGCCATGTTGGTCATATGCGCGCCAAAGGGCGCGGTGACGAGCGAGGTCAGGCCGGTGACGAAGAGGGCGGGCGCCGTCGGCGGGCTGTAGCCGGCGGCGCGCAGCACGGCGAAACCCGGCAGGTTCTGGGCGGCCATGGTGACGAGGTAGAGCGGGACGCCGATGCCGAGCATGGCGGCAATATCGAAGCGAGGCGTGACGAATTCGAGGCCGGTCAGCGCCAGGCCCCCGGCTGGCCAGTGGGCGAGGCCGCCGGCGAAGCTGATCACAATACCGGCGGCGAGCGCGGCGATGACGCCAAGGAAGGGGCTGATCAGCCGCGCGACGAGAAAGACCGCGAGCAGCGGAAGGACGAGCGTCGGCGACAGCCGCATCTCGTCGAAGACCGCTACGACAAAGCGGAAGATGACACCAGCCAGCATCGCCGAGGCGACGGGCATCGGGATGCGTTCGATCAAGCGGCCGAGCGGGCGGAAGGCGGCGGTGAGCATCATCAGCGCCGCGGCGAGGAGAAACGCGCCGACCGCCGACGCCATGTCGAAGCCGCTGGCGGCGGCGATGAGGGCCGCGCCCGGCGTCGACCAGGCGCAGATCATCGGCATGCGGTAGCGCCAGGACAGAAAGGCGCTGGAGATCGCGGTCGCAATGGCGAGCGCGGCGATCCAGGATACGGTCTGTCCGGCCGTTGCGCCGAGCGTCTGCGCGGCGGAGAGGATGACGGCCACCGAGGCGGCGAAGCCGACGAAGACCGCGACCAGGGCGGAGAAGACGATCGACATGGTGTTCCGGCGGTGATCGCAGGCGGCGGGATCAAGCCGTTGAATCAGAAAACGCGGCGTACGGAAAGAGCGCTAGGCACATGCCGAGCTGCAGCCGGAGCGATGCGCCGCCCCGCAAAGAAAACGCCCGGCGCCAGGCCGGGCGTTGCAGAATGGAGCCGTCAGGCGGATCACGCCGCCTTCTTGGAGCCGAAGGTCGGGTCGAGCTCGCCCTTGGCGTAGCGCTTGGCCATTTCGGCCAGCGTGATGACACGCTTGATCTTCGAGGCCTGGCCGGCGGTGTTGAACTCCTCGAGCCGCTGCTTGCAGAGCTTGGTCATCGCCTCCATGGCGGGCTTCAGATATTTGCGCGGATCGAACTCGCCGGGGTTCTCGGACAGGATCTTGCGGATCTGGCCGGTCATCGCCATGCGGTTGTCGGTGTCGATGTTGATCTTGCGCACGCCGTGCTTGATGCCGCGCTGGATCTCCTCGACAGGCACACCCCAGGTCTGGGGCATCTTGCCGCCGTACTGGTTGATGACGTCCTGAAGGTCCTGCGGAACGCTGGACGAGCCGTGCATGACGAGATGCGTGTTCGGCAGCAGCTTGTGGATCGCCTCGATGACATGCATCGCCAGGATCGCGCCGTCGGGCTTGCGGGTGAACTTGTAGGCGCCGTGCGAGGTGCCCATGGCGATGGCGAGCGCATCGACCTTGGTCTCGGCAACGAACTTCACGGCTTCGTCGGGGTTGGTCAGGAGCTGGTCGTGGCTGAGCTTGCCCTCGAAGCCGTGACCGTCCTCCTTCTCGCCCTCGCCGGATTCGAGCGAGCCGAGCACGCCGAGCTCGCCCTCGACGGAGATGCCGCCGAGATGGGCCATGTCGGTGACGGTCTTGGTCACGCCGACATTGTAGTCCCAGTCGCCGGGGGTCTTGCCGTCGGCCTTGAGCGAGCCGTCCATCATCACCGATGTGAAGCCCGCCTGGATCGCGGTCATGCAGGTCGCCGGCTCGTTGCCGTGGTCGAGATGCACGCAGACCGGGATATGCGGATAGATCTCGGTGACGGCGTCCATCATGTGCTTGAGCATGATGTCGTTGGCGTAGCTGCGGGCGCCGCGCGAGGCCTGGATGATGACGGGCGCGTCGGTCGCATCCGCCGCGGCCATGATCGCCAGCGCCTGCTCCATGTTGTTGATGTTGAAGGCGGGCACGCCGTAGTCGTTCTCGGCGGCGTGGTCGAGCAACTGGCGAAGCGTGATACGGGCCACGATTGGCACTCCCTTTGGCTAATCGATATGAGGTTTGATGTAGTGCGTAAGCGCCACTGGCGCAAAACTAAAGCACTGACATGCTGAAAATGCGAAGGGCCGCCCGGGTGCCGGGCGGCCTCTGAAAACATCGTCGCAATCAGGCTTTCCGCAGCGCCTCGACGCCCGGCAGAGCCTTGCCTTCCATCCATTCGAGGAAGGCGCCACCTGCCGTCGAGACGTAGGACAGGCTGTCCGCGACGCCGGCATGGTTCATGGCCGAGACGGTGTCGCCGCCGCCGGCGACCGCGACGAGTTCGCCTGCCTGGACGTGCCTGGCCGCCGCCTTGGCGACCGCGACGGTCGCCGTGTCGAAGGGCGGCAGCTCGAAGGCACCGAAGGGGCCGTTCCAGACCAGCGTCTTGACCTTCTCCAACCGCAGAACGACTTCGGCGATGCTCAGCGGGCCGGCGTCGAGGATCATCTCGTCGGCCTCGACCTCGCCAACCGGCACGACGCGGTAGCTGGGATGGGCCTTGAATTCACGCGCGACGAGCGCATCGACCGGAAGCAGGATCTCGCAGCCGGCGGCCTTGGCCTTGGCTTCGATCTCGCGGGCGGTGTCGAGCAGGTCGTGCTCGCAGAGCGACTTGCCGACATCGACGCCGCGCGCGGCGAGGAACGTGTTGGCCATGCCGCCGCCGATAGCGAGCACGTCGACCTTCCTGACGAGGTTGCCGAGCAAGTCGAGCTTGGTCGAGACCTTGGCGCCACCGACGATCGCCATCACCGGCCGGGCGGGATTGTCGAGGCCGGCGGAAAGCGCCTCCAGCTCCGCCTGCATGGTCCGTCCGGCATAGGCCGGCAGGACATGGGCGAGACCTTCAGTCGAGGCATGGGCGCGGTGGGCGGCGGAGAAGGCGTCATTGACGTAGAGATCGCCATTGGCGGCGATCGCCCTCACGAACTCGGCGTCGTTCTTCTCGTCGCCAGCGTGAAAACGGGTGTTCTCCAGCAGCAGGACGTCGCCGTTCTTCGCGGCGGCAACGGCCTTGGCGACCGGCTCGCCGATACAGTCGTCGACGAAGGCGACGGGGCGGCCGAGCGCCTGCGTCAGCGCCGGGACGATCTGCTTCAGGCTGTTCTTGTCGTCGCGGCCCTTGGGACGGCCGAAATGCGCGAGCAGGATGACCTTGCCGCCCTTGTCGGCGATCTCGCGAATGGTCGGCAGCACACGGTCGATGCGGGTGGTGTCGCTGACCTTGCCGTTCTCCATCGGAACGTTGAGGTCGACGCGGACGAGGGCACGCTTGCCGGCGAGATCGGCGTCGTCGAGGGTGCGGAAGGCGGTCATCGCGTCAGCAGGCTCCCGAACAGACCGGGCACTCCGAACCTCAGCACCGCAATGGTGAGCGCGACAGTGAGAACGGCCGTGACGATGGCGGTCAAGAACAGGGTCCCGGCGCGCGGCGTGGCGTCGACGCGGTCACGCAGGGCGGAAATCTCGCCGCGGATCGCGGCGAAGTCCATCGTGCCGGCGGCGGCGTCGACCTTGTGGGCGCTGCGCTCCAGCGAGGCCTCGGCGCGGGTCAGGACAGCCTCGTAGCGGGCGAACTTCTCCTCGATGCGCGCGGCCTTCTCCTCGATGCGGGAGAGCTGATCGAGCTGGCGCGGATCGGGCTTCGATGCGGTTTCGACGGAGGCGGGCACCGCGGAGCCGATGACGACGGCGGGAGCTGCCGGTGCCAGCGCTGCAGCTGCGGGAGCGGGGCTGAATGCGGGGGGCGGCATCACGGCGGGCGCCTCGACGGGCACCGGGGACGCAACAGTCGGCTCGATCTTGGCCATAGGCTCTCCGTAGCGTGGAGGAAATGGCGGGGCCGCGCCGGAGCACGGTGCGGCCTCGCTTTCAGGCACCATACCCCCTGCCGGGGGCATGGGGGCGATGGATCAGAGCAGGGCGCCCATGGCGACGGCCGTGTCGCTCATGCGGTTCGAGAAGCCCCACTCATTGTCGTACCAGGACAGCACGCGCACGAACTTGTCGTCCATGACCTTGGTCTGATCGAGGGCGAAGGTCGAGGAATGCGAGTCGTGGTTGAAGTCGATCGAAACGTTCGGCTGGTCGGTGACCCCGAGGATGCCCTTCAGCGCGCCGCGCTTCGACGCCTTGATGATGGCGTCGTTGATCTTCTCGACCGAGGTCTTGCGCTTGGCGAGGAACTTGAAGTCGACGACCGAGACGTTGGGCGTCGGCACGCGGATCGAGGTGCCGTCGAGGCGGCCCTTGAGATCGGGGATGACGAGGCCGATCGCCTTGGCAGCGCCGGTCGAGGTCGGGATCATCGACATCGCGGCGGCACGGCCGCGATAGAGATCCTTGTGCATGGTGTCGAGCGTCGGCTGGTCGCCGGTATAGGCATGGATCGTGGTCATGAAGCCCTTGTCGATGCCCACGGCGTCATGAAGCACGCGCACGACCGGCGCGAGGCAGTTGGTGGTGCAGGAGGCGTTCGAGACGACGAGATGCTCCTTGCTGAGCTCGCCATGGTTGACGCCGTAGACGACGGTGAGGTCGGCGCCGTCGCAGGGGGCAGAGACCAGCACGCGCTTGGCGCCTGCGGCCAGATGGGCGGCGGCCTTCTCGCGGGTGGTGAATATGCCGGTGCATTCCAGCGCGATGTCGACGCCGAGAGCCTTGTGCGGCAGGTCCTTGGGATCGCGGATGGCGGTGACCTTGATCGGGCCGCGGCCGACATCGATCGTGTCGCCGGAGACGGTCACCGTGCCGGGGAAGCGGCCGTGGACGGAGTCGAAGCGGAAGAGATGGGCGTTGGTCTCGACCGGGCCGAGATCGTTGATCGCCACGACCTCGATGTCCTTGCGCTTCGACTCGATGATCGCGCGCAGAACGTTGCGCCCGATGCGGCCGAAGCCGTTGATCGCCACCTTAACCGTCATCTCTTCCTCTCCTTCGCCGAGCGAAACGGCGTGAGCCGTCGCTATCCACGCGGGCAATTCGGCCAAAGCATGGCCGAACGCAAGATAAAAACCGTCATTGCGAGGAGCGTAGCGACGAAGCAATCCAGGGGCAGCAGGGCCCGACGTTCCCCTGATTGCTTCGCCGCGCTCGCAATGACGGGGAATATCAGCCGTTGTGCTGCTTCATCGCGGCTTCGGCGACAGCCTCCGCCGTGATGCCGAAGTGCTTGTAGACTTCCTTGTAGGGGCCGCTCGCCCCGAAGGAGTGCATGCCGACGAATGCGCCGTCATGGCCGATCACCGCATCCCAGCCGAAGCGCACACCCGCCTCGACCGCGACCTTGACCGGCGCGGAGCCGATGATCTCGGCCTGGGTGGCCTCGTCCTGCAGAAGCAGGAGTTCGAGCGAGGGCACCGAGACGACGCGGGCGCGCACGCCCTTCTCGGCCAGCAGCTTGCGGGCGGCGACGGCAAGCTCGACCTCGGAGCCCGAGGCGAAGAGCGAGACCTGGGCCTTGCCGCCCTCGGCCGCGAGCAGCTCATAGGCGCCGGCGGCGGAGCGGTTCTTCGCCGTGGCGTCGGTGCGCAGCTGCGGCAGGTTCTGGCGCGACAGAGCCAGCACGGTCGGCCCGTCCCTGCGCTCCAGCGCTGCCTGCCAGGCTTCGGCGGTCTCGATCGCGTCGGCCGGGCGGAAGACGCGCATGTTCGGCATGGCGCGCAGCGAGGCGATCTGCTCGACCGGTTGGTGGGTCGGGCCGTCCTCGCCGAGGCCGATCGAGTCATGGGTCATGACATAGACGACCGGCAGCCCCATCAGGGCGGCAAGGCGCATCGACGGACGGGCATAGTCGGCGAAGACGAGGAAGGTGCCGCCGGCAGTGCGGAAGCCGCCATGCAGGGTGATGCCGTTCATCGCCGCGGCCATGCCATGCTCGCGGATGCCGTAGCGCACGTAGCGGCCCTTCGGGGTCTTCGGGGTGAAGTCCTCGGCGGCCTTTGTGCGGGTGTTGTTCGACGGCGTCAGGTCGGCCGAGCCCATCACCAGCTCCGGCATGACCGGGGTGATGGCTTCCAGCGCCAGCTCCGAGGCCTTGCGGGTCGCGACGGCCTGCGGCGCCGCGATCAGCCCCTTCTTGTGGGCGAGGATCACCTTGTCGAGCTTGGCGGGGACCGTATGGGCGAGACGGCGCTCGAACTCGCCGCGCTTGCGCTCGGAGAGGGCGCCGAAGCGCTCGTTCCATTCCTTGTGCGCGGCGGCGCCGGCCGCGCCGAAGCTGCGCCAGGCCTTCAGCACCTCGGCGGGAACCTCGAAGGGCCCACCGGTGATGCCGAGGTTCTTCTTGGCTGCGGCGAGCTCGTCGGCGCCCAGCGCCTCGCCATGGGCCTTCGAGGTACCCTGCTTATGCGGCGCGCCGAAACCGATGATCGTCTTGCAGGCGATCATGGTCGGCTTGTTCGACTTCTGGGCGCGGCGGATGGCGGCCTCGATCGCCTCGGGATCATGGCCGTCGACGCGCTCGGAGCGCCAGCCGCAGGCCTTGAAGCGCGCGACCTGGTCGACATTGTCGGTGATCGAGAGCGGGCCGTCGATGGAGATGCCGTTGTCGTCCCAGAGCACGATCAGCTTGTTGAGTTTCTGGTGGCCGGCGAGCGCGATCGCCTCCTGGCTGATGCCTTCCATCAGGTCGCCGTCAGAGGCCAGCACATAGGTGTGGTGATCGACGACCTTCTTGCCGAACTCGGCGGCGAGCATGCGCTCGGCCATCGCCATGCCGACGGCGGTGGCGAGGCCCTGGCCGAGCGGGCCGGTGGTGGTCTCGACGCCGGCAGTCTCGAAATTCTCCGGATGGCCCGGCGTGTTGGAACCGAGCTGGCGGAATTTCTGGAGGTCGGCGAGCTCCATGCCGGGGGTGCCGGTGAGATAGAGCAGGGCGTAGAGCAGCATCGAGCCATGGCCGGCGGAGAGCACGAAGCGGTCGCGGTCCGGCCAGCGCGGATCGGCGGCGTCGTATTTCATCACGCGGGTAAACAGCACGGCGGCGACGTCGGCGGCGCCCATCGGCAGGCCGGGGTGGCCGGACTTGGCCTTCTCGACACCGTCCATCGCCAGGCCGCGGATGGCGTTGGCGAGCTTGTCGTGCTGGGCGCGGTCGATGCTGGTCATGATGGTCTCACAGGGCTCCGTCTGGCGGGAGGGCCGGTCCGACCTGCGCGACAGCGGGCCGGGGGAGGGGGGAGGCAGTCTTGAAGCTGCTTTTGGCGAGCTTGGAAAGGACGGGTGGATTAGGCCCGGCTCTCCCTTCGAGTCAATTCGCGGAGGCCGGCTTTCGCGGTCGCAGGGGCCTCAGTGCCCGGTTTTTCGCAGATGGGGCCTCAGCCGGGGTAGGCAAGCCTTTGCGAGGCCGCGTTTACGCGCTTTTGGGCCGATTCCTGTTTTCCCGCGTTCTGCTGTAAATTCATGCACGAATCGTGTGAGCCGGCTTCGATCTGAAAGGAGAGCGACCGTGGCGAGCCTGATGCTGGACAATGCGCTGGCGCGTCTCGACAGCGCTCTGGGGCAGCTCGAGGCGGCGGCGCGGCGGCGGATCGAAGCGGAACGCGGCCGGGGCAATCTCGAAACCGAACTGGCGCTGATGCAGGACGACCGGGCGCGGCTCGCGGCCGATCTCGACGGCGCGATGGCGCGGCTCGGCCATGTCGAGACGGCAGCCGCCGATGTCGATCAGCGGTTGCTGCGGGCGATGAACGTCATCAGCGCGGTGATCGAACGCGTCCAGGCGCAGCAGCCGGCCGAGGAGTCGCAGCACGAGGCGGAAGCGACCTAGCGCATTTTCGAGCGAAGCGGACGCCGGTTCGCGTAAGGAAAATGCGATAAAACAAAGAGATGGAGTATTCCCGCGATACGCAGAGACGCGGAAATGCACCAGAAGCGAAGAGGGCAGGAGAAGGATGCCGCAAGTCAACGTCATGATCGCCGGCAAGGCCTACCGCATGGCATGCGGGGAGGGCGAAGAAGCCCATCTCGAAGGGCTCGCGCAGTTCTATGACGAGAAGATCGGCGAGATGCGGCTGGCCTTCGGCGAGATAGGCGACATGCGGCTGCATGTCATGGCGGCACTGATGGTCGCGGACGAGGTCCATGAACTGAAGCAGCGGCTGGCCCGGCTCGAATCCGACCTCGCCGCAACGCAGGGCGATGCCGGCGCAGCCGACCAGCGCCTGAGCGAGGTCGAGGACCGCGCGGCGGAAGCCCTGGTCGCGGCGGCCGAGCGGATCGAGGGCGTGGCCAAGAGCCTGCTTCCGACAATGACGGGGTGACGGACTGCCGGCAACGGCACTTGCAAATCAAAGCGAAAGCCCCGGACGGTTGCCGTCCGGGGCTTTTTCCTTGCGAAAGCTGTCGCGATCAGACGCCCGGGGCGCCGCCCGCGCCGTCCAGCACCGTGACGGAGCGGCGGTTCTGCGACCAGCAGGAGATGTCGTTGCAGACCGCGACCGGGCGCTCCTTGCCGTAGGAGATGGTGCGCATGCGGTTCGCCTGGATGCCGCGCGAGGCGAGGTAGTCGCGCACGGTCTGGGCGCGGCGGGCGCCGAGCGAATAGTTGTACTCGCGCGTGCCGCGCTCGTCGGCGTGGCCCTCGACCGTGAAGGTGTAGCGCGGATAGCGCTGCAGCCAGCCGGCCTGCTTGTCGAGGGTAGCGGTGGCGGTGGAGGTCAGGTCGGTGGAGTCGGTCTCGAAGAAGACGCGGTCGCCGACATTCACGACGAAGTCCTGGGCGCTGCCGGGCGTCGCGGCGCCGCCGGCGCCGAAGCCCGAGGCGTCGGCATTCTGGTCTTTGGCGCAGGCGCCGAGCGCGAGCGTTGCGGCGATGGCGGCGGCAAAGCGGACCGAACGGCCGCCGGCGAAAAGAGTGGTCATCATGGCTAAACTCCGGGCGATCGAAATCTCTTGGCGGCGCGCTTCAAGGACGGCTTCGCGTGGCTCCATCAATGAAGCGTCAACCTAAACGAGACCTTGCCAGAACAAGGCGAAGTGGCGGCATTGCGGCGTATGGTTAACCAATTATGGCGAAAGGCGTTTGCGCTGGCCGTTGTGGCCCTGGAGACACAGAAGCTCGCCTCTCTGGCCACTTTGCCAGCTACCCAGCCGATCAGGGGCGCAATCGTTTCGGCGACGCCTCGCAGTGCATCACAAGGCTGGGGCAAGCTCTCGGTCGGGGCGTGCAATATGAATAGCTTGGGGACGGCTTAACCGATCAGGTCGATTGAACCTGATCGGATCAGGCTCCGGGCCGCCTCTCGGGCCAAATAAGAAGGCCGCCCAACCATGGCCGGGCGGCCCCTTCTCCTGTCAAATACGCGGCCGTTCTCAGCGCTGCCCGCTCAGCAGCGGCGACCAGGTCGGGTCGGAGGCGAAAGCCGGTGTCGGGACCGGCACCTCGACGCGGCCGGTGATGTCGACCATGTACAATTTGCCGCCGGACTGGCCGCCCGGATCGCGGAAGAACATCAGGTACTGGCCGTTCGGCGCCCAGTTCGGGGCTTCGTTGTGGAAGCCCTCGGTGAGGATGCGCTCGCCCGAGCCGTCCGGGCGCATCACGCCGATGGCGAAGCCGCCGCCGCCCTGCCGGGTGAAGGCGATGAGGTCGCCGCGCGGCGACCACGAAGGCTGCGAATAGCGGCCCTGGCCGAAGGAGATGCGCTGGGCTTCGCCGCCGGAGGACGACATCACATAGAGCTGCTGCTGGCCGCCACGGTCGCTCTCGAAGACGATCCGCGAGCCGTCCGGCGCGTAGGAGGGCGAGGTGTCGATCGCCGCCGTCGAGGTCAGGCGCGTCGTCGAGCGCGAGCCGATGTCGATGGCGTAGAGATTGGCGTTTCCGCCCTGCTGCAGCGAGAGCACGACGCGCTGGCCGTTGGGCGCGAAGCGCGGGCTCGAGCTCATGTCCGGGAAGTTGCCG
Source organism: Allobosea sp. 05L423 (assembly GCF_056397745.1). Taxonomy (NCBI): domain Bacteria; kingdom Pseudomonadati; phylum Pseudomonadota; class Alphaproteobacteria; order Hyphomicrobiales; family Alloboseaceae; genus Allobosea; species Allobosea sp. 05L423. The sequence continues at coordinate 71,836 of NZ_JBFTOA010000011.1, read as the reverse complement.
ACGATCTGGCGCTGGCCGGTCTCGATGTTGAGCACCTGCACGCGGGGCTGCTCGCCCTGGCGCTGCGACATGAAGGTGACGTCCTGCGAGACCGGCGAATAGCGCGGCGTTACCACCGAGGTATCGCCATTGGTGAGATAGCGCACATTGGCGCCGTCCTGGTCCATGATGGCGAGACGCTTGCGGCGGCTCTCCTTCGGGCCGGATTCGTCGACGAAGACGACGCGGGTGTCGAAGAAGCCACCGAGCCCGGTGACCTTGCTGAAGATCGCATCCGAGATGATGTGGCCGACGCGGCGGGCATTGCTCGGGTCGGTGAAGTACTGCTGGCCGTCGGTCTGCGTGCCGGTCGCGACATCCCAGAGCCGGAACTCGGCGCGGATGCGGCCGGCCTCGCGCGCGACGCGGCCGGTGACCAGCGCCTGTACGCCGCTGGCCTTCCAGGCGTCGAAGCGGGGCGCGGAGTCGAAGGGCGGGTTCGGCTCCGGGAAGCGGCTCTTGTCGACCGGCGTGAAGTAGCCGCAGCGCTTCAGGTTGTTGGTGATCACGCTGGAGACGAGCACGCCGCCTTCGCCGGCGAAATCGGCGATGGCGATCGGCATGGGCTGGAAGGCGCCGCCGCGCAGGTCGATGACAAGTTCGGCGCGGGCGGCCGCAGGCACCATCAGGGCGGCGCCGGCGGTGGCGAGCAGGCGGCGGCGCGTCGGCGCGGCCGTCAGGAAGGGGAGGGGGCTAATGTCGATCATCGGGGTCACATGACGTCCCTTGCGTCGAAATTGACGACGACGTCGCGCCAGTCGTCATAATAGGCGGCGAATTGAGCCGGAATGCGCAAAGGCGCGCAGCGGCGGGTGGCGGTCAGCGCCGAGTCGGCGGCGACACGGAAGAGCGGGTCGGACGAGGAGTTGATCACGCCCGGCTGGCCGGCGAGCGAGCCGTCGGTATTGAGCTTCATCCGCACGGACGGCACGACGTTGCCGCTGCCATGGGCGTTGGCGAGCGCGATCGGCACGTTCCAGCACTTCAGCAGCTGATCCTGGATGATGCCGATGAGCTGCGCCCGGAGCGACGGGCTGAGCTTCTGCGAGGCGCCGCGCTCGGTGCCGAGCGAGGCCGTGCGGTTGACCTGCGGCGCCGAGGAGCCGGAGGACTGCGCCTTCTCCTTCGACTGCAGCAGCTTGGCGATATCGCTGGCGTTGAAGTTCTTGGCGATCTCGGCCTCGCGCTTGGCCTTGGCCTCGGCCTCCTGCTTGGCCTTGGCCTCGGCGGCGAGCTTCGCCTTCTGCTCGGCCTCGGCCTTCGCCTTGGCGGCAGCTTCGGCCTTCTCCTTGGCCTGCTTGTCCGCTTCGGCCTTGGCGAGCGCCTCGGCCTTGGCCTTCGCGTCGGCCGCGCGCTTGGCGGCCTGAGCCTCGGCTTCCGCCTTGGCCTTGGCAGCGGCCTTCGCCTCCTCCTCGGCCTGCTTCGCCTTGGAGGCGAGCTCCGCGTCCTCGGCGAGCTTCGCCAGCTCCTCGCGTTTCTGCTCGGCCTCGCGGGCGGCCGCGGCCTCGCTCTTCTGCGGGGGCTGCTTGGCCGGCTCCGGCGGCTTGGTCTCGGGCTTCGGCAACTCGACCGGGCGGGCCGGCGGCGGCGGTGTCGAGGCGTTGTCCTCGGCGACCTTCAGCTCGGGCGGGCGCGAGGGTGGGGCGGGCGTGTCGGTCTTGGCCTCGCCGGCTTCCTTGCGCTCGACGACATCGGACTGGCGCTCGGCGCGCGGCGTCGGCTGCGCCTGCACCTTCTCGGCGCTACGCTCGCCGCGCGTGACCTGGTTCAGTGCGTTGGGATCGATGATCTCGACGGCGATCGCTTCCTCGTTCTCCGGCAGCGGCGCCGGGGATGAAAACGCCAGCAGCCCCGCGACGAGGACCGTCGCATGGCCGAGCGCCGACACCAGCATGCCAGGTTCGGAGGTCGTAAGCTTCACGCCCTGAACACCCTTACTCTCGTCGCTCTCAGCGGCCCGCCGGCTCGGTGACCAGCGCGACCCGCTTGAACCCGGCCGAGGTGATGGTCGACATCACCGAAGCGACCCGGCCGTAATCCACCAGCTTGTCGCCGCGCACATAGATGCGCTCGTCGAAGCCCTGCTTGGCGAGGCCCTGCAGCTTGCTGACAAGGTCCGGCTCCAGCGTCGGCTGGTCCTGCAGGAAGATCTGCCCCTTGCTGTCGATCGCGATGGTAATCGGCTTCTGATCGACATTGATCGGCTTGGCGCCGGTCTGCGGCAGGTCGAGCGGGACGCCCGTCGCGATCAGCGGCGCGGCGACCATGAAGATGATGAGCAACACCAGCATGACGTCGATGAACGGCGTCATGTTGATCTCGGCGATGGCGCCGTGGCGGCGCCCGCGGCGGCCCCGGCGGCCGGCGCCCTTCGCGGCGGTGGCGGCGGACATACCCATTGTTCAGCCCCTCACGCGGCCATGCGCTCGTCGATCTGCCGCGACAGGATCGCGGAGAACTCGTCGGCGAAGGCTTCGAGCCGGCCTTGCGCCTTGGCGACCTCGGCCTGGAGCTTGTTGTAGGCCATCAGCGCGGGGATTGCGGCGAAGAGGCCGATCGCGGTGGCGAAGAGCGCTTCGGCGATGCCGGGCGCGACCACTGCGAGGGAGGAATTCTTGGAGACCGCGATGGCGGTGAAGGAGTGCATGATGCCCCAGACCGTGCCGAACAGGCCGATGAAGGGCGCAGCCGAAGCGATGGTCGAGAGCACCAGGAGCTTGGATTCGAGCCGCTCGGTCTCGCGCTGGATGGTGACGTCGAGCACCTTGTCGATGCGCTGGGAGAGACTGGCGACGGAGCGGCCGCCATTCTCGAAGGAGCGCTTCCATTCCCGCATCGCCGCGACGAAGACCGCGGCCATGTCGTTGACCGGCTTGCTGGCGAGGTCGCGATAGAGTTCCTCGAGCGAGCGGCCGGACCAGAACACCTCCTCGAAGGCGTCCATGTCGCGCCGCGTGCGCCGATAGAGCAGCGTCTTGTCGATGATGATCGACCAGCACCAGATCGAGGCGCTGATCAGACCCATCATCACCAGCTTGACGACGATGTGAGCATGCCAGAACAGCGTCCAGAACGACATGTCGATCTGTGGCGCGGCCTGCGCGACGTCGGCGGGGTTCATCCTGTCATCCTTCTTACCCAGGCGGTACGCCGATGGCCCGAACCTTCAAGGCTCATGGCCCCGGCCCCAAACCCCGCCGCTCGCGTCGCAGGAGACCCACGCCGCCGCCCGTTTCGCGATCGGGGAAATGCCGTATCCCGTCAATCGCGCGCGAATTCGGCGAAAGATGGGCCGAAACGGGGTTTCCCACGAAACGCATGCTCCAGGAGCAGTTAAGCATCCAGCAAGGTTAATGTGGGGTATACGTCCGGAGCGATGCGGCAATGACAGGGCGCGGGCAGGGACACGAGGCCCCGCTTGAAACATCGGGCAGGCGCATGATTCGGCCGCTCCGCGGCAAGGAACAGCCAGTATTCCGTGCAGATGTCGCAGATCGGGATCCGAAGGGAAGGGCGCCGAGCATCTCCGGAAAAAGCCCGTGATCTGACCCGGCCACGGACTTTTTCCCGCTGGAGATCTCACAGACGCTCTTCTGCCGGACTGGCCGAATCGGCGCACGGAGGCATCTCGGCGTTCGTCGGGATGGCAAGAACAAGAAATCGGCTGAAACTTGTCTCGGAACACTCTACGACTGATGTCGCGGCTGCCATCCGCGACAAGACGCAAAAAATTGAACCGTCGTTGCTTTCTGAGTGGAGAGGTTTCCCATGTCGAGGCACATTGGTCTGATTGTTGCCATTTCAATCGCAGCGGGTCTGGCGGGTTGCGCCACCTACCCCGAGGTTACCACCCAAACCGTGATCGTCTCGAGCGTCGGCCCGGTCGAGATCGAGCGCCTCAATGTCCGCGTGGTGTCGATCGACCGGCCCAACCGTGCCCTGACGGTCGAGCAGCGCGGCTACAGGTGGCTCGTTGATGTCCCGCCTGTCTTCGGCAATCTCGAAAATCTGCGGGAAGGCGACACGGTCGATATCAGCCGTGTCGAGGGCGTCGTCGTCGAGGTCCGGCCCAACAGGCGGGGTGCCAAGCCGGGGATCACCTATACGGAGATAGGGGCCAGTTCGACCTTCCAGAACCTGCCGGAGAGGTTCGTCGCCCGGTCGGTGACGCTGACCGCCAAGTTCGAGCGGTTCGATGCGGCCAGCGGCGTCGTGAGTTATGTGGGCCCCTTCGGTCCGCGCTCGATCACCGTGGTCGACCCCGCCGTGAAGGCGCGGCTGCAGAAGTTCAAGCGTGGTGACATGGTGGACCTGAGCTTCGAGGAAGCCTTCTTCATCACTCTCAAATAGCTTTTGGCCGCATGGGCCGCCTGCCTGGTGCTCCCGGGCAGGCGGGGCCTGCTTTGGGGCGATGAGACTGCGTCGCCCGGTCGTGCGATCGGGCTTCGGCGCGACGCTGCCGGCGTCGCGCCGAAGATTGGCGTCTCGCGCCAGCCGCCATCGGCCGTCTGCTTGCTTGCGCGGAGGAAGCTGCGGCCGAAAAGAAAAGCCCGCCCCGGCGGTCCGGGGCGGGCTCGATTCTTGGCTTGCCTCGACCGGCGCGTCAGGCCGCGTCAGGCTGGGCCGGAGGATTGGCCGGCGGGTTGTTGCGGCGCTCGTTCATGAACTGATCGAACTCGGCCTTGTCGCGGGCCATGCGCAGGCGGCCCAGGAAGTCGTGGAACTCGCGCTGCTCGTCCTCGAGCCGGCGCAGCGTCTCGGCGCGATACTCGTCGAAGGCGCGGTTGCCGCTGGAGGGGCCGCCGCGGCCCCAGCCGCCGAAGCCGCCGCCAAAGCCGCCTTCACGGCCGGCCATGCGCTCACGCAGACGATCCATCTTGCCCTGAAGGCGGCTCATCCGGTGCTCGTAACGGTCGCCCGCGTAGCCACAACCCATGCGTCCACTCCCGAACAGAAAGGCCAGGGTCGCCAGACCCAGCGGCCACCACACGATGAAGCCGAGCACCGCGAAGGCGATCCAGGCCCCTCTTCCATATTCGTCAAGCTTCGTGACGATCGGCATCTTCTCCTCCGCTCATCGGCGTGAATGTAAATCACATTTACATAGATGCGCGCGGCACCCCGGCTTGTCAAGAATGGCGCCGCGAAAATCGTCAGCCGGCCGGCGGTGGCGCTGCTTCCGGGCCGATTCCTAGGCCCTGGAGGTAGATCAGCATGCCGGCTTCGAGGAGCTCGGCGGCCGACATCGGCAGCGGCCGCCGGCCACCGTCGGCGCGGCCGAACAGGGCGGCGATGCCATGGGACATCGCCCAGATGTGCAGCGCCATCATCAGCGCGGGCGGGCGCTTGTTCTGCGGCAGCCGGGCGATCAGCGCTTCGGCTGCCTGCCGCAAGCCGGCGAAGGCGCGGTCGGCCGCTTCGCGCAATTCGGAACTGGCGTCGAGCGGTACGCCCGCCTCGAACATCGCCGAATAATAGGCGGGCTCGTCATGGGCGAAGGCGAGATAGGCGCGCCCCAGCCGGTGGAAGGCGGTTTCGGGATCGGGCCGACCCTGGTCCCAGGCGTGCGAGAGCGCGGCCTCGAACGCCTGGAAGCCGCGTGTCGCGACATCGGCCAGCAGTTCGTCACGGTCGCGAAAATGGCGATAGGGCGCGGCCGGGCTGACGCCGGCGAGGCGCGCGGCCTCGGCGAAGGTGAAGCCGTTCGGGCCCTTCTCGCCGATCAGCCCGAGCGCCGCACGCACCAGCTCCTCCTTGAGGTTGCCATGGTGATAGCCGCGGGGTGTCTCGGGGCGGTCGCGCTTCCAGCTCATGTAAGGAGCGCTAACATAAGCGCAGGCGCCGCGTCGACTGTCGTGCGATCTGTCAGTCGTCGAGCATCAGCCGCTTGCGCAGGCCGTCCGGGATGCGCCGGGCCCGGCCGCCGCCGACGCAGGCGACCATGACCTGCGCGGTGATCAGCACGTCCTCGCCGCGCAGCACGCGCTGTTCGAGATCCATGGTGGCGCCACGCGCTTCGACCGAGCGGGTCTCGACGGTCAGCAGATCGTCCATCACGGCGGGGCGCAGGAAATCGATCGTCATCTTGCGCACGGCAAAGCCCAGCGCGGTCTCGCCGTCGAAGAGCTCGCGCTGCTCAATGCCGAGCGCACGGATCAGCTCGGTGCGCCCGCGCTCCATGAAGCGTAGATAGGAGGCGTGGTAGACCACGCCCGAGAAATCGGTGTCTTCATAGTAGACGCGGACGTCGAGGCGGTGGACCCTGCTCATGTCGCTCCGGGGCGCTGTCGGATTGTTCGCGCTGCAATAGACCAACAGGCGCGCCTTCGGAAAGGCCGGAACCGGTTCGGCCGGGAAGCGTTGCCCGTTACGCGGCCAAAGACGTGGGAGGACATCAGATGGCACAATCCAGCAAGGCGACGGCAAGGCTGCTCGACAAGACCGAGCTCGACTTCGTCGCGCGCACGCAGCGCGGCGCGATCGCTGCATTACCGGACGAGGAGCTGCGCGATCTTGCCGGCAAGCTGCGGGAACGCCGCGACAAGGCGCGCGACAGCGCGCGGCGCCAGAAGCGCGAGATGCGCGGCAAGGCGGAGCCGAAAGGCGCCAAGGCGGCGAGCGACAACAGCGGCACCAAGGCCAAGGCCGATGCGCTGACGGCGGCGCTGAAGCGGGTCGGCGCCGAGCGCACCCGTCGCGCCGAGAAGCTGAAAGAGCCGAGCCAGCGCAGCCTCGCCCGCAAGGCGTTGGCGCTGAAACAACGCCAGAGCGCGCTTGAGCGTCCGAAGAGCCGCACTGCCGGCAAGGGCATGCAGCCGGTCGAGAATCCCAAGGCGGCCAAGTCGGGCGCCCTCAAGGATGCTGGCGCCCGCCCCGCGATGATGCGCGCGAAGATGGCTCGCCGTAGCGGTTGATCAGTCGGCGCGTTCCGGCGACGCGGTTATCTCGGGCCCTGCGGGCGCTTAGCGCTTGCAGGGCTTGTTCATGAAGGAGCCGCAATCATAGGGCTGCGAGAGCTGCTCGCGGATCGAATAATCCTTGCCCACGAAGCGGTTGACGATGTCGTCGATGCGCCAGCCGCCATTCTCCCTGATCATCTGGAACTGGACGGTGACGGGCTTGCCGAAGCTACGGAAGTTGGCCAGCACGGTCGCCTTGCCGGCCGCGACGGGAATCGTGTCGAAGCTCAGCTTCTTCACTTCGCCATCCTGGCCGTTGAGGAAGGGATCGGCGCCGATCTGGCCCATATCGCCGCTTTCCGTCTGGTAGAGGTCGTCGCGGGCGAAGAGCGCGGCCAGGCTCTTGCTCATCAGCCTGTCACGGTGCGGCGGGCGCCATGCCGGCGGCGGGGCCTTGCCCTTGGCCATCAGCGTCCTGGTTGTGATGGCGTACCCTTCTTCCACCGGCCCGCGCGGAACGTCGTCGCCGGCGCGGGCCGAAACCGCCAGGACTGCGAACAGGCCCGTCAGGGCCAGCGCCAGCGCGAAATTCCGAACGATCTGCTTCACGCTTCGTCCTCGTCGTTTCCGAACAAGCCGAACTGTGCCGTTTCACGCGAGGGCTCGGGCATGCCGAGATGGCGGAAGGCATGGGGGGTCAGCAGCCGCCCGCGCGGCGTGCGCTGGATGAAGCCCTGCTGCAGCAGGAAGGGCTCGATGATCTCCTCGATCGCGTCGCGCGGCTCGGAGAGCGAGGCGGCGATGGTCTCGATCCCGACCGGGCCGCCGCCAAAATTGATGGCCACCGTCGTCAGGTAGCGCCGGTCCATCTGGTCGAGGCCGATGGCGTCGACATCGAGCAGCGAGAGCGCCTTGTCCGCGACCTTGCGGGTGACGATCGGATCGCCGTCGACGATGGCGAAGTCGCGCACCCGCCGCAGCAGGCGCCCGGCGATGCGCGGCGTCCCCCGAGAGCGCTTGGCGATCTCATTGGCGCCGTCGTCCGACATCGGCACGCCGAGCACGCGGGCACCGCGGGCGACGATGCCCTGTAGCTCCTCGACGGTGTAGAACTGCAGGCGGATCGGGATGCCGAAGCGGTCGCGCAACGGCGTGGTCAGCAGGCCCGCGCGGGTGGTGGCGCCGACGAGGGTGAACTTCGGCAGGTCGATCTTGACCGAGCGGGCCGCTGGCCCCTCGCCGATGATCAGGTCGAGCTGGTAGTCCTCCATCGCCGGGTAGAGGATTTCCTCCACTGCTGGGTTCAGCCGATGGATCTCGTCGATGAAGAGCACGTCGCGCTCTTCGAGATTGGTGAGCTGCGCGGCGAGATCGCCGGCCTTGGCGATGACCGGGCCCGAGGTCGAGCGGAAATTGACGCCGAGCTCGCGCGCCACGATCTGCGCAAGGGTCGTCTTGCCGAGACCGGGCGGCCCGACGAAGAGGACATGGTCGAGCGCATCGCCCCGGCTTTTGGCGGCGTTGATGAAGACCTGGAGATTCGCGCGGGCCGCCGCCTGGCCGGTGAAATCGGCGAGCGATAGCGGCCGCAGCGAGGTTTCGCTGTCGTCGTCGCGGCGTTCGGCCGTCATAAGGCCGGAGCGCTTCGGGTCGCTCACAGCGCGATCTCCAGCTCGATGGCGTCGTGGATCGGAATGTCCTTGTATCCCGTCTTGATGATATCAGGCACAACCGAGCGATAGGCGTCGATCGCCTCGAGATAAAGCCCCGAGAGGCGAAAGCCACGGCGCTGGTAGAAGGTCATGCCCGGCATGTTGTCGTTGGTCAGCATGGCCTTGAGCTTCTTCGCGCCCGCCGTCCGTGCGGCCTCGATGACAGCGTCGAGCATCTGGATCGCCACGCCTTCGCCGGGGCGCAGCGAATGGAGCGCGCAGAGATAGGCGGTGTCGCCTCTCACCGTCCAGCTCGCCAGCGCCGCCGTCCTGCCATCGCGCTCGAACAAGCCGAGCGCGCCGATCTCGGCGACGTCATAGACATGCAGGTCGATCATCATGCTGTGCGAGCCCCAGCTCGCCAGCATGATGCGGCAAAGCTCGGTCTTGTCAGTGACGATGCGCAGGTCCAGCTCGTCGGGCGCTTCGCTCACTTCGCCAGTTCCTTCAGGCCCAGCTTGATGAGCTGGGCCGTGCCGGCGCCGTCGCCGGCGGCCTTGGCGGCGGCTGCGACGGCCGCTACGGCCTGCGCCTGAGGATAGCCGAGATTGGCGAGCGCCGAGACTGCGTCGGCGATGGGCTGCGGCAATTTCCGGTCCTCGAGCGCGCCGGAGAGCTGGACGATCCCAGGATCGATATGGCCGAAGGCCGGGGCCTTGTCCTTGAGCTCGGCGCAGAGGCGCTGCGCCAGCTTGGGGCCGACGCCCGGGGCGCGGGCGATCGCCGCCTTGTCGTTGGTGGCGATGGCGGTGGCGAGCGCGCCCGGGTCCAGTGTCGAGAGGATGGCGAGCGCGACCTTGGCGCCGACGCCCTGCACCACCTGCATCAGCCGGAACCAGTCGCGCTCGACGTCGGACATGAAGCCGTAGAGGCGGATGGCATCCTCGCGGACATGGGTCTCGATCGAGAGCGCCGCCGCCTCGCCCGGCTTGGGCAGGCGCTGCAGCGTGCGCGCCGAGCACTGCACGACATAGCCGACGCCTTGCACGTCGATGATAACGTGGTCCTCGCCATAGGAATCGATCAGGCCCTTGAGCTTGCCGATCATCGATATTCTCCGCCTGTCATCCCGGGCGACCGCAGGGAGACCCGGGATCCATGCCGGAGCGCCGCCGATAGAGGTTCAGGCATGGATCCCGGATCTCCGCTTCGCTGCGTCCGGGATGACCTGCGCGGTACGAGCCTCGCAAAAATTACCAGATGACAGCATGGCCCTCACGATGCCTTCAATTGCGCGACCAGCGCCTTCATGCCGCGATGCTGGGCATGACAGATCGCGACGGCGAGCGCGTCCGCCGCATCGGCGGAGCGGGTCTCGGCCTTGGGCAGGAGCACGCGGATCATTGCCTGCACCTGCTTCTTGTCGGCGTGGCCGACGCCGACCACCGTCTTCTTGACGAGATTGGCGGCGTATTCCGCCACGCTCAGGCCGGCCAGCGAGGGCACGACCAATGCGATGCCGCGCGCCTGGCCGAGCTTCAGCGCCGATTGCGGATCGCGATTGATGAAGGTCTCTTCCACGGCCGCCTCATGCGGGCGATGCGTGGCGATGATCTTGTGCAGTCCCTCGTGCAGCTGCCGCAGGCGCTCGCCCAAGGCGAGAGTGCCGTCGCTTTCTACGCAGCCGCAGGCGACGAAGGAGAGCTTGTTGCCTTCCGAGACGACGACGCCCCAGCCGGTCTTCCGGAGGCCGGGGTCGATGCCGATGATGCGAATCGCGGGTGCCATAACGTTGCCAAACTAGCGGGTGTTTCGGATTTGTCCCGCCCGGAACTTGGGCGGAGATGAATTCCGCTCATCGATCGCATCAAAAAGGAAAGTTGTTCTTGCCGCGCAGCGGCGGGCATGGTTCGCCGGATCAGCTTCTCCGACGCCGACGCCATGCCTTTCAGCCTCTCCGCCTTCATGCCCGGACTGACCTCAGACGGCATCGCCGTCCTGCTCGCCGCCACGCTGCTCGGCGGGCTGGTGCGCGGCTTCACCGGCTTCGGCTTCGCGATGGTATTCATGCCGCTGGCCTCGATGGTGCTCGGGCCGGTGGCGGCGCTGGGGCTGATCTGGTTCATCGACCTGCCCTTCGCCCTGCCGATCGCGGCGCGCAGCGCCAGGCGGGCCGAGTGGGGCGAAATCCTGCCGCTCCTGCTGACGGCGACGCTGGCGCTGCCGGCCGGCATCTGGCTTCTGACCTGGCTCGACCGCGAGACGATGCGCTGGCTGCTCGCCTCGCTGGTGCTGGTTGCGGTCGGTCTTATGGCCTCGGGCTGGCGCTATCACGGGCGCCCGACGATCCCGCTTTCGCTCGGGGTCGGCGCGCTGTCCGGACTTTTCAACGGCATGGCCTCTATCGGCGGCATGCCGCTGGCGGTGTTCTGGCTGGGTGCCCAGCGCAACGACCGGCACAAGACGCGGGCCAACATGCAGGCCTTCTTCGGCGTCTCGACGCTGATCAGCGGCGCGGTGCTGTGGTGGAAAGGCATTCTCATCTTCGGCGCGCTGCTGATGGCGGTGCCGCTCTTCGCGGTCTACGGCATCGGGCTCTGGGCCGGCACGCATGGCTTCCGGCTGGCCTCGGAGCAGAGCTTCCGGCGCGGCGCCTATCTGGTGATCTTCCTGAGTGCGCTGATCAGCCTGCCGCTCTGGGATGCGCTGATCGGGCGGTAATGCAAGCCGTCATGCTCGGGCTTGACCCGAGCATCTCGTGACCAGGAGGTGCCGCCGCGTTTTCCGGCATGAGATTCTCGGGTCTGCGCTTCGCTTCGCCCGAGAATGACGGCTGGCCGGGATCAGGCGCTGAGCTTGGCCATGATGTCGTCGGCAATCTCGAAATTGGCGAAGACGTTCTGGACGTCGTCGTCGTTGTCGAGCGCTTCCATCAGCTTCATCATCGATGCCGCCTTGTCTTCGTCGAGCGGGGCCGTCGTCGTCGGCCGCCAGACCGGCTTGGCCGAGGCGGGCGCGCCGAGCGAGGCTTCGAGCGCCTTGGAGACTTCGTTCAGCGCGTCGAAGGCGCAGGTGATGACATGGCCGTTCTCGTCCGAGGCGACATCGTCGGCGCCGGCTTCGATCGCGGCTTCCATCACCTTGTCGGCGTCGCCGGCCTCCGGCGGATAGGTGACCTCGCCGACGCGGTTGAACATGAAGGAGACGGAATTGCTTTCGCCGAGCGCGCCGCCGGACTTGGTGAAGTAGGAGCGGACGGCCGAGGCGGTGCGGTTGCGATTGTCGGTCAGCGCCTCGACGATGACGGCGGCGCCGCCGGGGCCGTAGCCCTCGTAGCGGACCTCGTCGTAGTTATCGCCTTCGCCGCCGGCGGCCTTGTTGATGGCGCGCTGGATATTGTCCTTCGGCATGTTCTCGGCGCGGGCGGCGAGCACCGCCATGCGCAGCCGCGGGTTCATGTTGATGTCGGGCATGCCCATCTTGGCGGCGACGGTGATTTCGCGGGCCAGCTTCGAGAACAGCTTGGAGCGCACCGCGTCCTGCTTGCCCTTGCGGTGCATGATGTTCTTGAACTGTGAATGGCCGGCCATGGGGACTCGCTGCCCTTTGAGATGATGGAACCATGGAAACACCACCCGCGGCGCGCCGGGGCGATCGGAACGGCCTTATAGGCGCCGATTTCCGGGACAGGCAAGCGCCAGTGGGCCCTCGCTGGCGAGATCGATGGCGGAGCGGCCGTTAAGCCATTGTTTGCCGTGGCCGAGCAGTATGCCGGCGGCGCCATGCCGTCATCTTTCAAGCTCGTGAACCAGTGACATTTAATTCCATTGCCGCGCAGGAACACCGGTTCCGCGCCTTCCGGATCTTCAGCGAGGATATCGAGCTTCTCGCTTCGCTATCGGGTTTCGCGCGCGACCGGCTGCCGCAACTGCTGGAAGAGCTGCACGAGCAATTCGCGCCCTGGCCGGAGATCGCGCAGGCGCTGCGCCGTCCCGACGTCCACCAGCGGCGGCTGGCGCACTGGATCAAACTTGCTTCCGGCGATCTCCGGGAGGGCTACAGCGAGTCGGCCCGCAAGCTGGCGACCGCGTTCCACGACCATGGCGTGCCGATCTATGCGGTGGTGATCTGCCACGCGATCGTCTCGAACGCCATCATCGTGGAGCTCGGCCTCGACCGGCAGAGCATGATGGGGCTGTCGAGCTTCTGGCAGAGACGCGAGCTCGACCGGCGGATCGCGACGCGCACGGCGCTCTCCAAGGCGACCCAGCTCGACCTGGAGCTGCTGCTCGAGACCTATGCCGTGGTTCAGCAGGAGAGCCGCGACCGCACGCGCCACCAGATCGAGGCGTTCGAGGTCACGGTCCGGGAGGTGGTTGGCGCGGTGAACGCGAGCGCCGGCAAGGTGGAGCGCCTCGCCGCCTCGGTCGAAGACGTGGTCGGAGAAACGAGCGCGCAAGCCAAACGGGCCGCGGGGGCGGCGGGGAGCGCTTCGGACAATGTCAGCAACGTCGCGACCGCGACGAACGAGTTGTCGATCTCGCTCGACCATGTCGCGGCGGAGGTCGTGCGGGCATCGACCATGGCGCATGAGGCCCATGTCGCTGCCCAGAAGACCGATGCCATCGTCAAGAGTCTCGCTCTTTCGGCGGAGACGATCGGCTCGGTCGTGGAGATGATCCAGACGATCGCCAGCCAGACCAATCTGCTTGCGCTCAACGCTACGATCGAGGCTGCACGCGCCGGCGAGACCGGACGAGGCTTTGCCGTTGTGGCTACGGAGGTGAAGCAGCTTTCATCGCGCACCGCGAAGGCCACGGACGAAATCGCGGCCCAGGTCCCGGCGATGCAGGCGGCGACGCGCGAGGCGGTGACGGCGATCGAGAGCATCGTCGCCTTCGTCAGCCAGGTGAACGGCATCGCCGGTGCGGTTGCGGCGAGCATCGACGAGCAGCGCGCCGCCACGCAGGAAATCGCACGCAGTGCCGATCAGGCGGCGATGGGCACGCAGGCCAACGCCGAAACCATCGTGCAACTGAACGACCGGGCGCAGCAGGCCGGCAAGGCGGTGCATGACGTGCTCGACGTGGCGGGCACCCTGTCCCGCCAGGCCGAGAGTCTGAACCACGCCTTCGACGATCTGGTTCGCCAGCACCGCGCGGTCTGAGGCGCGCAGGCTCCTGCGGGTCAGTCTTGCGCCCAGCCGGGCAGCGCCTCGCTGAGATGCGGGCCGACCCGTACGGCCCAGACGGCTTTCGCGAGCCCCGTCGCATCGTCGATCTCGACTGCGACGCCTGACAGAGTGCCCTCGCCGGTGGCCGGCTCCAGCCGCGCGCCCGGCACCTTCTGCAGGAAGCGGCGCACCGGCTCGTCCTTCTGCATGCCGAGCACGGAATCATAGTCGCCACACATGCCGGCATCGGACTGATAGGCCGTGCCGGCGGGCAGGATGCGCGTGTCGGAGGTCGGCGCATGGGTGTGGGTGCCGACGACGAGGCTGGCGCGGCCATCGAGGAAATAGGCCATCGCCTGCTTTTCGCTCGTCGCCTCGGCATGGACGTCGACGATGACGGCGTCGGCGACTTCGCCAAGCGGGCAGGCGGCGAGCTCGCGCTCGACTGCGGCGAAGGGGTCGTCGAGCGGGTCCATGAAGAGACGACCCATGACGTTGACGACGAGGACGCGGGCGCCGTTGCGCGCCTCGATGACGGTAGCGCCGCGGCCGGGCGTGCCGGGCGGATAATTCGCCGGGCGGATCAGCCGGTCCTGCCTGTTGATGAAGACAAGCGCCTCGCGCTGGTCCCAGGAATGATTGCCGAGCGTGACGACATCCGCGCCGGCTGCGAGGATCTCGTCGCAAATCGCCTCGGTGATGCCGAAGCCGCCCGCGGAATTCTCGCCGTTGATGACCACGCAGTCGAGCTTCCACGCTTCGCGCAGGGCCGGCAGGCGCTCCTGAACCGCAATCCGGCCAGGGCGGCCGACGATGTCACCGAGGAAGAGAAAACGCATGAGGGCTCCGAGCCGGTAGGGGCGCCGGTTACACGAGCCCTCATCCTGAGGAGCGGCCGCAGGTCGCGCCTCGACGGATGTTCCACAGTCCGCTGGATCATCCTTCGAGACGCCGCGTTCCGCGGCTCCTCAGGATGAGGGCTGTGGAATGGCAGGTCTGTCCTCCTCCGTGACCCGAAAGCCAGCCGGAATCAACCGCAGCGGATAGTGTCGCGTTCGGTCACGATCCAGTCGAGGCGCTGGTCGTGCGGCTCGTCCGGCACGGCCTCGATTTCTTGTGCTGCGTAGCCAATGCCGATGCTGACGGTCGGCCCGAGTTCCGTCAGGGCACGGTCGTAGTAGCCCTTGCCGTATCCGATGCGGTAGCCGCGCCGGTCGAAGGCGGCGAGCGGCACGATCAGGATGACAGGCTTAGCCTCGGGCTCGGCGGGAGCGGGGACGAGCGTGCCGAAGCCGCCCGGCACGATCGGCTCGTAGGGCGCCCAGCGGCGGAAGATCATGCGCTTGTCGACGATCGCCGGCAGGCAGAGCGGCAGCCCGCGCTCATGCAGCGCTTCGAGGATCGGGCGCGGATCGGCTTCCGAGCGCATCGGCCAATAGGCGGAGATAGGGCCGGTGCTGTCCCAGACGGGCAGAGCGAGGACGCGGGCGGCGATGTCCGCATCCCATTCGAGCCGGCTGTCGAGATCCAGCGCGTCACGGCGGGCCAGCGCGGCGTCACGGAGAACGACCTTGCGCGGGGATGGGGAGGCCGGGGGTATGAAAGGCGTATCGGGACGCGTGGTCGTCATGGTCAGGCTGCGGAGCCACCTCGGCCGTGGAGTTTTGAATCCCGGGACACCTACAGAAGTAGGTGGGCGCCGTGTGCCCGGTTCCGATGGATCCGGACAGGGACAGCTCCCTAGGGAGTCGTATGGGCCCGGGGAATGCTGTCTCTCACGCACCAGGCAGCCCCGCTCAGCCAATGTAAGCAAGCCGCCGGCAAAGCGCCAGAGGCGATTTGCCGGCACGCACCCAAATGTGCGGGGGGGCGCCATGAAAATGTTCATATTTTGGACGTGGTGAGCAGATGATATAGACAAGCGCGACATGTTCGGAAAACCGGTTTCATCGATGCTTCCTTCGATCCTCGCCCGTTATCTTTCCCGTTCGGGGCTGGTTGCGCTCGCCTGCGCCGCGGCACTGTTCGGCGGGGCCGCGCCCGGCTCGGCCCAGGATGCCGCTGACCTGCTGGTGCGTACGACGCGGCTGGAGAACCAGCTGCGCCAGATGTCCGGCCAGATCGAGCAGCTCCAGTTCGAGAACCGCCGCCTCAGCGAACAGCTGCGCAAGTTTCAGGAGGATGTCGATTTCCGCCTGAACGAGAAGGGCGGCGGCCGTTCAGGCGGGGCCGCGCCGGGCGCTCCGCCGGCTGGCGGTGGCGCCCCCGGGGCGCCGCAGCGCCAGCGCCGTGGCGATGCCTTCGATCCGACGATGCAGCAGGGCGCCGCCGGCGGCCCGCAGCAGCTCGGCGGCGGGATCGCAGGCATCATCGAGGATGACGATGGCGGCGGACCGGCCACGGGCCGGCCGCTCGACCTGCAGGGCGTCGGACGCCCCGCTCCGCAAGGCGGCCTGCCGCAGGCCATGCCGCGGGGGCCGAGCGTCGCGGCTGCCAGCGGTCCCCAGAGCGCCAAGGAGGCCTACGACCTCGCCTTCACCTCGCTCCAACGCAGGGAGTACGAGCAGGCGGAGATGGGCTTTCGGCAGTTCCTGCAGAGCTATCCGCGCGACCGGCTTGCGGTCGACGCCACCTATTGGCTCGGCGAAAGCTATCTACAGCGCCAGCGCTATCGCGAGGCTGCCGAGCAGTTCCTGAAGATCTCGCGGGAATCGCCGAAGGCGACCAAGGCGCCGGACAGCCTGCTCAAGCTCGGCATGGCTTTGAATGGGCTCGGTGCCAAGGACCAGGCCTGCGCGACCTATGCCAAGGTCGGCGTCGATTATCCCTCGGCCTCCAATGCGGTGCGCCAGGGCGTGGCGCGCGAGCGGCGCCGCTCCGGCTGCGCTTGAGCGCGCTGCCACAGAATCAAACGAATGCGTCGCCGGTCTCGCCTGTCGAGGCCGGCGAACTCTTTCTGGGGCTGACGCAGGAAAGCGTTCTGCTCGTCGCGGTTTCAGGCGGGCCGGATTCGGTCGCATTGCTGGGGCTGCTGGCCGATTGGGCGCGCTTGCCGGGCCGGCCACGGCTCCATGCCGCGACCGTCGACCATGGCTTGAGGCCGGAAGCCTCGGCGGAGGCTGCCGCTGTCGCCGCGCTCTGCGCGCGGCTCGGCGTCGCGCACGCGACCCTGCGCTGGGAAGGCGAGAAGCCTTCAAGGGGCATCCAGGCAGCGGCCCGGCACGCCCGTTACGCGCTGCTGGCGGGAGAGGCGAAGCGGCTCGGCGGTGCCGTTCTGGTGACCGCCCACACGCTCGACGATCAGGCCGAGACGATGCTGATGCGGCTCGCCCATGGCTCCGGCCCGTCCGGTCTCGTCGGGATGCGCGGGCGAACCGTGAAGGACGGTGTCGCACTTGTCCGCCCGCTTCTCGGCATTGCGAAGGCACGGCTCGTTGCGACAGCCCGGGCGCGCAGCCTTCCCTTTGTGAGTGATCCGAGCAATGCCGACCTGCGCTTCGAGCGCGTTCGCTGGCGTGAGATCATGCCGGTTCTCGCGGAGGAGGGGCTGACGGCCGAGCGCTTCGGACGGATGGCAGAAAGGATGGCGCGGCTGGAGGCTGCGGCGAGCCAGCGCGCGCAGGCCGTGTTTGCAGCGGTCGGCTTGCCGCGAGAGGCGGGCGAGGACCGGGTGAGGCTCGACTTTTCGGCGCTGATGGCCGAGCCGGACGAGATCGTTCTGCGCGTGGTCGGGCAGGCGCTTGAGGCCGTCATGGCCAGCGGCGACCGCTATGGTCGGCTCGAACGGCTGGAGGATTGCGTGGAGGCGCTGCGTGCTGCGGCGAAGACAGGTTCTGCCATCAGACGGACATTGTCCGGCTGCATGGTGATGCTTGGCGTGGACGGCGTGCTGGCCCTCGAACGGGAGCCGCCACGTCGACGCGGCGTTCACCCTGCGACATCTTAGTGCCCTTACGTCTTCTGTTTCCCTTGGCAAGGGCGTACGCCGCTCCTAGATTAGCTCGGGAAACCCTTGGCCTTATCCGGTTGGTCCGGCAGGCCCGATCGGACTGGTGATGAATCCGAATTTTCGTAATTTCGCCCTCTGGGTGGTGATTTTTCTTCTTGTCCTGGCGCTGGTGACTCTGTTCCAGAGCCCAAGCCAGCGCGCGAGCACCAACGAAATCCCCTACAGCCAGCTCATCAACGAGGCCGAAGCCGGCCGCGTCGCCAATGTCGTGGTCGCCGGACAGGAGATTTCCGGCAGCTTCTCCGACGGGCGCAATTTCGTGACCTATGCGCCCTATGGCGACCCCAATCTGCTGAAGACCATGGCGCAGAAGGGCGTGCAGGTGTCGGCCCGCGCGCCGTCCGAGGGCACGCCCTGGTTCATGGCGCTGCTGGTCAACTCGCTGCCCTTCGTCATCTTCATCGGCCTGTGGATCTTCATGTCCCGCCAGATGCAGAACGGCGCCGGCCGGGCGATGGGCTTCGGCAAGTCGAAGGCCAAGCTGCTGACCGAGGCGCATGGCCGCGTCACCTTCGAGGATGTCGCGGGCATCGACGAGGCCAAGGAAGACCTGCAGGAGATCGTCGAATTCCTGCGTGATCCGCAGAAGTTCCAGCGGCTGGGCGGGCGCATCCCGCGCGGCGTGCTGCTCGTCGGCCCTCCCGGCACCGGCAAGACGCTGACGGCGCGCGCCGTCGCCGGTGAGGCCAATGTGCCGTTCTTCACCATCTCGGGCTCCGACTTCGTGGAGATGTTCGTCGGCGTCGGCGCGAGCCGCGTTCGCGACATGTTCGAGCAGGCCAAGAAGAACGCGCCCTGCATCATCTTCATCGACGAGATCGACGCTGTCGGCCGTCATCGCGGCGCCGGTCTCGGCGGTGGCAATGACGAGCGCGAGCAGACCCTCAACCAGCTCCTCGTCGAGATGGACGGCTTCGAGCCGAACGAGGGCGTCATCATCATCGCTGCGACCAACCGTCCGGACGTGCTCGACCCGGCGCTGCTGCGACCCGGCCGTTTCGACCGGCAGATCGTCGTGCCGAACCCGGATGTCGCCGGCCGCGAGAAGATCCTCAAGGTTCACGTCCGCAAGGTGCCGATGGCGCCGGATGTCGACCTCAAGATCCTCGCCCGCGGCACGCCCGGCTTCTCCGGCGCCGACCTGATGAACCTCGTCAACGAAGCCGCGCTGCTGGCGGCCCGCCGCGGCAAGCGCATGGTCACCCATGCCGAGTTCGAGGACGCCAAGGACAAGGTCATGATGGGCGCCGAGCGCAAATCCATGGCGATGTCCGAGGAGGAGAAGAAGCTCACGGCCTATCACGAGGCAGGCCATGCTATCGTCGGCCTCTACGTGCCGGCCGGCATCCCGGTCCACAAGGCGACGATCATCCCGCGCGGTCGCGCGCTCGGCATGGTCAAGTTCCTGCCGGAGGGCGACCGCTACTCGATGAAGTTCAAGGAGTTCACCTCGCAGCTTGCGGTCGCCATGGGCGGGCGCGTGGCGGAGGAGATGACCTTCGGCCGCGAGAACGTGACCTCGGGCGCCACGGGCGACATCCAGCAGGCGACCAAGATGGCCAAGGCCATGGTCACGCAGATGGGCTATTCGGACGAGCTCGGCATGGTCGCCTATGGCGACAATCAGGAAGAGGTCTTCCTGGGCATGTCGATGGGCCGAAGCCAGTCCGTCTCCGAGTCGACCGCCCAGAAGATCGACGCGGAGGTGAAGCGCCTCGTCGACGAGGGCTATGCCGACGCCAAGAAGATCCTGACCGATCACCATGAGGAGTTCGTCGCGGTGGCCGAGGCGCTGCTCGAGTTCGAGACGCTGACCGGCGAGGAAATCCGCGACCTGATCGCCGGCAAGCGCCCTTCGCGCGATCTCGACGACACGCCGCATGCCCCGCGCGGCTCGGCCGTGCCGAGCGCGGGCAAGGGCCGCAAGCGCGGCGAGCCGGACGCCGGCATGGAGCCGCAGCCGCAGGTCTGATACCGCCAGTATAGTTGAAGGGAAGGGCGGCCCCCGTGGCCGCCCTTTCTGTTTGGGCAGCCACGATGTCATGTTCCGTCATAATTTGTGAGAAGGCGGAAAGGTTTTTTGGCTATAGAACACGTACAATCGGGCGTTGCAGCCCCTCGGAATCGAAACGCAATGACGCGCAAATATTTCGGAACTGACGGCATTCGCGGGCGGGCGAACGGCGTCATTACGCCCGACCTTGCCATGAAGGTCGGCCAGGCGACCGGCCTGGCCTTCCGCCGCGGCGAATATCGCCATCGGGTCGTGATCGGCAAGGATACCCGCCTCTCCGGCTACATGATCGAATACGCCATGGTCGCGGGTTTCACCGCGGTCGGCATGGACGTGATGCTGCTCGGCCCGATGCCGACCCCGGCCGTCGCCATGCTGACGCGCTCGATGCGCGCCGATCTCGGTGTGATGATCTCGGCCTCGCACAACGCCTATGAGGACAACGGCATCAAGCTGTTCGGGCCCGATGGCTACAAGCTCAACGACGATGTCGAGCGGGAGATCGAGGCGCTGATCGACGCCGATCTCGGCCCGCGCCTGGCGACTTCGCCGATGCTCGGCCGGGCCAAGCGTATCGACAGCGCCGATGCGCGCTATGTCGAGTTCGCCAAGCGGACGCTGCCGCGCAACCTGAGCCTCGAAGGCCTGCGCATCGTGCTCGATTGCGCCAACGGTGCCGCCTACAAGGTCGCGCCGCAGGCGCTCTGGGAGCTGGGCGCCGAGGTCATTACCATCGGCGTCGAGCCTGACGGCTTCAACATCAACCGCGAGATCGGTTCGACCCATCCTTCGACGCTGATCGAGAAGGTCAAGGAGCTGCGCGCCGATGTCGGCATCGCGCTCGACGGCGACGCCGACCGCGTGCTCGTGGTCGACGAACACGGCCATATCGTCGATGGGGACCAGCTCATGGCCGTGATCGCGCGCAGCTGGATGGAGGACGGCCGCCTCTCGGCGCCCGGCATCGTCGCAACCGTGATGTCCAATCTCGGGCTGGAGCGCTATCTGGCGGGGCTGGGCCTGTCGCTGGCGCGCACGGCGGTCGGCGATCGCTATGTGCTGGAGCATATGCGCAACCACGGCTTCAACCTCGGCGGTGAGCAGTCCGGCCACATCATCCTCTCGGATTTCGGCACGACCGGCGACGGGCTGGTCGCGGCGCTGCAACTGCTCGCGGTGGTGAAGCGGATGGACCGGCCGGTCTCGGAAGTCTGCCACTGCTTCGAGCCGCTGCCGCAGATCCTCAAGAACGTGCGCTACAAGGCCGGCAAGCCGCTGGAGCAGCAGCCCGTCATCAGCGCGATCGAGGCCGCGAAGCAGTTGCTGGGCGACAGCGGACGCCTGGTGATCCGCCCCTCGGGAACCGAGCCGGTGATTCGCGTGATGGCTGAAGGCGACGACCGCGATCTGGTCGAGCGCGCGGTGGACGATGTCGTCGAGGCGGTGACGAAGGCCGCGGCCTGAAGGGCACCGTCATGCTCGGGCTCGACCCGAGCATCTCCGGCCGGAGGAGGCTCCGGTCGTCATTGCGAGGAGCGAAGCGACGAAGCAATTCAGGAAGACTGGGTTGGACGTCTCACCCGGTCCTCCTGGATTGCTTCGCTGTGCTCGCAATGACGGTGGAGGTTCGGTGCGACCCCGTCATGAGATTCTCGGGTCTGCGCTACGCTTCGCCCGAGAATGACGGCTGTGCCAGCCTCACACCACCGCAGTCAGGCCACCGTCGACCATCAGCAGATGGCCGTTGACGTAGTCGGATGCCGCCGCGGACAGGAAGATGGCGGCGCCGACGAGCTCCTTCGTCTCCCCCCAGCGCCCGGCCGGCGTGCGGGTGGCAACCCAGTTCGAGAAGGCCTCGTCCGCAATCAGCGCGGCATTGATCTCGGTGGCGAAATAGCCGGGGCCGATGGCGTTGGCCTGGATGTTGTGCTTGCCGAGCTCGGCGGCGAGACCGCGCGTCATCATCTTCACCGCGCCCTTGGAGGCCGTGTAGGGGATGATGGTGGCGCGGCCGAGCTCGCTCATCACCGAGCCGATATTGATGATCTTGCCACGCTTGCGCGGCACCATTCGCTTCGTCACCGCCTGGGTGACGTAGAACACTGAATGCAGGTTGGTGTTCATCACCTCGTGCCAGCCCTCGACCGGGAATTCGGTGATCGGCGCGCGCTTCTGCATGCCAGCATTGTTGATGAGGATGTCGATCGGCCCGATCTCGGCCTCGATCGCGGCGATGCCGGCCTCGACCGCCTTCTGGTCGGTGACGTCGAAGGGAGCGATGGAGGCCTTGCGGCCGGCGGCGGCGAGCGCCTGCCGGGCACGTTCGAGCTTGGCCTTGTCGCGGCCGTTCAGCACGACATGGGCGCCGGCCTCGGACAGGCCCTCTGCGAGCGCCAGACCGATGCCCTGGCCGGAGCCGGTGACCAGTGCGATCTTGCCTTCGAGACTGAACAGCGACAGCGACATGGCGTATCCTCGCAGTGTTCTGGTGTGAGCAAATTCGGTTTGCGCAAAGCCTGCATCCTTGGGTAAGCAGGTTTCAATCGATTAGACAACCACGGAAGGGCGCCTTCGCTTTCTCAGCCCTCATCCTGAGGAACAAGGCGAATGCCTTGCGTCTCGAAGGGTGTTCCAGCGCGCTCCAAACCATCCTTCGAGACGCCGCGTTCCGCGGCTCCTCAGGATGAGGGCAGAGGAAAACAAGCTGTCCGGATCAGGGAGAACCACCATGCGTGCCGTCGTCATTCATGCCGAGAAGGACCTGCGGGTCGAGCCGACGACCGCGCCGGAGCTCGGGCCGCGCGACGTGCGCGTGCGGATCGAGGCCGGCGGCATCTGCGGCTCGGATCTGCACTATTACCTTCATGGCGGTTTCGGCACGATCCGCGTGCGCGAACCGATGATCCTGGGCCATGAGATCGCCGGCCGCGTCGAGGCGATCGGCGGCGAGGTTTCGCGGGTGCAGCCGGGCGACCGGGTCGCGGTCAATCCGAGCCGGGCCTGCGGCCATTGCCGCTACTGCCAGATGGGGCTGCAGCAGCACTGCACGGACATGCTGTTCTACGGTTCGGCGATGCGTTTCCCGCATGTTCAGGGTGGCTTCCGCGACGTGCTCGTCGTCGAGGAGCGGCAGGCGGTCAAAGTCGCGCCGCATGTCGGCGCCGCCGAGGCTGCCTTCGCCGAGCCGCTTTCGGTCTGCCTCCACGCCGCCAAGCGCGCCGGCCCGCTGCTCGGCAAGCGCGTGCTGGTGACGGGGGCCGGGCCGATCGGCGCTCTCACCATCGTGGCGGCGAAGGCGGCGGGCGCTTCAGAGATCGTGGCGACCGATGTGGTCGACGGGCCGCTGCCGGTCGCGCGCAGGATGGGAGCGACCGCGACCGTGAACGTTGCCGCCGAGCCCGAGCGGCTGAAAGCGGAATACGGGGCCGAGAAGGGCGCCTTCGACGTGATGTTCGAGGCCTCCGGCAATCAGCATGCGCTGACCGGCGCCTTCGATGTGGTCCGGCCGGGCGGCATCATCGTGCAGATCGGCGTGGGCGGCCAGTTCACGCTGCCGATGAACGTCGTGGTCGCCAAGGAGTTCGACCTGCGCGGCTCCTTCCGCTTCCATGAGGAGTTCGACTGGGCGGTGGCGATGATCGGCTCCGGTACTATCGATCTCTCGCCGCTGCTGACGGCGACGATCCCGGTCGATCGCGCGGTCGAGGCCTTCGACCTGGCGGCAGACAAGTCGAAGGCGATCAAGGTGCAGCTCGATTTCGCATGAGCCGAAGCGGAGCGTCATTCTCGGGCCGCGTTAGCGGACCCGAGAATCTCGGGAGGGGATAGCGCGGGAGCCTCCTTCGGCATGAGATGCTCGGGTCAAGCCCGAGCATGACGCAGTGTGTTCTACCAGCCTAGCAGCGACGGGTCGGCGAGATGGACGAGCCGCCCGCCGGCGATGGTCGCCACCACGCGCGGTGTGGGGGCCGGCCGGACGATGACGAGATCGGCCCTCAAGCCCGGCGTGATCCGGCCGCGATCGGTGAGCCCGAGCACTGCTGCAGGGTTCTCCGAAACAAGCGTCCAGGCAGTGGCGAAGGAGGCCGCGCCGCTCTCGGCGAGCAGGAAGGGCGCCAGCGCTAGCGCCGGGTAGTAGTAGTCGGAGGCCAGGATGGTGCAGAGCCCCTGGCGCACCATCTCCTCGGCCGCCGGGCAGCCCGTATGCGAGCCGCCGCGTAGCACATTCGGCGCGCCGAAGACGATCGCTTCCCCGGCCGAGGCCGCCTCGCGCGCCGTCGCCTCATTGATCGGAAACTCGGCGATGGCGATGCCGAGCGCACGATGCTGCCGCCGCATCCCAGGGCTCATGTCGTCATGGGACATGGTCGGCACGCCCGCCTTGCGCGCCGCCTCGGCCAGCCATGAGGCGATCTCTTCCTCAGCGTCGAGGTTGAAGGTCTCATGACGCATGTGGAAACGGGTATCGGCGCCGAGCTCCGGCTTGAGGGTGGCGATGCGCTCGACCAGCCGGCGCGCATTCTCCGCACTGCGCAGGCCCGGCTCCCAGGACCAGGTCACGCCATGGAAGGCGGTGGTGATGCCGCTCGCCAGCAAAGCGCGGTCGGCGTCGCGCAGCGCGAGATCGATATCGAAGGCGACGCCCGGGCGCGGCATGATGTGACGCTCGAAGGCATCGCCATGGCAGTCGACGATACCCGGCAGCAGGAGGCAGCCTTCGGCGTGAAGCACGAGATCCGCCGTGTGCGAGGCCTCGCCCAATGAGGCGATCAGACCTCCTTCGAGCGAGACGTCCGTCGCGGCGAGTTCATCGAGGAGCGCCCGCACGCCCGTGATTTTCGTGCTCATCTTCGCTGCCCCGCTGTCGATGCCGAGGCGGGGGGCTTCGATGAGTCATTTGACGAAGGCGTGACGCTGCCGGTTGGCGGAGCCGTCAGAACAAGCCTTCGATCCGCCCCTGCGCATCGATATGGATGCGCTCGGCGGCCGGCTGGCGCGGCAGGCCGGGCATCGTCATGATGTCCCCGCAGATCGCGACGACGAAACCCGCGCCGGCCGAAAGCCTGAGCTCGCGCAGCGGCACGATATGGCCGGAGGGCGCGCCGCGCAGCGCAGGGTCGGCCGAGAAGGAATATTGGGTCTTGGCGACGCAGACCGGCAGGTTGCCGAAGCCGGCTGCCTCCAGCTCCGCGAAGCGGTCGCGCAGCCTGCCGTCGACGCCGACCCCGGCCGCGCCGTAGATCTCACGCGCGATCGTCTCCAGCTTATCGCGCAGCGGCATCTCGTCCGGGTAGAGCGGCGCGAAATCGGCCTCGTCCTCGTCGGTGAGCGCGGCGACCTTGCGGGCGAGCTCCTCGGCGCCGGCGCCGCCCTTGGCCCAGTGCCGGCAGATGACCGCCTCGGCGCCGAGATGGTTGCGGCAGTAATGGCGGATCAGATCGTGCTCGGCCGCGGTGTCGGTGGTGAAGTGGTTGATCGCGACGATCGGCGGCACGCCGAATTTGCGGATGTTCTCGACATGGCGCGCGAGGTTGGCCATGCCGGCTTCCAGCGCCTTGAGGTTTTCCTGGCCGAGTTCGTCCTTGGCGACGCCGCCATGCATCTTGAGGGCGCGCACGGTGGCGACGACGACGGCCGCGGCGGGCTTGAGCCCGGCCTTGCGGCACTTGATGTCGAAGAACTTCTCGGCGCCGAGATCCGCGCCGAAGCCGGCCTCGGTGACGACATAGTCCGCGAGCTTCAGCGCCGCGCGCGTCGCGATCACCGAATTGCAGCCATGGGCGATGTTGGCGAAGGGGCCGCCATGGACGAAGGCCGGCGTGCCCTCCAGCGTCTGCACCAGGTTCGGCATCAGCGCGTCCTTGAGCAGGACGCTCATCGCGCCGGTCGCCTTGAGGTCGGCCGCGGTGATCAGGCGCTTGTCGCGCGTGCGGCCGACGACGATCCGGCCGAGACGCTCCTCGATATCGATCGCGTCACGCGCCAGGCAGAAGATCGCCATCACTTCGGAGGCGACGGTGATGTCGAAGCCGTCCTCCCGCGGAAAGCCGTTGCCGGGGCCGCCGAGCGACGAGACCGTCGAGCGCAGCGCCCGGTCGTTCATGTCGAGCACGCGGCGCCAGGCAATGTGACGGGTGTCGAACTCCAGCCCGTTGCCCCAGTAGACATGATTGTCGATCATGGCCGCGAGCAGGTTGTGGGCGCTGGTGATGGCGTGGAAGTCGCCGGTGAAGTGCAGATTGATCTGCTCCATAGGCACGACCTGGGAATAGCCACCGCCGGCCGCGCCGCCCTTGACGCCGAAGCAGGGGCCGAGAGAAGGCTCGCGCAGCGCGATCATCGCGCGCTTGCCGATGCGAGAAAGCCCGTCGCCGAGACCGACCGTCGTCGTGGTCTTGCCTTCGCCAGCCGGTGTCGGGCTGATCGCGGTGACGAGGATCAGCTTGCCGTCCGGCCGCGTTTCGAAGTCGGGGATCGCCTGCGTGTCGATCTTGGCGATGTGCTTGCCGTAGGGGTTGAGCGCCTCCGAGGGAATGCCCACGCGCTCGGCGATGGCGGCAACAGGTTGAAGCGTCGCGGCGCGCGCGATCTCGATATCGGTCGGCATCCGTCCTCTCGGAGACTGTACTTGCTCCGCGCCTCCCCGGGGGCAGAGCCGCGGCGACACTGGCGCGAAACGCCTGTCGCCGCCAGCGCTTTTGCCGCGGAGGCAGCCATGATGCACAGGCGGTGCGGCGCGCTGCGATGAGCGCACCGCACGGGCGGCCTCAGGATTTGAGATGGGCGTTCTGCGGGAACAGGTACCTGAACGCCTCGGCGTCGAAATCGGCCTTGAAGTCGAACCGGTCCTTGAGAGCGACCGCGCGCCGCGCTGCGGGGCGAGCCGAGATCTCGTCGAGATGGCGCTTCACATGCGGGAACATCTGCGGCCAGGTCTCGCCCACCGCAAAGGAAAGGCGCGTCGCCCAGCCCCAGACCGACATGTCGACCAGCGTGTAGACGTCGCCGAGCATGTAGCGGCGCCGGGCGAGGAGATCGTTGATGATGCCCCAGTGCCGCTCGGCCTCGCGGGAATAGCGGTTGATGGCGTAGGGAATCTTCTCCGGTGCGAAGCGGCTGAAATGCACCGCCTGGCCGCAATAGGGGCCGATGCCGGTGGCGACGAACATCAACCAGGACAGCATTTCGCCGCGCGCCTTCGGCGTGTCCTGCGGCAGGAACTGCCCTGTCTTCTCGGCGAGATAGAGAAGGATCGCGTTCGAGTCGAAAACCGTGACGTCGCCATCGGTGAGAGCCGGGGTCTTGGCATTGGGGTTGATGGCGAGGAATTCCGGCTTGAACTGGTCGCCCTTGCGGGTGTCGACCGGCACCATCTCGTAGGGCAGGCCGGCTTCCTCGAGAAAGAGCGCGATCTTCGCCGGATTGGGCGATGGGTGGTAGTAGAGCTTGATCATGGGGCTCCTCGGCGGCGCTCAGGCCTGTCTCAGTGCGGCGACATAGGAGACGAGATCGGTGAGCGCTGCAATGGTCGCGTCGGCCTGAAATCCGAGTTGTTCAGGCTGCATCCTGAGCGCCTTGAACATCAGGGCCGGGTCGAGCGTTGCTGCCGTTTCCAGCTCGCAGCGCAGCCTGTCCGCTGGCACGCGCTCAATGCGGGCGACGTGGAAACCATGCGACTTGGCGCCGGCGATGTCGAAGCCATTCGAGGAGACGAAGAGGATCTCCTCGCGCGCCAGCCCGAGCCGCTTCTCGACATGGGCGTAGCCGCGCGGGTCAGGCTTGTAGACGCCGATCTCGTCGACGCTGATCACGGTTTCCAGCAGTTCGCCGATGCCGGCATGGGCGACGAGCCGCTTCAGCATCGCCGGGCTGCCGTTCGAGAAGATGGCGAGGCGGTGCGAGGCGAGCCCTTCCAGCGCCGCCCGCGCCTCCGGGTAGAGGGCGAGCGCGTCATAGGCCTCGGCAATCTGCCAAACGAGATTCGGCGGCGCCGAGAGGCCGAGCGTCCGCAGGTGAAGTCGAGCGAGTCGCGGGTGACGGTCCAGAAATCCTCGTAGCGGTCCATCAGGGCGCGCAGCCAGGTGTATTCGAGCTGCTTCAGCCGCCAGATCTGCGTGATCGCCGCGCCGTGCCCCGGAAAAGCCCGATCGGTGACGCCTGCGACGGACTGCACGTCGAACAGCGTGCCATAGGCATCGAAAACCAGCGCCTTGATCGTCATCGCTGCCTCCCATCGGAGCTTCGCCGCGGTTCCGCCGCTTTCTTAGCACTCGCATAGGCGAGGTGGTGCGTGATATCCGCACAACCATCCTTCACCGATGCCGACAGGTAAGCCGATGCCGCCTCGCCCCGTGATGCTGATGATCCTCGACGGTTGGGGCTGGCGCGACGACAGCAAAGACAACGCCGTGCGGCTGGCGAAGACCCCGAATTTCGATCGTTTCTGGGCGAGTTGCCCGCATGCCTTCCTGCGCACCTCCGGGCTCGATGTCGGCCTGCCCGAAGGCCAGATGGGCAATTCCGAGGTCGGCCATCTGAATCTCGGCGCCGGCCGGGTGGTGATGCAGGACCTGCCGCGGATCAACCAGGCGATCGCCGACGGTTCGATCGAGGCCGCGCTCGCTGCCTCCGGTCTCGTCGCTGAACTCAAGGCGAGCGGTGGTGCCTGCCATCTGCTTGGTCTCGTCTCGCCGGGCGGCGTCCATGCCCATCAGGACCATGCCGTCGCGCTCGCCCATATCCTGACGAAGCAGGGCATCCCGGTTCGGGTCCATGTCTTCACCGACGGGCGTGATACGCCGCCGCAATCGGCCGCCGACTACGTCAAGGCCTTTGCCGCCGCGCTGCCGCCAGAGGCGGTGATCGCCAGCGTCTCGGGCCGCTACTATGCGATGGACCGCGACAATCGCTGGGAGAGGGTCGAGAAGGCCTGGCGAGCGATGGTGCTGGGAGAGGGCGAGGCCTTCGACACGGCCGATGCGGCGATCGCGGCCGCCTATGCCGGCAAGGTCACCGATGAATTCATCCTGCCGGCGGCGATCGGCGGCTATGCCGGCATGAAGGATGGCGACGGGCTGCTCAGCTTCAACTTCCGCTCGGACCGCATCCGCGAGATCCTGAATGCGGTCCTGGAGCCGGCTTTCGACGGCTTCGCACGTCCGCGCGTGCCAAAGCTCGTCAAGGCGGTCAGCATGACCTCCTACAGCGCCGAGCTCGACAAGATCATGCCGGCGCTCTTCCCGGCGCAGACACTCGCCAACGGGCTGGGCGAGACGGTCGCCAGGGCGGGCCGGACGCAGGTCCGCATGGCGGAGACGGAGAAGTATCCGCACGTCACCTATTTCTTCAACGGCGGCGAGGAGACGCCCTATGCCGGCGAGGAGCGGGTGATGGTGCCGTCGCCCAAGGTCGCGACCTATGATCTGCAGCCCGAAATGTCGGCTCCGGAGCTGACCGCCAAGGCAGTCGAGGCGATCGAGTCCGGCCGCTACGATCTCGTCGTGCTCAACTTCGCCAATCCCGACATGGTCGGCCATACCGGCGTGCTGGCGGCGGCGATCAAGGCGGTCGAGACGGTCGATGCAGGCTTGGGTGCGATCGCCGAAGCGGTGCAGCGGCAGGGCGGGGCGCTGCTCGTCACGGCCGATCACGGCAATGCCGAGCTGATGGTCGATCCGCAGACCGGCAAGCCGCATACCGCGCACACGACGAACCCGGTGCCGGTGATGCTGATCGGCGGGCAGGCCAAGGCGCTGGCGGATGGGCGCCTTGCCGACATCTCGCCGACCTTGCTCGCGTTGATGGAGCTGGAGCAGCCGGCGGAGATGACCGGGCAGTCGCTGCTGCGCTGAGGCGGGGCGACCGGCAAAAGCAAAACGGCGCGGAGATGATCCGCGCCGTTTCGTTTTTTGGTCGTTGGGTCAGTCTCAGTACTTGCGCACCACCGGCGGCGGCGCATAGGCGACCGGCTCCGGAGTGCCGCAGCAGTTCGGGTCTCCGAAGTTCCAGCGCATGCCGATGCGGAAGTCGTGGCTGTCGAGGTCCTTGGCCTTGAGCGGGCCATAGCTCTCGGGGAGGAAGGCGTTCTGGATGCGGCCCGACTGGCCGTCGCCAAGGTTGAGGTAGCGATAGCCGAGTTCGAGGGTGAGGTTCTTGTTCACCTCGTAGCCGAGGCCGGCCATGAGCGCCCAGGCGACGTTGGTCTTGGTGCCGTTGTTCGCGTAGCCCAGCGTCGGGAAGCCGGCGACCGAGCCCTGGTCGGTCAGGCCGCTGATGCGGTTCTGCGTGAAGCCGATGCCGGCGCCGATATACGGCGTCAGGCAGTTCCAGGTGCCGAGGTCGATGTAGCCGTTGAACAGCGTGACCAGCGAGGACAGGTTGCCCTTGTAGGTGTTGGTCTGGTTGTCGTTGATGAAGGGGTTGAAGACGATGTCGTTCACCCCGATCGAGGTGGAGCCGCGATACTCGCCGGTGACGTCGAAGCGGAGCCAGTTGTTGAAGCGATAGCCGATGCCGAGGCCGGCGAAGAAGGCCGAGTTGTCGGTCTTGCCGAAGAATCTGCCACCGAACTGGGCGACATCTTCCTGGAAATATTTCCCGACGCTCTGGACACCGACGCCGATATCGCCGCGCAGGTAGAAGCCGCCGGAGATCGTGCCCTTGAGGCCGAGGGGCTCAGGCGGGGGAGGCGGCGGTGCGTAGGCCAGATCGGCTGCGTGCGCCGCGACGGAGGCACCGAGGGCCAGGGCGCCCGCCAGCGCGAGAGTTTTCAGGCTGCCCATGGCAGTGTCCTTCGCGTTTGCGCGGCGCAAGAACGCAGCCCGCGCGAGTTACCAACGGGAAGAACCTGTCAGACATTTCTTAAATGACCCTTAACCCTAACGGCTAACCTTACTTTTGCCTGAACTGCGCCCGAATGCTTAACGAAATCTTTCTGATTTCGGCGTGGCCGAGATCCGAGGCGAGGGCGATGGCAGGGAGACTGCCTGGTCACTGGCAGGGCAGAGTCGCATTCAGCTTGCTGCGGATGATCGGCAGCGACAGGCTCCTGAAGAAGCTGTGAAAGCGCTGGGGCGCCCGAAAAGCGAGGCGGTTGCCATCCTGCCAGACGGGGACGACCGTGCCGTTGAGGCGCGCGGTCATCGCTGCAAGCCGCATCCTGTCGATCGCGGCCTCCTGCGCCACGCGGGTCTGCGCGCCGAAGGAACTTTCGACCGGAACGATCACAAAGAAATTCCCGCGCTCATTCAGGTGAGCGATCTGCACATCCATCATTGATAGGCCGCACCCGTGGCCCCCCGAGGATACTTGGCCTTAAATGACGTTAACCGGCATCCTTCATTTGGATGAATTGCGCGCATGGCCGGTTCGAGAGGGGGGACGTTCTCCGTCCCGTGCCTTTCCCGATCGGGGCTGAGAGCGGCCGGCTCAGCCCCTTGCCGCGACCGTATTTGCGGCGGGCAGGCTGGAGCCGACAGCTGCCTTCCGGTTGGCAGTCTGGCGGCCCTTTGCCGCCACATCCTCGAATTCGCGGCGAACCTCTTCGGTCCGATGCTCTAGGCGAACAGCCGCTCGGCGTGCCAGGCGATATGCTGCGCCATGAAGGTCGAGACGAAATTGTAGGAGTGGTCGTAGCCATCCCGCATCGTCAGCTGCAGCGGGATGCCGGCCGTGGCGCAGGCGATTTCGAGCAATTGCGGGCGCAGGCCCTCGTCGAGGAAGCCGTCGGCGGTGCCCTGGTCCACGAGGAGATCCGGGATGCGATGCCCGTCCGCGATCAGCAGGGTTGAATCATAGGCGCGCCAGGTCGTTTCGTCGGGGCCGAGATATTTCTCGAATGCAGGCCGGGACCAGCCCGCGGTCGAGGGCTGGGTGATCGGCGCGAAAGCCGAGACCGAGGCGTAGCGCCCGGGATTCTTGAGCGCGAGCGTGATCGCCCCATGCCCACCCATGGAGTGGCCGAAGATGCCCTGCCGGCTCATGTCGAGCGGAAAGTTCTTGGTGACCAGCGCGGGCAGCTCGTCGCGGATGTAGCTCTCCATCCGGTAGTTGCGGGCGTAGGGCTCCTGCGTGGCATCGAGATAGAAGCCGGCGCCCGAGCCGAACTGCCAGTTGTCGGGCTCATCCGGCACGGCTTCGCCGCGCGGGCTGGTGTCCGGGCAGATGATGGCGATGCCATTGGCGGCAGCCGCGGCGCGGTACTCGCCCTTGTCCATCGCGTTCTGATGGGTGCAGGTCAGGCCCGAAAGGTACCACAGCAGCGGAACCGGCCCATCCTCGATCTGATGCGGCAGATAGATCGCGAAGGTCATCGGGCAGGCGCAGGCCGCGCTCTCGTGACGGTAGACGCGCTGGGAGCCGCCGAAGGCCTTCGAGGAGGAGAGGAGTTCCATGGTGAGTTCCTTTCGGTCGAGCGCCTGCGACAATGCAGCTTAACCTGCGCCGTCATCCCGGGCGCAGCGAAGCGGAGATCCGGGATCCATCGTGAGGAACTTTGCTCTACGATGGAGCCCGGATCGGCGCGGCTTCACCGCTTGTCCGGGATGACGATGGCTCCGTGCCCTATCGATAAGGCCAGAAAGCGGCGTGCCTCAGTAGACCACGACGCTGCGGATAGACTTGCCCTCATGCATCAGGTCGAAGCCGTGATTGATCTCCTCCAGCGTGAGCTTGTGGGTGATCAGGTCGTCGATGTTGATCTTTCCTTCCATATACCAGTCGACGATCTTCGGCACGTCGGTGCGCCCGCGCGCGCCGCCGAAGGCGGTGCCCTTCCAGACGCGGCCGGTGACGAGCTGGAACGGGCGGGTGGCGATCTCCTTGCCGGCCTCGGCGACGCCGATGATGATCGACTCGCCCCAGCCGCGATGGCAGCATTCCAGCGCCTGGCGCATCACATTGGTGTTGCCGGTGGCGTCGAAGGAGAAATCGGCGCCGCCGCCGGTCAGGTCGACGATCGCCTGCACGACCTTGTCGTTGCCGACCTCGGCCGGGTTGATGAAGTCGGTCATGCCGAACTTGCGCGCCATCTCCTGCTTGGCCGGATTGATGTCGACGCCGATGATCTTGTCGGCGCCGACCATGCGCGCGCCCTGGATGACGTTGAGGCCGATGCCGCCGAGGCCGAAGACCACGACATTGGCGCTCGGCCAGACCTTGGCGGTGTAGATCACGGCGCCGATGCCGGTGGTGACGCCGCAGCCGATGTAGCAGATCTTGTCGAAGGGTGCGTCCTCGCGGACCTTGGCGAGCGCGATCTCGGGCAGGACCGTGAAATTCGCGAAGGTCGAGCAGCCCATGTAGTGGAAGACCTCGCCGCCGTCGCAGGAGAAGCGCGAGGTGCCGTCCGGCATCACACCCTGGCCCTGGGTCGCGCGGATCGAGGTGCAGAGATTGGTCCGGCGCGACAGGCAGGACTTACAGCTGCGGCATTCCGGCGTGTAGAGCGGGATGACATGGTCGCCGGGCTTCAGCGTCGTCACTCCGGCGCCGACCTCGCGCACGATGCCCGCGCCCTCATGGCCGAGGATCGCCGGGAACTTGCCCTCGGAATCGAGACCCGAGAGCGTGTAGGCGTCGGTGTGGCAGATACCGGTCGCCATGACCTCGACGAGGACCTCGCCGGCCTTGGGGCCACCGATCTCGATGGTTTCGATGGTAAGCGGCTTGCCGGCTTCCCAGGCGACGGCGGCGCGGGTTTTCATGGGGTGTTTCCTTCCTTGCGAACGGTCATTTCAGATAGGGGCGGATGACCCGCATGATCGCGGCGACCTCGTCGGCGTCATCGGGGGATGTCTTTGCCGGGCCGGCGGTGCCGTGCATGGTTTCGCGCAGGTGGCTCTCCAGCACCTCCGCCATCAGCCCGGTCGCGGCGCCGCGCAGCGCGGCGAGCTGCTGGAGCAGGGCGCCGCATTCCTCGCCGCGTTCCACGGCGGCGATCAGGGCGTCGGCCTGCCCCCTGATCCGGCGCAGCCGCGTGACGGCGCGCTTCTTCTCTTCCGGCGTATGAGGCATGGCGACATGTCGAGCTTCGATCTGCCAGTTACGCTATGGTACTCGGGGGGAGTATGTCAACGCGGGCGACTTGCCGACATGAAAAAGGGCGGCAGCGTTGCCGCTGCCGCCCTTGCGCAGGCGCGATGTTCAGAAGGCTCAGAAGCTGTAGCCGAGCTTCACCTTGACGAGATGCTGGCCGAAATTGGTCAGGTCGAGATTGCCGGGGTCGCCCTTGGCCTTGCCGGCGACCTGGATGTTGTAGGCGGCCGAGAGTGCGAGCTGCTTCGTCGCCTGCCAGAAGATGCCGGGGCCGGCGAAGGTGGCGTAGCCCGCCTCATTACCGAAGCCGAGCTCGTTATGGGCGCGCATGTGGCGGACTTCGCCGCTGAGATAGAGTCCGTCCGAGACCTGCCAGGAGAGCGAACCAGCGACCGTGAGGGTCGAGGAGCGCTGATAGGGCGAGGGGCCGGTCCAGGTCAGATCCTGCGAGAGGTTGAGCGCCGCATAGAGCGTTCCGGGGATCAGCGTCTTGTCGGCGAAGAGGCGGATGCCGGTGTTGTAGGTGGTGAAGCGGCCGGCGCCGTCCGGATCGGCGCGGTTGAAGCTGGGGTCGATCACGAGGGTCAAGCCGAGCCCGTGCATGTCGCGGCCGAGCAGCTTGTACTTCATCTCGACGCCGGCGCCGATGGCGCGCGCGTCGGCGCCGATGCCGTTGGCCGAAGCATTGGTGAAGGAGCCCAGCACATAGGGGCCGATCTCGAAGCAGGGGAAGAGCCCGTAGGATCCCTGCAGGGTGAGGCCGTGGCCGTTCGAGGAGCCGACGCGCGTGCCGAACGCGCCGTTATAGGTGAGGCTGGGGCCGAAGGCGCCCTTCTCCGCGACATCCGAGCCGGTGGTGAAGCCGAATGCGTCAGTCGGAATGCCTTCGCTCTCGGTACAAGCCGAGACGACTGGCGCCGGTGCGGGAGCGGTCTTGCGGGATGGCAGATCAGCGGCAAAGGCAGAGGCTGACGCAGCAGTAGCGATCAGGGCGAGAGCGAGGGCTTTCGAAGGCATAGCGGGCTCCGGGGAGGTCACGGATCAATACGTTATTGCAAATCGTTTGCAATATCTAATTCATCCTTGAATGAACCATGCCGTGGGTCCGGACCCGGCGCGATAAAAGAGCCATAGGCGTTTCCGCAATCCGGCCCGATGTTGTTGCGCTGCAACAGTCAGCGCTTTGGCAGGCGCGAGAGCCGTTCCAGGGCGCGTGGCGCGATCTCGGCCAAGGCCGCGACGGGCTTCCAGGCGGCGGCGTGAACCTCCTCGACCTGCGCGACGAGCGGCCGGGTGGGGTCGGCGAGGAAGAGATATTGCAGGTCGTGATGGATATGGTCGGGCTCGCCGCGGGCGGGCTTGCCCGGCACGTCGTGGCTGTCGATGGTGAAGGGCACGTCGCCGCCCGCGTGCCAGGGATGCAGCGTCAGCCCCTGGACCCCGGTCTCCTCCTCGGCTTCGCGCGCAGCCGACAGATGGAAATGCTCGGCCTCCTCCCAATGACCGCCGGGCTGGAGCCAGCGGCCGATCACGACATGGTCGATCAGCAGGACCTGCGCATGGTCGGGGGAGAGCACGAAGGCGCTGGTGGTGAGATGGCCGGGAAAGGTGTCGCGGCGGTCGAGGGCGTGACCCTCCGCCATCTGCCAGCGCAGCAGCGAGAGATGCTCGCGCGGGCCGGCGACCTCGGCACGGTAGCGCGCGACGGCGCGGGCAAGGCGGGAGTGAAAATCCATGGCGATCAACGGGTCTGGCCAGGCAGAGGCAGGCGGTAGGATTCGAAATGGCCGTTCTTGCGGCCGTCATAGCCGATCAGCACGGTGAGCGCGCCGCGGCTTTCCGCCAGGATCGTCAGGGATTCCGCCTTGCCTTCGCCGCGGGCCGGCAACTCGCCGAGGGGCGCGGCTGCCTCCGGCCGGGACGTGTCGACCAGCATCAGGGAATAGGGCAGCGATTGGTCCTGCGCCGGGCCAAGCAGCGCGAGCAGCCGTCCATCGGGCAGGGGGGCCAGGTCGCGGATGCCGCGATCACGCCCGGCCGGCAGTGCCACCACCGTCGGAGCCGTTGTCGCGGCAGCATGCCCCGGTGCGAAGAGCGCTGCGAGCGAAGCGCCGACGAGGAAGCTGCGATTGCCGAGCGAAGGCGCGCGCAGGCCGGCCCAGAGCGTATCGCCGATGACGGCGATGCCTTCGACATTGAGCCCGTTGTCGTCCATCAGGCTGCGGCCGAAGAAAGCGCCCGCCTCGCCAGCCCGGCGCAGCATGTCGCTCAAGCGATAGGTCAGCTCGACGCGTCCGGTCGGGGCGCCGTCGGCATCGACCTTGATCCGCGCCAGATGGAAGGCGGAGAGGCGGAACTCGCCCTTGTTGCGCGAGCAGCCATGGGAACCGGCCAGATAGAAAGCGCCATCCGCATAGGCGACGGCCTCGCCATCGAGTTCGGCGAAGCGGCCGGGCGCCCGGCAGATGCCCTGCGGCGGCTGGCCGAGCGTGTCGGGCGAGGCGTCCGTGCCGACGACCGGCAGGGTCGCGCCGGGCGTGATGCGGTTCTCGGCGATCCGGGCGAACTGGGCGAAGGAGCCCTCGTCGTTGATCAGCAGGCAGCGCTGGGCTCCGTTCGCGACCGGCATGCAGGCAAGGCCGCTGACATCGTGCGCCACCCTGCCCGGCCTTTTGCCCGAGAAGTCCCCCAGCGTCCTGAACCGCTGTTCGGATGCGAGCGTCGCGGCATGGGCGAAGGAAGCGCCGAGGAGGGCGGCGGCGAGGAGGGAGAGTAGGCGGGGGCGCATGCGGCGAATCCAGGAGAGACGGGCGGATTGAGCGCGAGCGGCCCGCGGAAGTCAAAAGCGGCGTCGCAGTTTTTATGCATCGTTGATGTTGTCGCGCTTCGCTACGTCTCGAATGCCTATGGCGGCAAAAATACCTTGTCCGTGCGGTCTGGAAGACCGTTCGGGAAACAGGATGATGTTCAGTATCCCTCGCAAATCCTTCGGCGGTCCGCTCCAGTTTCTGGTCGGGCGAGACATCGAAGGGCACTGGCTGGCCGTCGAGACCCATGGTCGCGGCGGCGGCATCTTCGCCGACCGCGGCACCGCGCTGCGCTATGCCGTCTTCGAGACCGGCCACCGGCCGCGCGCGGTCCGCATGACGGCAAAGACGCTGAGGCTGCTCTGAGGCGCGCCATGAACCACTGGCTACACGGCATGTTCACCGCGCTGGTCACGCCCTTCGATGAGGACGCGATCGACTACGGCGCTCTGGAACGCCTCATTCACTGGCAGATCGCGCAGGGCGCCGACGGTATCGTGATCGGCACCGCCACGGGCGAAAGCCCGACCCTGAACGAGGCGGAGCGCAGGGAACTCTGTGCTGCCGCCCGCCGCATCGCCGGCAGGCATTTCCCGGTGATCGCGGCCGTCGGCAGTTATGCCACGGCCGAGACGATCGCCGAGATCGCCGCTGCCGAGAAGGCCGGCGCCTCAGCCCTGCTGCTGCGCATGCCCTATTACAACCGGCCGACGCAGGCGGGTCTCGCCGCCCATGCCTTGGCTGCGGCGGCGGCGACCGGGCTCGAGATCATCCTCGACAACGATCCCGACCGCTGCGGCGTCGAGGTCGCGCCGGAGACGCTGGAGCGCCTGGAAGGCGCCGCGAATATCGTCGGCATCCTGGAGCGGCGCGGCGATCTCGTTCGCTGCGACCGGATCGCCCGGCTGCGCGACCGCCGGTTCATGCGGCTGACCGGCGCGGCCGAGACGATCCCCGCCTATCTGCTCGCGGGCGGCTGCGGAGCCGTCACCAGCGTCGGCAATCTCGCACCGCATTGGCTGGCGCGGCTGGAGAGCGCCGCGCGCTCCGAACTCTACGGGCAGGCGCAGATCCTGCAGCGGCGTCTCGTCCCGCTGCTCGACCTGCTGGCCCGGGAGCCCGATCCGGTGCTCGTCAAGCTCGCCCTGTCGATGCTTCACCCGGAGATCGGTGCTGCCTGTCGCGCGCCGCTCGCGCCGGCGCGCCCGGAGTTCGCGGCCCTCATGCGCGATGCGATCGAGGATCTGCCGCGCCCGCTCGCCGGCACGGCGATGGCGGCGACGCGGAGCGGTGCGGCGGGGGCGCCCTGCCGCGCCTGAACCCGGCGTGGGCGCCGAAGCGCCTGCAATGATCGGATGGAGACTTCAATGACCACGATCGGCACCTATCGCCGTCGCCGGGAGGCGATCTACCAGCATGTTCGCGGTTCATCGAGCGGCAGCTGGAAGGCCGACCTGCTGCATCTCTTCGGGTCGGTCGCCCTGCTCGCCGTCGTCATCGGCGGGCGGGTCTGGTGGCACCTGCACTGACCGTGCAAACGAAAGGGCGCCGCTTCGCAGCGGCGCCCTCGATCGACTGACCGGACCCGGATTCAGCCCAGCTTGGCGTAGGCCGGGACGGTGAGGAAGTCCTCGAAGTTCGGCGCGAGCGACAGTGTCTCAAACAGCGCGATCGCTTCGGGGAAACGGCCCTTGGCATAGACGTCCGCCCCGAGCTCGCCCTTCACCCGCTCCATTTCCTCGGGCAGGCAGCGCTTGAACAGCGCCGCATCTGCTTTCACGCCGCCTTCGAGCTCGACGCCATACTGGACGAATTGCCAGATCTGGGCGCGGCTGATCTCGGCGGTCGCGGCGTCTTCCATCATGTTGTAGATCGGCACTGCGCCGCGGCCGCGCAGCCAGGCCTCGATATACTGCACGCCGACGCGGATGTTCTCGCGGAAGCCTTCCTCGGTGCGGGTGCCCTGGTGGACCTCCAGCAGGTCCCTGGTGCCGATGTTCACGTCGTCGCGCTTCTTGCCGAGCTGGTTCGCCTGGGGCATCAGCCGGTCGAAGACCTCCATCGCCACGGGAACGAGGTCGGGGTGGGCGACCCAGGTGCCGTCATGGCCGTCGCCGGCCTCGCGCTCCTTGTCGGCCTTGACCTTGGCGAAGGCTGCGGCGTTCGCTTCGGGATTGTTCTTGACCGGGATCTGCGCCGCCATGCCGCCCATCGCGAAGGCGCCGCGCCTGTGGCAGGTCTTGATCAGCAGCAGCGAATAGGCGCGCAGGAAGGCCTTGGACATCACGACCTGCGAGCGGTCCGGCAGGACATAGGCCTTGTTGCGGGCGAGCTTCTTGATGAAGGAGAAGATGTAGTCCCAGCGGCCGCAGTTGAGGCCCGCGATGTGCTCGCGCAGCTCGTAGAGGATCTCGTCCATCTCGAAGGCGGCCGGCAGGGTCTCGATCAGGACGGTCACCTTGATCGTGCCGTTCTTCAGGCCGAGCGCCGATTGCGCCGCGACGAAGACGTCGTTCCAGAGTCGGGCCTCGAGGTGGCTCTCGAGCTTTGGCAGGTAGAAATAGGGGCCCGAACCGGCCGCCAGCGCCGCCTTGGCATTGTGGAAGACATAGAGCCCGAAATCGACCAGCGAGCCGGAGGCTTCCTCGCCGTCGATCTCGATGTGGCGCTCCGGCAGATGCCAGCCGCGCGGGCGGATGATCAGCACGGCCGGCTTGGCGCCGAGCTTGTAGTCCTTGCCGCTCGTGGGATCGGTGAAGTCGATCTTGCCCGCCCAGCGATCCCTGAGGTTGATCTGGCCCTCGACCATATTGGTCCAGACCGGGGAGGAAGCGTCCTCGAAATCGGCCATGAAGACCTTCGCGCCGGAGTTCAGCGCGTTGATGATCATTTTGCGGTCGACCGGGCCGGTGATCTCGACGCGGCGATCCTGAAGTTCGGCCGGGATCGGCGCGACGTTCCAGTCGCCTTCGCGGATGTGCCTGGTCTCAGCCAGGAAATCCGGCGTTTCGCCGGCGTCGAAGCGCTTCTGGCGCTCGGCCCGCAAGGCGAGCAGGCGCTTGCGCGTCTCGTTGAAGCGGCGATGCAGGTCAGCGACGAAGGCGAGCGCTTCCGTGGTGAGGATCTCGTCGAAGCGCGGCTGCACGGCGCCCTTGATGACGACGCCCGGCGGAAGGGAGAGAGTGGGGGTGTCCGACATGGCTGCTCCTTTGGTGATCTGAACGCACTGTTCCGCGAAATGATTGTTTTCGGAATGGAGAAAAATGATTTTCACTTATTCTATTTGAGAAATAATTATCGGCGTGTGGAAGGCGGGATGACGCAACGGCACTTCTTTTCCCAAAAAATGCGCAGATAGGGCCGAGTTCCATGAATCGATTTTAGCAATTCGTAAGCTCCGAGCCCCAACCCTCATCCGGCTCAATGCGGCAATCCGGCCCAGGATGAGATGTCATGGTCAAGCTCGCTTTCATTTCGGAATTAATGCGGCGGTTCCGCCGCGACCAGCGCGGCAACGTGCTCGTCATGACCGGCTTCCTGACGCTTCCGCTCATCGGCATCGTCGGCGTCACCGTCGACTACTCGCGCGCCAGCAACGCCCGCCAGGCGCTGAGCTCGGCGATCGATTCCGCCTCGCTGATGGCGGCGCGCGACGCCCAGAAGCTGACGGACGGGCAACTCAGGGATCGGATCGATTCCTGGATCCGCGACAATCTGCCGGCGAGCGCGAAGAGTGAATTCACCGGTGCGAACGTGGTGATCGACCGCACGGCGCGAACGATCAAGATCACGGCGAACGCCAATGTGGAGACGACGATCGGGCGCGTGCTTGGACCTCAGTACATTCCTGTCGCCAGTGACAGCCAATCGACCTGGGGAACGAACAAGATCGAGCTGGCCCTGGTGCTCGACAATACGGGCTCGATGTCGTC
This sequence comes from Allobosea sp. 05L423, assembly GCF_056397745.1. Classification (NCBI taxonomy): domain Bacteria; kingdom Pseudomonadati; phylum Pseudomonadota; class Alphaproteobacteria; order Hyphomicrobiales; family Alloboseaceae; genus Allobosea; species Allobosea sp. 05L423. The sequence continues at coordinate 31,277 of NZ_JBFTOA010000011.1, read as the reverse complement.
CTCGGGAAAGATGACGGCGCTGAAACAGGCGTCGAAGGATCTGATTCAGATTATGAAGGACGCTGCGATCGAAACGGATCAGATTCGGATCTCGATCGTGCCGTTCAACACGCAGGTTCGTATCGACCGCGCCTTGAAGGACGAGCCGTGGATTCGCTACGGCATGACCCGGTCGGTGACGATGACCTGCGACAAGAACGGCAACAACTGCAAGGCGCCTAGCGGTGCGGCTGCGTCCGACCCCACAATTTCGAATTGCAAGACCAGCAAGGGCGTGACGACCTGCACCGAGACCCTGACGAAGGCTAACTGGGTCAAGACTGAGGGCTGCATAGCCGACCGGGACCAGAGCTACGACGTCACCGATGGCGGGGCGTATTCCGCCAGCGCCCAGCAGTATCCGGCGACCTGGTGTGGCCAAACCTCGCTGGCGCAAACGATGGGGTTGAGTTCCGATTGGACGGCGCTGACGGCCAAGATCGATACGATGACACCAGTCGGCGCCACCAACGTCACCATCGGCGCAGTCTGGGGCTGGGCAACGCTGTCGACCGGCGCGCCCTACACGGAGGCCAAGCCAAATACGGAGCCGCGGCTGAAGAAGTACATGATCTTGCTGACCGACGGCGACAACACCCAGAACCGTTTCGAAGGCGACGGTAGCACCCCCAATCCAAATATCGATGCTCGAACGAAACTTGCCTGCGCAAACGTCAAGGCGGCCGGCGTCAGCGTCTATACGATCCGCGTCATGGATGGAAACGCGGCGATGCTGCGCAACTGCGCCACAGATTCGACCATGTACTATGAGGTGACGAGCGCCTCGCAGCTCAGCCCGATCTTCAAGTCGATCGCCAACGAGATCAGCGCAGTGCGTCTGACGCACTGAGGCCGCCGCCGAGTTCGGCGAAGCGCGCCAGGAAGCGCGCTTGCGCCGTCTCGGTGTCCAGCGGGTCGAGCCAGGCCAGGACTTCGGCCGGCAGCGCCTGCGGCCGGCCGAAGAATTTCAGCGCCTCCGGACGGTCGAAACCGGCGAGCTGCGTCGCCTCGAAGAAGGCGGCGATGGTGTCGGCCTCCTTCGTTTTGCGCTTCAGCATCGCCGGTGTGGTTGCAGGCAGGCCAAAGCGCAGGTGGATCGCCGTGAGCAGGCGCAGCTCCACGCTCTTGTAGGCATCGCCCATCACAACCTTGAACGGCGAGATCATGTCGCCGATGACGTATTCCGGCGCGTCGTGCAGCAGCGCCATCAGCCGCCACGCCTCGCTCCAGTCCGGATACAGGAAGCCCGCGATAGCCTCGACCAGCAGGCAATGCTGCGCCACCGAGAAGGAATGCGCGCCGCGCGTCTGCCCATTCCAGCGGGCGACGCGGGCGAGTCCATGGGCGATGTCCTCGATCTCGATGTCGAGCGGAGAGGGATCGAGCAAATCGAGCCGCCGGCCCGAAAGCATGCGCTGCCAGGCACGCGGCGGTTCAGGCGTGCGGGACATCAGGCGGCGGGACGGGAGTCGCGCGCCAATTCGGCGCATTCGGTGTAGCGGAAGCAGCCGGTGAGATGGTCGTTGACCAGCCCGCAGGCCTGCATGAAGGCATAGACGATGGTCGGGCCGCAGAAGGTGAAGCCGGCCTTCTTCAGTTCCTTGGCCATAGCCTCTGAAAACTTGGTCTGCGTCGGCACCTCCTCATGGGTGCGGAAGGCGTTCTGCAGCACGCGGCCATCGAGATGCTTCCAGAGGAAATCGGCGAAGGGCTCGCGCTCGCTGATCCTGAGATAGGCCTGCGCGCTCTTGATCGTGCCCTCGATCTTGCCGCGATGGCGGATGATGCCGGGGTCGGCCAGGAGGCGCTGGACATCGGCCTCGCCGAAGCGTGCGACGGCTTCCGGCTCGAAGCTGGCGAAGCCGGTGCGGAAGGCGTCGCGCTTGCGCAGGATCGTGATCCAGGAGAGGCCGGCCTGGAAACCGTCGAGGATCAGTTTCTCCCAGAGTGCACGGGAATCATATTCCGGCACGCCCCATTCGGTGTCGTGATAGGCGAGATAAAGCGGGTCCGTTCCCGGCCAGCGGCAGCGGAACTTGCCGTCCGGCCCCTCGATCGCGATGCGTTCTTCGCTCATAAGGCGACTCCTGCGGCGGCTACGAAGCCCGTCTCGCCGGGGAAGGGGAAGCGGATGAAATCGGGCTTGTCAGCGAGATGGAAGGCGAGGCCGCCACCGAGCGGCGTCTCGCCTGCCGCCAATGCATCGGCCAGCCGGTCGAGGCGGAGCATGGCGAGCGCCTTGCCGTTCGCGCCCGAGCCGATGCTGCCGAGCATCTTGCCGCCGGCGGTCGCTTCCACGCCGGTCTCGGCGACGATGCCGTCGTCGAAGGCGATCGGAACGACGCGGGTGCGGGCCGTGCCGCGATGCTGCATACGGGAGACGACCTCCTGCCCGATATAGCAGCCCTTCTTGAAGGAGACGCCGCCGAGCTGGTCGAGCAGGGCTTCGTGCGGGAAGGTGTCGCCATAGGGGAAATCGCGACCGCCTGCGGGAATACCGAGCGCGATGCGGCGGGCGTGGTAGGCGTCGGGCTCGGCCGTGACGAGCTCATCGATGCCCTCGACATCGGCAATGGCGCGCTGGCCGAGCGCCGGCAGGCGCGGGTCGTCATAGACGAAGCCGGCCTCTCCCGGCAGCGGCGCTCCGTCCGCCGAGACGAGCACGGCGCTCTTCTCGGTGAGGTCTTCCAGAGCGACCTTGGCGCGCAGCTTGTAGAGTTTCAGACGTTTCATCAGATCGGCGGTCTGGAGCAGGGGGGTGTCGAGCAGGAAGCCGCCCCCGTCTTCCGCCGGCAGCGCGACGACGAAGAAATCGCAGATGATCTTGCCCTGCGGTGTCAGCAGCGCGCCATAGCCGGCCCGTTCCGGTGTCACCTCGTCCATCTCGTTGGTGACGATGTTCTGCAGAAAGTCGCGGGCATCCTCGCCGCTGACGCGGATGACGCCGCGATCGATCAATCGGGTTGCGGACATAGGCAGCCGTTCCAGTTCTGATTCCATGCCGGGCTCGTGCGGCCGAAAGGGATGATCGCGCCACCCGAAAGCTGTTTCCGCTTTCGGGACGGCGAGACTGCCGATAGGTAGGCCGCATCGGCCCTTTGCTCAACCGCCCGGAGAACCGCCATGCCGCAGACCTATGACGTCATCCTCAAGGGCGGCACGGTGGTCAACCAGGATGGCCGCGTCGCGCGCGACATCGGCATCACCGGCGGCAAGATCATGGCGCTGGGCGATCTCTCCCAGGCCTCGGCCGGCGAGGTCGTCGATTGCACCGGCCTGCACATCCTGCCCGGCGTGATCGACAGCCAGGTGCATTTCCGCGAGCCGGGGCTCGACCACAAGGAGGATCTGGAGACGGGTTCGCGCGCTGCCGCCCTCGGCGGCGTGACCTGCGTCTTCGAGATGCCGAACACCATCCCGCAGACGACGACGCCGGAGGCGCTTGCCGACAAGATCCGGCGCGGCCGGCACCGCATGCATTGCGACTTCGCCTTCTGGGTCGGCGGCACGCATGAGAACGCTGCCGACGTGCCGGAGCTCGAGCGGCTGCCGGGCGCGGCCGGCATCAAGGTGTTCATGGGCTCGTCCACCGGCGATCTTTTGGTCGAGGACGACAAGGGCGTCGCCGAGATCCTCAAGCGCACCCGCCGGCGCGCCGCCTTCCACTCCGAGGACGAGACGATGCTGCGCGAGCGCATGGGCCTGCGCGTCGAGGGCGATCCGGCAAGCCATCCGGTCTGGCGCTCGCCCGAGGTCGCGCTGACCTGCACGACGCGGCTGGTGCGCATCGCGCGCGAGACCGGGGCGCGGGTGCATATCCTGCACATCTCGACCGGGGACGAGATGCTGTTCCTCAGGGATCACAAGGACGTCGCGACCGTCGAGGTGCTGCCGAACCATCTGACGCTGGTCGCGCCGGATTGCTACGAGCGGCTCGGCACCTACGCCCAGATGAATCCCCCGATCCGTGATGACAGCCATCGCCAGCGCATCTGGTGGGGCGTGGAACAGGGCATCGTCGACGTGCTCGGCTCCGATCATGCGCCGCATACTCATGAGGAGAAGCACCACGCCTATCCGGCAAGCCATTCCGGCATGCCCGGAGTGCAGACGCTGGTGCCGATCATGCTCGACCATGTGAATGCTGGCCGGCTCTCGCTGGAGCGCTTCGTCGACCTGACCAGCCATGGGCCGCAGCGCATCTTCGGACTGGAAGGCAAGGGCCGGATCGCGGTCGGCTACGATGCCGATTTCACGATCGTCGACCTCAAGCGCCGGGAGACGATCACCAATGACTGGATCGCCTCGAAATGCGGCTGGACGCCCTATGACGGCGTGACCGTGACCGGCTGGCCGGTCGGCACCTTCGTTCGTGGCCTCAAGGTGATGTGGGAGGGCGAGCTGACGACGCCGTCGCAGGGTGAGCCGGCCCGCTTCCTGGAGGCGCTGCCGCGTAGCGCCTGAAACGGATCGGCGCCGCCCGCGTTTGCCTCTGGATGAGCGCGCGGGCAGCTCCGCAAAAAAAAAGCGAAAAAAGATTCCCGGCGCTGTCGATTCCAGCCGCGCCCGTTCGACGTGCAGTCAGAGAACGGGTTTCGGCGGTCCGCGCCGAAGCCGCCCGGTTCTCCCAAACCCAAGGAGAAGACCGATGCGTGTGATGGTTCTGGTCAAGGCAAGCAAGGACAGCGAAGCCGGCGTGATGCCGGACCCGGACGTCTTCGCGAAGATGGGCGTCTATAACGAGGAACTGATCAAGGCCGGCATCCTGCTCGCCGCGGAAGGCCTGCAGCCGACGTCCAAGGGCATCCGCATGCGCTTCTCGGGCAGCGAGCGCGCGATCACCGACGGCCCCTTCGCCGAGACCAAGGAACTGCTGGCCGGCTTCTGGCTCTGGCAGGTGAAGTCCTTCGACGAAGCGGTCGAATGGCTCAAGCGCGCGCCCTTCGACGGCGGCACCGAGATCGAGCTCAGGCCCGTCTTCGAGATGGAGGATCTCGGCGAGATGGTGACGCCGGAGCGGCGCGAACGGAAGGAAAACCTGCGCGCCGAATTCGAGAAACGTCCCGGCTGAGCCGGCCCGATACCCCAAACCCAGCTCAACGGACGGTGCAGGCTACGCCCCCGTCTCTCGAAGGAGAAAACCGATGCGTTTCATGGTGATGGTCAAGGCGACGAAGGACAGCGAAGCCGGCGCTCCGCCGAGCCAGGAGCTGCTCGAGGCGATGATGGCCTATAACGAAGAGCTGGTGAAAGCCGGCATCATGAAGGGCGGCGACGGCTTGCAGCCCAGCTCGAAGGGCGCGCGCGTCCAATTCGACGGCGCCAAGCGCTCCGTCGTCGACGGGCCCTTCGCCGAGACCAAGGAGCTCGTCGCAGGCTATTGGCTCTGGGAGTGCCAATCGCTCGACGAGGCGATCGCCTGGGTCAAGCGCTGCCCCAATCCGATGCCGGGTCCGTCCGAGATCGAAATCCGGCCGCTGTTCGAACTGGCCGATTTCGGCGAGATCGTCACGCCGGAGACGGCGGCGCAGTGGGACCGGCTCAAGGCCGAGTCCGAGGGGCAGGGCTGAGCGATCGACGCCTTGCCTGGGCCACTTGCCAGCCGATGCGCTGATGGTGTGTATCGCTTCCCATGTCGGGCAGCGATGCACACCGCACCATCGAGACGGTCTGGCGCATGGAGTCGCCCCGGCTGATCGCGGGCCTTGCGCGCCTGACCCGCGATGTCGGCCGGGCCGAGGAGCTGGCGCAGGAAGCGCTCGTCGCGGCGCTGAAGCAGTGGCCGCAGGAGGGCGTGCCCCGGAATCCCGCCGCCTGGTTGATGCAGGTCGCGAAGCATCGCGCGCTCGATGCCGCCCGCCACGAGATGATGGCCCGGCGCAAGCAGGAAGAGCTCGGCCGCGACCTCGAAAATGACGGCCCGGCCATGCCCGATCTCGATGCCGCCCTCGACGATGAGGTCGGCGACGACCTGCTCCGGCTGATCTTCACCGCCTGCCACCCGGTCCTCCCCAAGGAGGCGCGCCTGGCGCTGACGCTCAGGCTGCTCGGCGGGCTGACGACCGAGGAGATCGCACGTGCCTTCCTGGTGCCCGAACCGACGATGGCGCAGCGCATCGTGCGGGCGAAGAAGACGCTGAGCGAAGCGAAGGTCCCCTATGAGGTGCCCGCCGGCGCCGAACTCGGGGAGCGGCTCGCCTCGGTGCTGGAGGTGATCTATCTGATCTTCAACGAGGGCTATGCCGCGACAGCCGGGCAGGACTGGGTGCGGCCGGCGCTGTGCGAGGAAGCGCTGAGGCTCGGGCGCATCCTGGCGGCGCGGGCTCCGGAGGAACCGGAGGTGCTCGGTCTTGTCGCGCTGATGGAGCTGCAGGCTTCACGACTCCGGGCGCGCGTCGGCCCCGATGGCGAGCCGATCCTGCTGCTCAACCAGAACCGCGCGCGCTGGGACAGGCTTCTGATCGGACGAGGGCTCGCGGCGCTGGAACGGGCGGAGCGGCTCGCCGGCACTTTGCCGGGTCCCTATCTGCTGCAGGCGGCACTGGCCGCCTGCCATGCCCGTGCGCGCACGGCGGAAGAGACCGACTGGCAGCGAATCGCGGCGCTCTACGCGGTGCTCGGCCGGGTGATGCCGTCGCCGATCGTCGAGCTCAATCGGGCCGTGGCGGTCGGCATGGCTGAAGGGCCGGCAGCAGGGCTGGAACTGGTCGAAGCGCTGGCGACCGAGCCGTCGCTCAAGCGCTACCATCTCCTGCCGAGCGTGCGCGGCGACCTGCTGTCCAAGCTCGGCCGGCTTGCCGAGGCGGCTGCGGCCTTCGAGCAGGCTGTAGCACTGACGCGCAACGTCAAGGAGCGAGCGTTGATGGAAGAACGAGCAGCAGCGGCACGGGCTGGTGCCTGCAGGGCCGCATCGAGCTGAGAATGTCTCACCAGGCCTTAAGCCGTCATGCCCGGGCTTGACCCGGGCATCTCATGCCAACCGAGGCTTCCGCACTTGTCCGTCCCGGGATTCCCGGGTCTGCGCTTCGCTTCGCCCGAGAATGACGCCTGGATTCAGTGCCGCGTGCCGGTGGTGAAGGCGCCGCAGCGAACTTTCTCGGGCAGGGCCTCGGTGAAGACGGCGGTGGCTTCCTCGCCATAGGTCTCGACCAGGGTGCGGAGCGCAGCAAAGAGCGCGGCATGGGCGAGCGCATCCGAATCGAGCCCGTCCTGCTGGGCTTCGGTGAAGGCGTCCTCGACGTAGCCGTAGGCGACGCGGCGCGCATCGCCATGGTCTTCGGCGAGATTCGGGTCGAGCATCGTGTCTTCGGGCTGGATTGGCATCGAAATGGGACTCTGCGGCCTTCTATCTGATGCGAATCGCGCCGGTTGTGACCCGGTTCGCGACGGTTGGGCGACACTCAAGTCATAGGCCGTGCCAGAGCGGCACGCTACCGCGGTGTTTAAGAAAGGTTAACGCGACCGGAAGAATTCCACCGAAGATCGCATTCGGGCAACAGCTGTTGCCTATCCGCCATAGCGGCTGGCCAGCGCCCGCGACAGGGCCTCGCCTTCAGCCGCGAGACGCGCGGAGGCTTCCTGGCTGGCATCGGTACAGGAACGGTGGGTCAGCGAATAGGCCTTGAAACCGCGGTTGAAAGCGGCGGTCAGGCGGTCGCGCCGTTGTGGGGTGCGCCCTTCGGCCTCGATCAGGGCGGCCATGCGGGCGCGCCAATCCTGAGCCTCCTTGCCGCCGCAGAGCGTGCGCAGATAGGCGAGCGAGCCCATGATCTCGGCGAGCTGGAGCAGTTGCGGCTCATAGGGCGGGCCGTCCGGCTCCTGGACGGGCGGTTCGGCAGGCTTGGCTGCGGGCGGTTTCGCCGGCTGCGGCGTTCGCTGCTGCGCCTGCGAAACCAGCGGCGCGAGCACGGCAAGGGCCAGAACGGCCGAAGCGCGAGCGCCGCGCCTCATGCCGACCCGCTGGCCGCGAAGAGGCTGTGAGCCCGGCGCAGCACGTCGCCGAGTTCGCGCGTGGTGGCGAGCCCGCCGATCTTCAGGGGATCGGCCCACATCACGGCGCCTGCCTCCGGGCCCGGTTGCGGTTCGCCGGAAAGCCATTCGCCGACGAAGGAGGCGACGACGAAGTGATGCGTCACGGCGCCCTTGGCATCGCGGCCGAAGATCTCGACATGGCGGTTGAAGCCGAGGATGCGGGCGGTCACGCCGACCTCCTCGTCGAGTTCGCGCAGCGCCGCCTGCTCGAGCGTCTCGCCGGCCTCGACCTTGCCGCCGGGCAGCGACCAGAGCTGGTCGGCCGGCGGCTTGGTGCGGGTCGCCAGCAGCACCTTGCCTTCGCGGAAGACGGCGACCGACGCTGCGAGCACGGGCCGAGCCGCCGCGCGGCCGGGCATGGGGAAGCGGATGACCTGGCCGCCATCCTTGCTCATGGCGCGCTGACCGGCGTCAAACGTGCTGTCCGCCATTGATGTGCAGCTCCGAGCCGGTGACGTAGCTCGAGGCGTCCGTGCAGAGGAAATAGATCGCCTTGGCGACCTCGTCGGTCTTGCCGAGCCGCTTCATCGGCAGGGTGGCGACGATCTTCTCGGTGCCCGGCGAGAGGATGGCGGTATCGATCTCGCCCGGCGAGATCGAGTTCACGCGGATGCCGAACGCCCCGAAATCGGCGGCCATCTCGCGGGTGAGGCTGGCGAGAGCCGCCTTGGAGGTGGCATAGGCGGCACCGGCGAAGGGGTGGACGCGTGAGCCGGCGATCGAGGTGACGTTGACGATCGCGCCCTTCGCGGCGGTGAGTTCGTCGAGCAGTCCGCGCGCCAGCATGATCGGCGCGAAGAAATTGACCTGGAAGACCTTGTGCCAGTCGTTGAAGGAGGTGGTGGCGGCGCCGAGCCGCTCGCCGTTGCGCCCCTTCGGCGAGATGCCGGCATTGTTGACCAGCGCATTCAGCTTGCCGCCCTCGACGGCCAGCCGCTTCTTGATCTCGGCGATGCCGCGCATCGTGTCCTCGGGATCGCCGAGGTCGATCTGGACATGGTCGTCGGCACCAGAGGGCCAGGGGCACTTCTCGGAGAAGCCCTGGCGCGAGCAGGACAGGATACGCCAGCCCGCCATGGCGAACTGCATCACCGTGGCATGGCCGATTCCGCGGCTCGCTCCGGTCAGCAGCATGACCGGGCGCTTGCCCGGCTCGGTCTTCGGAAAATCGAACTTCGGCATCGCCATGGGGCTGGAGTCCTCAGGGGTAGAAGCGTGTCTTGGACCAGGGCTCACCGGCCGAGCCGCGGCGGAAGATGATGCGGTCGTGCAGGCGGAAGGCGCCGTCGCGCCAGAACTCGATATAGACAGGGGTGATGCGAAAGCCGCGCCAATAGGGCGGGCGCGGGATCTCGCCGATGCCGAACTTCAGCGTATAGGCCGCGACCGCTTTCTCCAGCGCGAAGCGGCTTTCCAGCGGGCGCGACTGCTGCGAGGCCCAGGCGCCGATGCGGCTGTCGCGCGGGCGCGACTGGAAATAGGCCTCCGATTCGGCGTCGGTGACGGGGGCGACGGGGCCGCGGATGCGGATTTGCCGGCGCAGGCTCTTCCAGTGGAACAGTGCCGCGGCCTTGGGCTGGCCGAGCAGCTCCTCGCCCTTCTGGCTTTCGGTGTTGGTGTAGAAGACGAATCCGTCCGGCCCGTGGCCCTTCAGCAGCACCATGCGGCTGTTGGGCAGGCCGTCGGCATCGACGGTCGAAAGCGCCATGCCGTTCGGGTCGTTGGGCTCGGATTTCGTCGCTTCGTCCAACCACTTCTGGAACAAGGCGAAAGGCTCGTTTTCCTCGGTGAAGTCACCGCTCGTTAACGGTTGCACGTTCTAATCCTCGGTCAGTGGAAGTTGGGCGTCGGGCGAGCGCAAAGTGATCCGGTTACGGGCGACTGGTTTATATAGGGCAGGGGCCGGAGCGTTCCAAAGCCTTCCTGATCGCGCAGCCCCCATGCGCCCGCTGATGGCTGTGGCCGTGCTGGCGCTGTTCGCCGCCGGCTGCTCGGTCTCCTTTCCGATTCTCGGCCTGTCGAGCAAGAGCGAGGACGAGGTCGCGACGACCTCCGCGATTCTGCCGGCACGCGGCGGCGACCGGCCGGCGGCCCTCGCCAGCCTTGCGGCCGAGCTCGGCCCCGAAGACATGCGCCGCGCCGATGGCGCGATGAGCGTCGCTCTCGACCCGCAGGGCAACGGTGCCGCGGTATCCTGGGACAACCCCCAGAGCGGCATCAAGGGTTCCTTCATTCCGGTAGGTGGCCCGTTCCTGCGGTCGGACGAGATCTGCCGGGCCTTCATCGCCAGCGTCCAGACGCAAACCCGGCCGGCCAAGCTGCAAGGCACCGCCTGCCGCCCCTCCGGCGGCGAGTGGGCGGTCAAGGATGTCGCGCCCTGGAAGGGCGTGAGCTGAGCGCCCAGCTATCGGCTTGCCTTGCGTTTGCGGCGGGTGCAGAAGGGCCCCCGGAGGGTGTTGCGTCGGCGCCACACCATCCCCAGATAAGGCGGAGCGGACGGATGCCGGCTTTCGATGCCGGCCGTCCGACTTTGCGTGAAAACGAGGTTTTGGATGCGCGATCCCTATCAGGTTCTGGGCGTCGCCCGCGGCGCGAGCGATGCGGAGATCAAGAAGGCCTTCCGCCGCCGTGCCAAGGAGCTGCACCCGGACCGCAACCAGGAAGATCCGAAGGCGCAGGACCGCTTCTCCGAGCTGAACACCGCCTATGAGATCCTGGGCGACGAGACCAAGCGCAAGCAGTTCGACCGCGGCGAGATCGATGCCGAGGGCAAGCCGAAGTTCCAGGGCTTCGAGGGCATGGGCGCCGGCCGCGGCGGCCGCAGCGGCGGCTTCGAATTCAATTTCGGCCAGGGCGGCAACCCCTTCGGCGGGCGCGCCGGCGCGCAACCCGGCGGCGGGCAGCCCGGTGGCGACGCCGGCTTCGACGCCTCCGACATCTTCTCCTCGCTCTTCGGCGAGGCGAGCCGGCGCTCGCGCGGGCGGCCCGAGCCGCAGAAGCCGGCGGAGCAGAGCTTCACGCTCGAGGTCACGCTGGCTCAGGCCGTGACCGGCGGCGCGCGCCGGGTCAAGCTGCCGACCGGGCGCGAGGTCGAGATCACCATCCCCGAAGGCGTCACCGACGGCAAGGTGATGCGCCTGCGCGGTCTCGGCCAGACCGATCCGTTCTCCGGCGAGACCGGCGACGTGATGATGACGATCAAGATCAAGCCGGACCCGCGCTTCACAGTCGACGGCAAGGATCTGCGCACCCGCGTCGCGGTGCCGCTCACCAAGGCGGTCCTTGGCGGGCCGCTGCACGTCCCGACGCTGACCGGCGCCGTCGAGATGACGATCCCGCCGATGACCGGCACGACCAAGCAGTTCCGCCTGCGCGGCAAAGGGCTCAAGGGCGAGAAGGGCGCGGTTGGCGACCTCTTCGTCGCGATCGATATCGAGATGCCGGCAAGCGACGCCGAGTTGACCGCCCTGATGAAGGCGCGCAGCGAGGCCGGCTAACCTTCCAGCATTATGCGATGGGCCTTTGCCGGCCCGATCGGAGGGAAAATACCCCCGATTGGGGCCGGATGCGTGATTCAACCGTGGAGGCCGGCGTCAAAAGCGGTTCCCGTTTCCCTGCGACTGTTCTAAGAGACCTGCTCCTCGTTCACCCTGCGGGTTCCCCATGCCTGATTCCAACGCCATTTCGCCGACCGCCAATCTCCTCAAGGGCAAGCGCGGACTCGTGATGGGCGTCGCGAACAACCGCTCCATCGCCTGGGGCATCGCCAAGGCGGCGGCCGACGCGGGCGCGGAACTCGCCTTCACCTATCAGGGCGATGCGCTGAAGAAGCGGGTGGAGCCGCTCGCCAAGGAACTCGGCGGCCATGTGGTCGGCCATTGCGACGTCACCGACGGCGCCACGATCGACGCGGTCTTCGCCGAGGTCGAGAAGCTCTGGGGCAAGCTCGACTTCGTCGTCCACTGCATCGCCTTCTCCGACAAGGACGAGCTGACCGGCCGCTATGTCGAGACCACCGAGGCGAACTTCTCCAAATCGCTGCTGATCTCCTGTTATTCCTTCACCGCGATCACCCAGCGCGCCGAGAAGCTGATGCCCGATGGCGGCTCGCTGCTGACGCTGACCTATTACGGCGCCGAGAAGTGGATGCCGCATTACAATGTCATGGGCATTGCCAAGGCGGCGTTGGAATCGAGCGTGCAGTATCTCGCCGCCGATCTCGGCCCCTCGAAGATCCGCGTCAACGCGATCTCGGCCGGCCCGATCAAGACGCTGGCCGCCTCCGGCATCGGCGATTTCCGCTACATCCTGCGCTGGAACGAGTACAACTCGCCGCTGCGCCGCACGGTGACCATCGAGGAGGTCGGCGAGACCGCCGTGTTCCTCGTCTCCGACATGTCGCGCGGCATCACCGGCGAGATCATGCATGTCGATGCCGGCTACCATGTCGTCGGCATGAAGGTGCCGACCGCGCCGGACATCTCCCTCGACAAGGGCGAGTGAGCGCAAGCATCGAACCGGAAAGTGACATCCACTTTCCGGATCGTTTCAATGCGGAAATAGAGAACTAGCCCGCCAGCAAGGTTTTCAAGCGATCCGTCGCGCCGTCGTCGCGGCGGATCGTTTCGTCTGCGGCGGCTGCAAGCAGATCGGCCACCGTCCGTCCGCCGATCAGGCGTTGTGGCAGGATCTCCGCCAGCGGCGTCAGCACGAAGGCGCGCTCGGGAATGCGCGGGTGCGGAATCTGCAGCCGCGCCTGGTCGATGACCGCATCGCCATAGGTCAGGATGTCGATGTCGAGCGTGCGCGGTCCCCAGCGCTCGCGCCGTTCGCGGCCGCCGGCACGCTCCAGTTCAAGGCAGAACGCGAGCAGGTCCTGCGGGGCGAGCGATGTCTCGACCAGAGCTGCCATGTTGAGGAATTCCGGCTGGTCGGTCTTGCCCCAGGGCGGTGTGCGATAGATCGAGGACAGCCGGCCAAGAGTGATGGCCGGGTGGTCGCGCAACCCATGCAAGGCCGCGGCGAAGGCGGCGACGGGATCGCCGAGATTGCCGCCGAAGGCGAGCGCGGCTTCAACCTTCACGCTGGAATCTCAACTGGATGCCGACCGAGCCGAGCGTCGCCGGGATCGGAGGCGCCGGCTTGCGCAACGTGACTTCCACAGCATCGACCGAGGGAAAAGCGTCGAGGATCGCCAAAGCCACGGCACGGGCTGCGCCTTCAAGCAGGTGATAACGGCAGGCCGTGAAAGCGTCGTTCACGATGGCGACGGCACGCCCGTAATCGACCGTATCGGCCAGGCGGTCGCTGGCGGCGGCGGCACGCAGGTCGACGTCGAGCACGAGGTCGAGAACAAAGCGCTGGCCGAGCCGCTCCTCCTCCGAGAAAAAGCCGTGATAGGCGTAGATATCGAGCTTCTCGATCAGGATGCGGCCGGTTTCGCTCACAGGTCTGCCTTCGTGCTGTCCTCGATCGCGGCCCAGGTCTTCAGCGCATCGATATGGGGCGCGACGTCATGGGCGCGGATGATGGCGGCGCCGCGGCTGGCGCCGTAGAGATGGGCGGCGATGCTGGCGGCGAGCCGTTCGGCCGGGATCGTGCGGCCGGTGATATGCCCGAGCGTCGATTTGCGCGAGGCGCCGAGCAGGATCGGGCAGCCGAGCTCGCCGAGCCGGTCGAGATGGTGGATCAGGTCGAGATTCTGGCTGATGGTCTTGCCGAAGCCGATGCCGGGATCGACGACGATCTGGTCACGTGGGACGCCGGCCTGCGTCGCGATCGCGATCGAGCGCTCGAGGAAGCGCAGCACCTCGTCGAAGATGTCGAGCGCGCCGTCGGCCTTCTCGCGGTTGTGCATCAGGATGATCGGGGCGCCGGCCCGTGCTGCGACCGCGGCGATGCGCGGATCGCGCTGGGCGCCCCAGACGTCGTTGACGATCGATGCGCCGGCGGCGAGCGCCGCTTCCGCGATCTCGGCCTTGTAGCTGTCGATGGAGATCGGCGTCTCGACCCGCGCCTTCAGCCCGGCGATCACCGGCAGCACGCGCGCCTTCTCGGTCTCGGCATCGACGGTGGCATGGCCCGGCCGGGTCGACTCGCCACCGACATCGACGATGGCCGCCCCCTCGGCGACAAGGCGTTCGCCATGCGACACCGCGGCCTCGGTACCGGCGTGCAGGCCGCCATCCGAAAAGGAATCGGGCGTGACGTTGACGATGCCCATGACCAGCGGCTGCGCATCGAGCGCAAGGCTGCGGCCATCGGGCAAGGCGAGGGAGAAGGGCATGCGGTTCCGCCGATGATTGGGCAAGGGCGCTATACACATCCCGTGTGAGATGGGCCACAGAAAGCGGCCGATTGTCGCTATGGGGCGGATGCATGGGCTCCGGCCGCCTTTGGCTTTTGACGCGGGCGGCGTCAGCGTGCAGAAGCCCCGCATGCTTCCGCTTTCGCTTTCGCATCGGCTCATCCTCGTCCGCCACGGCGAAACCGACTGGAATCGCGAGGGGCGGCTGCAAGGCGGACAGGATATCCCGCTCAACGATCTCGGCCGTGAACAGGCGGCTGAGGCCGCCGGCCGTCTGAAGACGCTGGAGCCGGCCTATGCCGAGCTCGACTACATCTCATCGCCGATGCGGCGGGCGCGCGAGACGATGGACATCCTGAGCCGCGAACTCGCTCTGCCGGAAGGCGGCTATGCCGTCGATGACCGGCTGCGGGAGCTGACCTTCGGCGAATGGGAAGGCTTTACCTGGCGCGATGTCCGCAAGGCCGAGCGCGAGCAGGCGCATCTGCGCGAGCGCGACAAATGGGGCTTCGTGCCGCCGGGCGGCGAGAGCTATCGCATGCTGGCCGAACGGGTGCGTCCGGTGCTCGAAGGCTTGCGGCGCGAGACGGTGATCGTCAGCCATGGCGGGGTTGCGCGCGCCGTGCTCGCGCTGGTTGGTGCGGTTGCGCCACGCGACGCCGCCAGGGTGGAGATCTGGCAGGGCAAGCTGCTCGTCGTCACCGGGAGCAAGGCCGACTGGCTCTGAGAGGCTCGGGCAGTGCCGGCGGCATCCCGGCATTCATCACCGGTTCACGCGTGATTCGGCAGGAAGAATATGCTAGCAGAGCGTCGTGATGCGGCGGCCTGCCCGGCCGGGGGGCTCACGCGGATGTCGCGGCGCAGTGGCGACGGATTCCGGTTTTCTTCATAGGGTGCGTGGCAAGGTGCCGCCCGACCGAAGGCATGAGCCGCCTCGGTCATAGCGACGGGCCTTTGAGCGCAGCGGGGCGCGATGAACGATATGACGAAGCTGTCGGCGGCGTCTGATCCGGCCGGCGCAAACCTCCTTGCCATGCTGGCCGGCGAGAAGCGCCCGGACCTGATCCGTGACGAGGTGCTGGCCGAGATCTTTGCGGCGACCGCAGCCGCTCGCCCTGACCATCCCGCTCTTGTCGATCGCGAACGTCGCCTCAGCTATGCCGAGGTCTGGGCCCAGGCCGGGCGGCAGGCGCGGGGCTTGCAGCTTGCCGGCGTCGGGCCGGGCGACATGGTCGGCCTGTGGATGCCGCGCGGCATCGATCTGCTCGTCGCGCAGATCGCGATCACGCGCGCGGGCGCGGCCTGGGTGCCCTTCGACGCGGATGCGCCGGTCGAGCGCATCGCGACCTGCCTCAATGACGCCGAGGCCAAGGGCATCGTCACCTGCGCCGGCTGGGCCGCCCGGGCCGAGGAGACGGACCGCAAGGTCTGGACGCCCGAAATCCTCGCCGCCGCGGCGGACGGGCATGAGCCGCCGGCGCGGCCGGCCGGGCTGACCAAGGAACACCCGGCCTATCTGATCTACACCTCCGGCTCGACGGGCACGCCGAAGGCGATCGTCATCAGCCACCGCAACATCTGCCATTTCCTGCGCTCCGGGAACGCGCTCTACGGCATCGGACCCGACGACGTCGTCTTCCAGGGCGCCTCGGTCGCCTTCGACCTGTCGATGGAGGAGATCTGGACGCCTTATCTCGTCGGGGCGACGCTTTTCGTCGCCTCGCCGGAGATGATGGGCGATGCCGAGAAGCTGCCTGCCATCCTCGACGAGGCCGGCGTCACCGTCATCGACACCGTGCCGACCCTGCTCGGCATCCTGCCGGCCGACGTGCCTTCCCTGAAGCTGATCCTGCTCGGCGGCGAGGCGCTGCCGCCGGCGATCGTGCAGAAATGGTCGAAGCCGGGCCGGCGCATCCTCAACACCTACGGCCCGACCGAGGCGACGGTCGTGGCGACCGCTGCCGAGGTCGTTCCCGGTGAGACCGTCACCATCGGCAAGCCGATCGCGAACTACACCGCCTATGTCGTCGGCGAAGATTTGCGCCTGGTCCATCCGGGCGAGCAGGGCGAGCTTCTGATCGGCGGGCCGGGCGTCGCCAAGGGCTATCACGGGCGCCCCGAACTGACGGCCGAGAAGTTCATCGCCAACCCGTTTTCCGGGCTGGCCGGCGAGGGCGACCCGGTGCTCTACCGCTCCGGCGATGCCGTCAGCCTCGATGAGAACGGCAACATTGTCTTCCACGGCCGCATCGACGACCAGATCAAGATCCGTGGCTTCCGCGTCGAGCTCGGCGAGATCGAATCGAAGCTCGCGGACGAGCCGGGCGTGGCGCAGGCGGCCGTCGTGCTGCGCACGGATGACGGCATCGAGCGGCTCGTCGCCTTCGTCGTGGCGGAGCCGGGCGTGGCGGTGGACGGTGCTGCGCTCAGAGCGGCACTGCGCGAGAAGCTGCCGCCCTACATGGTTCCCGCGCATTTCGAGGCGGTCGGCTCGCTGCCGCGCATGGTTTCCGGCAAGGTCGACCGCAAGATGCTGAAGGCGGCGCCGCTGACGGCGCCGAGCGCCGAGGGCGAACAGGAGCCCCCGCGCAACGAGACGGAAGCCGCCCTGCTCGATGCCGCCAGGCGCGTGCTCGGCGCAGCCAGCCTGCCGCTGGAAGCCGATTTCTTCGTCGATCTGGGTGGGCATTCGCTGCTCGCGGCGCGCTTCATCTCGATCGTGCGGGAGACGCCGGCCTATGCCGGCATCACGCTGCAGGATGTCTATGGTGCCCGTACGCTGCGTGCGATGGCCGCGCTGCTCGACGAGCGGGGCGCGGCAACGGCGGAGGACCTCTCCTTCACGCCTCCGCCGTTCCTGCGGCGCTTCCTGTGCGGGTTGGCGCAGGCTGCTGTGCTGCCGGTCATCATCGGCCTGTCGACGGCGCAGTGGCTCGGCGTCTTCGTCACCTACATGATCCTCTCGGGCGAGGATCTGCCGCTGCTCGGCCAGATCGCTGCCCTGCTCGGCGTCTACATCATGATCATCGTCGCGACCGGGCTCATTGCCGTCGCGCTGAAGTGGATCGTGCTCGGCCGGACCAAGCCCGGCGTCTATCCGCTCTGGGGCGTCTACTATTTCCGCTGGTGGTTTGCGGCGCGTGTCGCCGGCCTCGTCCATATCAAATGGCTCCAGGGCACCCCGGTGATGCGGTTCTACTGGCGCCTGCTCGGTGCCAAGGTCGGGCGCGACGTCGTCATCTCCGATTACGAGGCGGGCGCGATCGATCTGATCGAGATCGGCGACTTCACGAGCTTCGGCTCCAAGACCACCTTCGCCAATGGCGAGGCGATCGGCGACAAGCTGATCATCGGCCGCATCAAGATCGGGAAGGATGTCTCGGCGGGAGCTTCGGTCGTGCTCGGCCATGGCGCGGTCATCGGCGCTCATGCCGAGATCGGCGACCTCACCGCCATTCAGCCCGGCGTCCATGTCGGAGAGGCCGAGATCTGGGACGGCACGCCCGGCCGCAAGATCGGCACGGTCGACCTCGCCGCCCTGCCGCCGCAGGCCGAAGCCTCACCGGCGCGGCGCGCGCTGATGACCGTCTTCTACCTCCTGATGCTGATCGTGCTGCCGCCGGTCAGCCTACTGCCGATCTTTCCGGCCTTCTGGCTGTTCGACAAGATCGACGACTTCATCGCCGGCTGGACCGAGATCAGCTATCTCTGGTTCCTGCCGATCCTGACCTGGCCGACCGCGATCGGCCTCATCGCCTTCACCGTGCTGCTGATGGCGGGGTTGCGCTGGGCGATCCTGCCGCGCGTCACCTCCGGCTCCTACTCGATCCATTCCGGCTTCTACGCCCGCAAATGGACGGTGGCGCTGGCGACCGAGGTGACGCTGGAGACGCTCTCCTCGCTCTTTGCCACGATCTATATGCGGGCCTGGTACCGGCTGATGGGCGCGCACATCGGCAAGGGCGCGGAGATCTCGACCAATCTCTCCGGCCGCTACGACCTCACCGGCATCGGCGCGGGCAACTTCATCGCCGACGAGGTCGTCTTCGGCGACGAGGACATGCGCCGCGGCTATATGCGGCTCGACGCGACGCGCACGGGCGAGCAGGTCTTCGTCGGCAACGACGCGGTGGTGCCGCCCGGCGCGGTCATCCCAGACCGGGTGTTGATCGGCATCAAGTCGAAGCCGCCGGCCAATGACCGGATGCAGCCCGGCGACACCTGGTTCGGCTCCCCGCCGATCAAGCTGCCGACCCGTCAGAAGGTCGATCTCGGCGCGGACTGGACCTACAAGCCCTCCTTCGCCAAGCAGTTCGGGCGCGGCGTCTTCGAGGCGTTGCACACTTCCTTCCCGTCGATGCTGTTCATCACCTTCGGCACCATCGCCGTCGACATGGTGCTGCAGCAGAAGATCAACGAGGGCGACTGGCTCGGCCTTGCCCTGTCCTTCATGGCGGTCTCGGTGCTGATCGCCGTGGCCCAGGCCCTGATCTGCGCTGCCGTCAAATGGCTGATGATGGGCACCTACAAGCCGGTGATGAAGCCGATGTGGTCGTGGTGGGCGATGCGCACCGAGGCCGTCGCGGTGATGTATTGGGGCCTCGGCGGCAAGGTGCTGTTCGACTATCTGCGCGGCACGCCGTTTCTGCCCTGGTTCCTGATGCTGTTCGGCGCGAAGTACGGGAAGGGCGTCTGGCTCGACTCTACCGATATCACCGAGTTCGACTGCATCAAGGTCGGCGATTTCTGCACGGTCAACGCCCACTCGGCGCTGCAGACGCACCTCTACGAGGATCGCGTGATGAAGGTCGGCCGTGTCAGGCTGGGCAAGGGCGTCTGCGTCGGTGCCGGCGCGACCGTGCTCTACGACACCCATGTCGGCGACTACGCTCAGGTCGGGTTGCTGACCGTGATCATGAAGGGCGAAAACCTGCCGGCGCATACGCGCTGGGAGGGTGCGCCGGCGGTGCCGGCGAAGGCCTCGGCGCACTGAAGCTGGAGCGGTTCAGCGCGCCGAACCCCAGATCTTTCCTGCGGGAACGGCGCGGCCGGCCAGCGGCAGTGCCCTTTCCGCGTCGCCGAGTTCGCGGACATCGCCCTTGGGCAGGTCTCCGAGTTCGAGTTCGCCGATCCTGACCCGGACGAGGCGCAGGACTTCGGCCCCGGCCGCTTCCACGATCCGCCTGATCTGCCGGTTGCGGCCCTCGTCGATCACCATCTCGACCCAGGCATTGCGCGCGCCGTGGCGCAGCAGCGTGGCCGCGCGTGTCGTCAGGGTCTCGCCATCGTGCGTGGCTCCTGCCCGCAAACGGGCCATGAAGGCGTCGTCGGGCACCCGGTCGATCTGGACGTGATAGGTCTTCTCGACGCCGGAAGCGGGGTCGAGAATGTGCTGCGCCCAGCGGGTGTCGTTGCTCATGAGCAGCAGCCCCTCGCTCGCCATGTCGAGGCGCCCGACCGGAGCCAGGAAGGGCAGGTCGAGGCCGTCCAGACAGGCATAGACGGTCTGGCGCCCCTCAGGGTCGCTGGTTGTCGTGACCACGCCGCGCGGCTTGTTGAGCATCAGATAGACACGGCTTGCGGCGGAAACGGGCTGGCCATCGACCTGCAGACGCGCCCGCTGCGGGTCGATGCGCAGCTCCGGATGGCGGGCGCGGCGGCCGTCGACTGCGACGCGCCCTTCCTGGATCAGCTTCTCCGCCTGGGTGCGCGAGCAGTAGCCGAGCTTGGACAGGGCGCGGGCCAGGCCGACGCCTGCCGCGGTTCCGGGCGCGGGGCGCCTGCGGAAAGGTTTCATGATGAGCCTGGGCGCCGATGGCGCGGCCTGCCCGACGGATCGGAAAAGCTCCCGCCTGCTGCGGTGCGGCCGGTTCGGCCAGCAGGCGGCGGAGCCCGTCCCGACGATCGAGCGATGGTGACAGGGAGTGATCTGGTGTCTGTGGCTCGGTGCCGCGATTGCGCTGGCAGGGGCGAGCCGGCTCAACCCCGAAACCGCCGGCGGGCGGTTCGGGGCTAAAGTCCCGCGATGATGGGGCTCCCGGGGCGCCAGGAGCGCGAGGGGCAGGGCGCCAAGCAACTCATGCGGTCAGCTTGAAGCCGGCGCGGCGCGGTCTTGTCAATGGAGCGCGTGCAGCGGGGCGGGGTTTCGCCGCGGCCCGATCCGGCTTAAGAGCCGATACGCAACGCATCGGGCTCCCATGTCGCACAACAGCTTCGGTCATCTCTTCCGCGTCACCACCTTCGGCGAGAGCCATGGCCCCGCCATTGGCTGCGTCGTCGACGGCTGCCCGCCGCTGATCCCGCTGACGGAAGCCGATATCCAGGGCGATCTCGACCGGCGCCGGCCCGGCCAGTCGCGCTTCACCACGCAGCGCCAGGAGCCGGACCAGGTCCGCATCGTCTCCGGCGTCTTCGCGCGCGAGAGCGACGGCGTGCAGGTGACGACGGGCACCTCGATCGGGCTCCTGATCGACAATGTCGACCAGCGCTCGAAGGACTATTCGGACATCAAGGACAAGTACCGGCCGGGCCATGCCGATTTCACCTATGATGTGAAATACGGCATCCGCGACTATCGCGGCGGCGGGCGTTCCTCGGCGCGCGAGACGGCGATGCGCGTCGCCGCCGGCGCCATCGCCCGCAAGGTCGTGCCGGGCATGGTGGTGCGTGGCGCACTCGTCCAGATGGGGCCGCACAAGATCGACCGCGCCAACTGGGATTGGGAGGAGGTCGCCCGCAACCCCTTCTTCTGCCCGGATGCGAAGGCCGCGGCCTTCTTCGCCGATTATCTCGACGGTATCCGGAAGTCCGGTTCCTCGATCGGCGCCGTGCTGGAGATCGTCGCGGAAGGCGTGCCGGCGGGCCTTGGCGCTCCGATCTACGGCAAGCTCGATGCCGAGATCGCTGCGGCGCTGATGAGCATCAATGCGGTGAAGGGCGTCGAGATCGGCGAGGGCTTCGGCGCGGCCGAGCTTTCAGGCGAGGAGAACGCCGACGAGATGCGCGCCGGCAATGACGGGCGCCCGCTCTTCCTCTCCAACCATGCCGGCGGCATTCTTGGCGGCATCTCGACGGGGCAGGCCATCGTGGCCCGTTTCGCGGTGAAGCCGACCTCCTCGATCCTGGCGACGCGCGCGACCGTGACGCGAACGGGTGGCGAAGCCGAGATGTTCACCAAGGGGCGCCATGATCCCTGCGTCGGCATCCGGGCCGTGCCGGTCGGCGAGGCGATGGTCGCCTGCGTGCTGGCGGATCACTATCTGCGCCATCGCGGGCAGGTCGGCGTTGTGGAGCCGCGCTGGCCGTTTCAGGAGTGACGCTGCCGTCGTTCTCGGGCGAAGCGTAGCGGAGACCCGGGAATCTCTGGTCGGAAGAGGCGCTCATAGGCGAGTCTCCCGCGTCACGAGATGCTCGGGTCAAGCCCGGGCACGACGCGTAGCGGCTTGCATTTCAGCAATACTGAAAATGCGTCAATCATTCATTGCGGATGAAGTCTCGTCGTATTAGCTTGCTCGCATGAAGCTCGACGTCTGGCTCCGGCAGAACAAGATCGCGCGCAGCGCCTTCGCCAAGCAGGTTGGCCTGTCGCCGGCCAGCGTGACGGCGCTCTGCAACGACCCTGCCGCCTGGATCTCCCGCGAAAGCGCCGAGCGCATCACCGCCGCTACAGGCGGCGCCGTCACTCCCAATGATTTCCTCGGCCTGTCAGGGCCGCGCGAGGCTGCCATGTCCAACAACGTCGCCGAGACCATCGAAGCCTTCGCCCGCGGCGAGATCGTCATCGTCACCGATGACGACGATCGCGAGAACGAGGGCGATCTCATCGTCGCCGCCTCTCTCTGCACGCCGGAGAAGATGGCCTTCATCATCCGCAACACCTGCGGCATCGTCTGCGCGCCACTGACCGCGAGCGAGGCCCGGCGCCTGCGCCTCGATCCGATGGTCTCGTCCAACGACGCGCCGCTCGGCACGGCCTTCACCATCACCGTCGACGTCAAGCACGGGCTGACCACCGGCATTTCGGCCGAGCAGCGCACCAACACGGTGCGCGCGCTCGCCAACGGCAATATGGGCGCCGCCGATTTCGTCCGCCCCGGCCATGTCTTCCCGCTCATCGCCAAGGATGGCGGCGTGCTGATGCGCTCCGGCCATACGGAAGCCGCCGTCGACCTGTGCAAGCTCGCCGAATTGCCGCCGGTCGGCGTCATCTGCGAGCTCGCCAATGACGACGGCACGGTGATGAAGGGCGCGCAGATCACCGCCTTCGCCGAGAAGCACGGGCTGAAGCAGATCACGGTTGCCGACCTGATCGCCTATCGCCAGTTGCGCGAGAAGCTGGTCGAGCGGGTGCATTCCTTCCCGGTCAAGACCGCGTTCGGCGAGATGACGGGCCATGTCTACATCACGCCCTTCGACAACACCCAGCACTTTGCCTTCGTGATGGGCAAGCTGGGCGATGGCGAGAAGGTGCCCGCCAGGCTGCACAGGGCCGATGTGGTGGCCGATGTGCTCGGCGGCGCCAGCTCGATCCAATGCGTTCTGCGGCGCTTCCAGCAGGAAGGGAAGGGCGTCCTCGTCTATCTGCGCGACGGCAGCGCCGGCGTGCCGATCAAGAGCGTCGAGGAAGGCTCGGACGAGCTGCGCATCCAGCAATGGCGCGAGGTCGGCCTCGGCGCGCAGATCCTGCGCGATCTCGGAGTCAGCTCGATCGTGAACCTCGCCTCCTCGCCGCGCTCCTTCGTGGGCCTCAGCGGCTTCGGCATCGAGATCGCGGAGACCGCGCCACTGGAGTGAGGCCCGCTCAGCTGCCCATCAGCGCCCCGACATGGGCGGCCGCCGATCGCGCCAGCGCGTCGAGATCGTAGCCGCCCTCGAGCACGGAGACGACGCGGCCGCCGGCGTGCTTGTCGGCGATGTCGATCAGCTTCTGCGTCGCCCAGGCGAAATCGGCTTCGCGGAGATTGAGACTGGCGAGCGGATCGCGCCAATGCGCGTCGAACCCGGCCGAGATCACAACGAGATCGGGGCGGAAGGCATCGAGGCGAGGCAGGATCGCGATCTCGAAGGCCTCGCGGAATTCGTCCGATCCCTCCCCGGGGTGCAAGGGCACATTCACGATCGTGCCGTGGGCGCCGCGCTCCGACGCCGCGCCGGTGCCCGGATAGAGCGGCATCTCGTGCGTGGAGGCGTAAAGGACGCTCGCATCCTCCCAGAAGATGTCCTGCGTGCCGTTGCCGTGATGGACGTCCCAATCGACGATGGCGACGCGCGCGGCACCGTGGGCGTTCTGCGCATGACGGGCGGCAATCGCAGCGTGGTTGAAGAAGCAGAAGCCCATGGCGCGGTTGCGCTCGGCATGGTGCCCCGGCGGGCGCATGGCGACAAAGGCATTGCGGGCCTTGCCGCTCATGACCTCGTCCACGGCAGCGGTTGCGCCGCCGACGGCGCGCAGGACGGCCTCAATCGTGCCGGGAGACATGAACGTGTCGCCGTCGACCTGAACGAAGCCGGAAGCCGGGCTCGAATCGATCAGCGCCTGAGCGTAGGTGGCGGGGTGGCAGAGCGTCACCTGTTCGAGCGTTCCGAGCGGCGCCTCCACCCGAATCAGCGCCGCGAAACGCTCTGCTTCCAGAGCCTGATCGATCGCCTTCAGCCGTTCGGCGCATTCGGGGTGGCCGGGCGGCATGGCGTGGCCGAAGCCTGCGGGATGGGTGATCAGAAGCGTGGTCAAGCGGGTCAATCCAGACGATTGCTGTCAAAGCGACGGAAAGCGTGGCCCGTTTGCCACGCCTGCGCGCGATCAGGGCGCCCTAAGGGGAACTTGATTGCGCCTTGCCGGTTTGGAGCCTAGTGCTTCGCCAGACCGTCGCGCCTCGGGTATGACTTGGGCGATACGAAGCGTTAACTCTTGATTCATCATAAAGGGTGCCTTCGGGTCGCTCTGGTGGAGACTATGAAGAAGACCGTTTTCGTTGCCCTGGCGCTGTCGGCGCTGCTCGGTGCCTGCCAGTATAAGAGCGTGGCCGCTCCGGAGCTGTCAGCCCGCGACGCGGAATATATCGCGCTCGTCCCCAAGTTCGATACCTACCTTCCCTATCTCCCTTACGAGATCGCCGATCCGACCGGGCAACCGCCCGGCACGGTCTATGTCGATACGAAGGAGAAGTTCCTTTACCTCGTCCTGCCGAACAAGAAGGCGATCCGCTACGGCGTCGCCACCGGTGACGAGGCTTATGGCTGGACCGGCGAGGCCGTGGTGCAGCGCAAGGCCGAATGGCCGCGCTGGACGCCGCCGGCCGAGATGGTCAAGCGCTGGCCGCATCTGAAGCCGGTTGCGGGCGGAATGAACGGCGGGCCGGAAAACCCGCTCGGCGCGCGCGCGCTCTATCTCTATCAGAACGGCCACGACACGCTCTATCGCATCCACGGCACCAACGAACCCGAGACGATCGGCCGTTCGGCGTCGTCCGGCTGCATCCGGATGCGCAATATCGACGCCATCGACCTGTTCAATCGCGTGCCGGTAGGCGCGAAGGTCATCGTCGTCTGACTTTCGACGGCAACTTCAGGAATTCGAGCGGGCGGCCTTCGGGTCGCCCGTTTTCGTTACAGGCGGCCGTCACGAAAAAGGCCGGCGGGAGTAGAGCTCCGCGCCGGCCAGTTTAGGGTCTCGAAGGGAGGTTTCAGTCGTCGAAACCGTGGCGGAGCACACCGGGGAGTTCGGTCCTGCGTGCCTCGCCGTGCTTCTTCAACGCGCCTGACAGCTGCCTGGTTCCCGCAGCGACCGCCTGAATCGCGATCGGGCGGAACTGCGACGTGTAGTTTTCGCGTGCCGCGGCATCGTGGAAACTCTTGCGCACCTGCATCTGGGGACGGACGTCGTTTTGAAACATGGCTCCTGACTCTCTGATGACCTGACGCCGGAGGCTCTCGCCCGCCGACCTCGTCACCCTGCCGGCCGATCAGGACGGGGCCGGGGCGCGTCTGTGATTTGTTCGTGGCGATCTCGGGCCGTGAGCGGTTTCGGCCACATTGATGAACGAAAACAAAAAAGGCCGGGCGATCGCCGCCCGGCCTTCAAAATCGCACATGCCGTGGCCGTCAGGCGAACAGGCCTTCCGCCTTGGCCCAGTCCAGCGTCTTGTCGAGGGCGCGCTCGCAGCGGTTGAACATCTCCTCGGTCTCGGCCTCGCTGATGACCAGCGGCGGGCAGAAGGCGAGACGGTCGCCCATGGCGCGGGTGATGAGACCCTCCTGCAGCGCGAAGGCGACAGCCTTGGCGCCGACGCCCTTCTTGGTCTCGAAGGCAGCCTTGGTCTGCTTGTCCTTGACCAGTTCGGCGCCGCCGATCAGGCCGACGCCGCGGGCTTCGCCGACGAGCGGATGCTCGGCAAGCTTCTCGAGGCGGCGGATGAAGGTCGGCGAGACCTTGTTGACGTGATCGACGATCTTGTCGCGCTGGTAGATCTCCAGCGTCTTCACCGCGACGGCGCAGCCGACCGGGTGGCCCGCATAGGTGTTGCCGTGGCCGAAGGTGCCGATCTTGCGGCTCTGGTCGACCAGAACCTCATAGACCTTCTCGTTCATCATCACGGCGCTGAGCGGGAAATAGGCCGAGGTGATCTGCTTGGCGAGCGAGATCGTGTCGGCGTTCATGCCGTAAGTCTCGGTGCCGAACATCTTGCCGGTGCGGGCGAAGCCGGTGATGACCTCATCCGAGATGAACAGGATGTCATATTTGGCGAGGACGGCGTTGACCTTCTCGAAATAGCCCTCCGGCGGGGTGATCGCGCCGCCGGCGCCCATCACCGGCTCGGCGATGAAGGCGGCGACGGTGTCGGGCCCCTCGCGCAGGATCATCTCCTCGAGCTCGGCGGCGAGGCGCGTCGAGTAGTCCTGCTCGCTCTCGCCCGGCTCGGCGAAGCGGTAATGGTGCGGGCAGGAGGTGTGCAGGATGCCCGGCAGCGGCAGGTCGAAGTCGATATGGTTGTTCGGCAGGCCGGTCAGCGATGCCGAGGCGACGGTGACGCCGTGATAGCCCTTCAGCCGCGAGATGATCTTCTTCTTCTGCGGCCGGCCGAGCGCATTGTTCATGTACCAGACGATCTTGACCTGGGTGTCGTTGGCATCGGAGCCGGAGGCCCCGTAGAACACCTTCGAGATCGGAACCGGGGCGATCTCCTTCAGCTTCTCGGCGAGCTCGATCGCCGGGTCGTGGCTGCGCCCACCGAAGATGTGGGTGAAGGGCAGCTTCTTCATCTGCTCATAGGCGGTCTCGATCAGCTCCTGGTTGGAGTAGCCGAGCGAGGTGCACCAGAGGCCCGCCATGCCCTCGATATATTCCTTGCCGGCGGAATCGTAGACGTAGACGCCTTTGCCGCTTTCCATCACCAGCGGCCCGTTCTGCCGGTGGGTGGCGAGGTTCGTATAGGGATGGACGAGGGTCTCGATGTCCCTGACGGCGACATTCGACAGCATGATGGGCTCCCGGTTCTGTTTAATATTCTTGCCACCATAAGCCGAGATGGCCGCAAATGTTGAGCGATTTTGGCGCAGGGGACGGTAGACTCTGCCGCAGGGCGGCTGCGGAGGCAAAGAGTTCCGCCAGGTGTTTTTGGAGCCTGCCGATTTCATGCGGAAACACGCCGCCATCCCGGGCTTGACCCGGGGCCTTGCCGGAGCGCTACCGATCAAGGTCCAGGCAGGGATCCCGGATCTCAGCTTCGCTGCGTCCGGGATGACCCCGCATCCGTGAAAATGCAGTGCGCCGTGACAGGCCTCAGCGCGCGATCGGCGGCGGGACGAAGCGGCTGCCGAGTTCTTCCAGCATCGCGCCGACGGCGATCGCCGTGCGGTCCTCGCCGAAGGGCGCGATGATCTGGACGCCGAGCGGCAGGCCCTCGCGCGACCGCATCACCGGCGCGCAGAGCGCCGGCAGGTCGGCGCCGGTGGCGGGCGCTGCCCACAGCAGGAAATCGAGATAGGGTCTCGGCTCGCCATTCACCATCAGCCGGCGGGCATGGATGTCCGGGCCGTGGTCGTGCGGGATCGCGGCGACCGGAGCCGGCGGACAAAGCACGACGTCGTAGCGCTCGAAGAAGCGCGCCCATTGCCGCTTCTGGGCGAGCCGGCGATGGGCAAGTTGCTGATAGAGACCGGGCGTCATGCGCGCGCCGCGCGCCTGCAGCGCCTGATGTGACAGATCGTTCGGGCTGAAGCGCGAGGCCTGCGCCTGGATGCGGGCGCGCACCTTCGGCGGCAGGCCATAGGCCACGACGGCGTGGTTCAGCAGCGCATAGACCTCGAAAGCATCGGCGAAGCTCACCGAGGGGCGGGCTGTCTCGTCGACGCTGGCGCCGGCTTCGGCGAGGCGACGGGCGGCTTCGCGCACGGCCTCGGACACCTCCTTGTCGACGGGAGCGAAGGAGTCCTCGGCCCACAGCGCGATGCGCAGGCCCTTGGCAGTCCGGGCGCGCGGCTCAGGCAGGGCGGGAGAGGGGAGCGCGGCATCGCGCGGGCCGGCGATCACCGGCAATATGAGGTCGAGATCCTCTGCCGCGCGGGTGATCGGACCGGCCACCATCAGGTCGACATTGCGGGCAGTCCGGCGCTCGGGCGGAGGTGGGATCGCGCCCCAGGTCGAGACCAGCCCCCAGCTCGTCTTGAGCCCGAAGACGCCGCAGGCATGGGCCGGCCAGCGGATTGAGCTGCCGAGATCGGAGCCGAGCTCGAAGGCGCTCATGCCCGTGGCGACAGCGACCGCTGCGCCGCCTGAAGAACCGCCGGGGGAGCGGGTTTCGTCCCAGGGGTTGTTGGTCACGCCATGGACGGGATTGTAGCTCTGGAAGTCCCCGGAGAAGACCGGGACATTGGTCTTGCCGACGATGACCGCGCCGGCAGCGCGCAGCCTCGCGACCGCGGCCGCATCTTCGGCAGGCACGCGCTCGCGATAGGCCGGCAGACCGCCTGATGAGGGCAGGCCGGCGACGTCGAAGGCGTCCTTGATCGTGATCGGCAGGCCTTCGAGAGGCCGCGCCGTGCCATTCGCGAACCGTTCGTCACCGACGCGGGCCATGGCGCGGGCGGCCTCGCGATCCTGCGCGACGATGGCGTTGAGATGCGGGTTGATCGCATCGATGCGGGCGAAGCTGGCCTCGAGCAGGTCGGTGGCGCTGAAGCGGCGCGCAAGCAGGGCCGTACGCAGGGCGGTGGCCGAGGCGGTCAGGTCGATGTCGGCAGCCATCCCGGCATCACTCCGCATCGACGGCGCGGGCGTGATCGCGCCAGAGCAGGACGAGCCGATCGAGCTCTGCGAGATCGTCGGGCTTCAGCTTGCCAAGCGTGCTGGCGACGAAGTCGCGCTGGCTGGCGATGCCAGCCTCGGCCAGCCGGCGGCCTTCGGCAGTCAGGTGCATGGCATAGGAGCGCCGGTCCCCGGCGATCGCACGACGCTCGACGAGGCCGGCCTGCACGAGGCGGTCGACCAGTCCCGAGACATTGCCCTTGGTGACATAAAGCCGCTCGGCGAGCTCGCTCTGGCTGATGCCTTCCTGCTCCGTCAGGGTCGAGAGCAGATCGAATTGCGGGATCGAGAGGCCGAGCTTGCGGATGCGCCCGGTCATCTGCATCAGCATGCGCTGATGCAGCCGCATAAAGCGGAACCAGACCCGGTCAGGCTCCGTCACCGCGTGCGGCACGCTTTTCGGAGCGGTCATCGCGTTTCCCCCCTCTGGAACGATCAGACCTAAACTATCCGGAGCCGTCAGGCGAGCCTTCGATAGTGCGACTTTCCTTTCGCGGAAGCACGTCGCTATCCTCTCGAAAACGATAAGCCTTCGGGAGGAACGCGCATGCTCGGCCTGATGCAGGATTGGTCCCTTCTGCTCCACCGGATCATCGACCATGCGGCGATCCAGCACGGCACGCGCGAGGTCGTCAGCCGGGCGGTCGAGGACGGCACGCTGCGGCGACGAACATATGCCGAGATCAGGGGGCGGGCGCTTCGCGTGGCCAAGCGGCTGCAGCGTGAAGGCGTCAAGCTCGGGGACCGGGTGGCGACGCTGGCCTGGAACAGCGACCGCCATCTCGAGCTCTGGTACGGCATCAGCGGCATCGGCGCGATCACGCATACGGTCAACCCGCGCCTGTTCCCCGAGCAGATCGCCTGGATCATCAACCATGCCGAGGACCGGCTGCTCTTCCTCGACCTGACTTTCGTGCCGATGATCGAGCAGTTGCAGGAGAAGCTGCCGAGCATCGAGCGCTACATCGTCCTCAGCGATGCCGCGCATATGCAGAAGTGCGGTCTCAAGGGCGCGGTCTCCTATGAGGACTGGCTTGCCGAAGCGGACGAGGATTTCGCCTGGGGGGTCTTCGACGAGAACACGGCTGCTGGTCTCTGCTACACCTCCGGCACGACCGGCGGGCCGAAGGGCGTGCTCTACTCGCATCGTTCCAACGTTCTGCACGCGCTCGCCTGCGCGGCGCCGGACTATATGGGGCTGTCCTCGCGCGACACCGTGATGCCGGTCGTGCCGCTCTTCCATGCAAACAGCTGGTCGCTGGCCTATTCCGCGCCGATGACGGGCGCCAAGCTGGTGATGCCCGGCGCGAAGCTGGACGGCCCCTCCCTGCATGAATTGCTGGAAGGCGAGGGCGTCACCATGACCGCGGCGGTGCCCACGGTCTGGCTCGGATTGCTGCAGCATCTGGAGGCGACCGGCGGCAAGCTCTCGACCCTGAAGCGCGTCGTCATCGGCGGCTCGGCCTGCCCGCGCGCGATGACGGAGGCCTTCGAGCGCAAATACGGCGTCACGGTCGCCCATGCCTGGGGCATGACCGAGATGAGCCCGCTCGGCTCCTTCTGCTCGATGAAGCCGGTCTACCAGCAGCTCGAAGGCGAGGCGCTCTACGATCTCAAGGTCAAGCAGGGCCACCCACCCTTCACGGTGGAGTTCCGGCTCACCGACGACGCCGGCCGGGACCTGCCCTGGGATGGCAAGACCTTCGGTCGCCTCAAGGTGCGTGGGCCGGCGGTGGCTGGCGCCTATTACCGGCGCGAGGACGAGGACATTCTCGACGATCACGGCTTCTTCGATACCGGCGATGTCGCGACGATCGATCCCGCCGGCTACATGCAGGTCACCGACCGCTCGAAGGACGTGATCAAATCGGGGGGCGAATGGATCTCCTCGATCGACCTCGAAAACCTCGCCGTCGGCCACCCCGATGTGGCCGAGGCGGCGGTGATCGGTGTCGCGCATCCGAAATGGGACGAGCGGCCATTGCTGGTGATCGTGCCGAAGCCGGGCCGCAGGCCCGGTAAGGAGGAGATGCTTGCCTTCATGAGCGGCAAGATCGCGAAATGGTGGCTGCCGGACGATGTCGTGCTGGTCGAGGCTATCCCGCACACCGCGACGGGGAAGATCCAGAAGACGGCGCTGCGCGAGATGTTCAAGGACTACCGGCTGCCGGGCTGAGCCGCTGCGTCCCTGAATCGAAAACGGCGCCCTTTCGGGGCGCCGGGTCGTGTCGTATTGGGCGGGCCTTCCCGCCTCAGAACTCTTCCCAGCCTGCGTCCTGGGCGCGGCCATTGGCGACCTTGCGCGGGGCGGGGGCGGCCTTGGACTGGGCGAAGGCGGCCTCGGCGAGCTTGCGCAGCCGCTCCGGCTCGGCCGCCGGAGCCCTGGCGGATACGGCCGGGGCGGCTGCCGTGACGGCGACAGGGCGCGCCGCGGCGCGAGGCGCGCCTTTCGCCGGGCGCGCTGCCGGGACAGGCTGCGGATAGCCTGACTGCCCCACCGCCTCGCGGCCGGTGCGGAAGGTCGCGACCAGCTCGTTGAGCTGGCCGATCCGGCCGGAAAGCGCATTGGCGGAGGCGGCGCTCTGTTCGGCCAGCAGC
>NZ_JBFTOA010000010.1:0-168237 GCF_056397745.1 Allobosea sp. 05L423 | reverse complement strand
AAAGCGCGGGCGGGCGAAGGCATGCGCGTCAATGCGGGCCCCACGCCCGTCATTCTCGGGTGACCCGAGGGGGGGCGAGAATCGCGGGCCGGACAAGGCTCCGGGGCCTCCTGTTCGAAGATGCCCGGGCCAAGCCCGGGCATGACGCGGGAGGCAAGCGTCATGGCGCGGCATTGGAGAAAAGCCCGGCGGGGACGCGGGTCCCGGCGCGTTTGCCTCAGGGCGAGATCGCCTGCACCGCCCAGGCGCGCGCTTCCATCGGGATGGTGCCGTCGGCCGCGAACGACAGGCTTTCGCGCAGTCGCTGCCGCAGCCGCTCGCGCGCCGCCAAGGGCAGGCTCGCGCAATAGCCCGGCGCCGGGCCGGTGCCGAGGGTGAAGGGCTGCCAGAAATCGTCGAAGCTGCGGAACAGCGTCGGCACGGTGATCGGCTCGCAGGCGATATCGATCAGCCCGGCCGAGGCGGCGAGCTCGGTCAGGCCCTCCGCCGTGCAGAAGGGAAAGCGCCTGTCCGCGTTCAACTCCGCCGCATTCGGGTCGAGCGCCGTCGCCGCGGTCCAGAAGGTGCGCACGAACTGGACGCCGCCGCCAGGATAGTCCCAGACATAGAAGCTGATGAGCCCGCCCGGCCGCACCGCGCGGCGCATCTCGGCCAGCGCCTTGTCCCGGTCCGGCACGAAGTTGAGCATCAGTGCCGAGCCGACGGCGTCGCAGCTCGCGGTCTCGACCGGCAGCGCCTCGGCGCTGCCCTGCCGGAAGCTGGCGCGCCAGTTGGTCACGCGCTCGCGCGCCACCGCCAGGAGGCCCTCCGAGGGGTCGATCCCGATGACGCTGACCGGCACCGCGCCGCCCAGCAACGCTTCGGTCAGCGCGCCGGTGCCGCAGCCGACATCGAGCCATTCGAAGCCGGGCAGGGGGTTCAGCCAATCGACGAAAAGGGGCGCGAGCTCGCGGCTCCAGCGCCCCATATAGCGATCGTAATTCTCGCCGGCCTGCCATGCATCATGGCGAGTCTGGTCGGGCATTCTCTGGCCCTTTGGTCCGGAAAGGATGACTTTACGTCATTTGGGCAGATTCTGCCAGTTGAAGATGTTTTGCAGTGCGCAAACTGCGGTGTCCGGGTGGAATCTACACCAATTCGTTATCGCTTTTTATTGGGCTCAACTTATCCGCGAACCTTGGCGTCAGGACGATATGCCATATGCGAGGCGGAAGCGGCTGCATTCATGCATCGACAGGCAGCCTCATGCCGCCAGGGCGGGCATGCGTTCCAGCTTGCGGATGGCCGTGCTGAGCTCGGGCTCGTCGACGATGTCGGCGGCGTCGGCCAGCTTGAACCAGTGCAGGTCGCGCTGATGCTGCTCGGAGAAGCTGTCGAGCTGCTGCTCGACCTCGAGCAGATAGAGATTGACCTCGCAGAGCACGAAATGGTCGCTCATGCGCTTCCAGTAATTGTAGCGCCCCGCCGGCTCGCGGCTGATGCGGCCGATGACGCCGGCCTCCTCGAAGGCCTCGCGGGCCGCGGCGTCATAGTCCTTGAGGCCCTTCATGGGCCAGCCCTTGGGCACGATCCACCGGCGCGTCGTGCGCGATGTGACGAGCAGAATCTCCGTCGAGCCGTCGGCAGCGTGGCGGATCGGCATGGCCGCGATCTGCGACCGCTTCTCCCCCGTTTTCCGCTTTGCCTTCTTCATCGGCTCTGGACGCTCCTGGCTGGTTGCAGACTCCCTCGCGGCTGCGAATCGGGAATGGCCGCTGAAGCGAATGAATATTGCATCGCTTCGCGAAAATGGAAGAGGCATTCTGCCGAAAAAGTGAACAGGTCAGCCTTGCTTCTTGCGCATAACCTCGCCCGGACAGAGCCTTAGCAGCAGCCAGCCGCCGATGCCGGAGAGCAGCGAGCCGGCAAGGACGCCGATCTTGGTCTGGTTCTGCAGCGCCTCGGAATCCGGGAAAGCGAGCAGGCCGATGAACAGGCTCATCGTGAAGCCGATGCCGCAGAGCAGGGCGATGCCGTAGAACTGCGGCCAGGAGGCGCGTGCCGGCAAATCGGCGAGGCCGGCGCGGATCGCTGCCCAGCCGAAGCCGAAGACGCCGATCTGCTTGCCGAGGAACAGGCCGAGCATGATGCCGAGCGGCACCGGCGCGGCGAGCGTCGAGGGGCCGAGGCCGCTGAAGGAGACGCCCGCATTGGCGAAGCCGAAGACCGGAATGACCAGGAAGGCGACATAAGGGTGCAGCCCGTGTTCGAGCTTGTGCAGCGGAGACTTGGCGTCGTCGGGCCGGGCCGGGGACGGCTTCAGCGGAATGGTCAGGGCCAGCGCGACGCCGGCCAGCGTCGCATGCACGCCGGACTTCAGGGTGAAGTACCAGAGCGCCGCGCCGAGCAGGAGATAGGGCGCGAGCCGCATCACGCCGAGGCGGTTGAGCGCCGTCAGGATGACGAGCACCGCCGCGGCGAGGCCGAGATACAGGCCCGACAGCTCGGCGGTGTAGAACACCGCGATGATGATCACCGCGCCGAGGTCGTCGAGGATGGCGAGCGCGGTGAGGAAGACCTTGAGAGAAGCCGGCACGCGCGGCCCGAGCAGCGAGAGCACGCCGAGCGCGAAGGCGATGTCCGTGGCGGTGGGGATCGCCCAGCCGGGCAGGCTCTCGCCGGAGCCCAGGTTGAAGGCGACATAGATCAGCGCCGGCGCGATCATGCCGCCGAGCGCGGCGAAGCCGGGCAGCACCCGCCGCCCCCAGGTCGAGAGCTGGCCGTCCAGCATCTCGCGCTTGATCTCGAGCCCGACGAGCAGGAAGAACACCGCCATCAGCGCGTCGTTGATCCAGTGCAGGACGGAGAGGCCCAGCACATAGCTCTTAAGCGTGCCGAAATAGAGCGGCGCCGCCGGCGAATTGGCGATGACGAGGGCGAGCGCAGCGACCACCATCAGGATGATGCCGCCGGCGGCCTCGCTGTGCAGGAAGTCCCGCAGCGCGGAAAGGGGTCTCACCCGGGTTACGGGGGCGGCCATCAGGCTCTCCTTTGTCGATCAGGCAGAAGGAGATACGACAGGCTGGCGCCGAGGACCAAATCCGGGCAGGCCGGGACGGGCGTCAGAGCTTCTTGCCGTCCTTGTCGAACTGCTTCAGGAAGGCGATCAGGTCCTTGATCTCCTTCTCGCTCTTGATGCCCGCAAAGATCATCTTGGTGCCGGGAATCTTGGCCTTCGGGTCCTTGATGTAGTCGGTGAAGGTCGTCTCGTCCCAGGTCAGGCCGGAACTCTTGTTGGCGGTCGAATAGCTGTAGGCCTCGACCGCGCCCGAATGCCGGCCGATCAGGCCGTTGAGCTCGGGGCCGACGAGATTGCGCGCGCCTTCGCCGATCTGATGGCAGGCGCGGCACTTGTTGAAGGATCGTTCGCCGGCGGCGGCGTCCTGCGCGGCGGCGGGTTGGGCAAGGAAGGGCAGGAGAAGGAGAAGGCTCGGGAGAATCGCGCGCATAGGCAGGTCTTTCGACTTGGAGGCGTTCTCATTTAACCCGAAGCCGCGCGGCGTCGCATGGGCCATTTCGCCGCGCCGCGCCTTGCTTCAGATCTCGGCCTCAGAGCTCGCCGATCCACTCCGCCACGGTCGCCGTGAAGGCGTCCGGCCGCGACACCGGGAAAAGATGCCCGCCCGTTTCCATGATCGCCCGCCGGCAGCCGGGCAGCGCTGCGGCCAGCGCTTCCTGATAGTGGACCGGGACGACCATGTCGTCGCGCGTGCCGAGGATCAGGATCGGCATCGGCAGCGAGCCGATATCGGCGGAGCCGTCGAAGGCGAGGAGCGCGTTGAGCCGCTCGCGGGTCACGATCTTCGCTTGCTCGCTGACCGGGGCCGCTTCCATCGCATCGTCATAGATGTGCCAGTTCTGCTCGATCCAGCGGGGCTGATAGCCGCTGAGCACCGAAATGGCGGCATAGGCGTAGGGGTCGGCCTCGAGGATCGCGAGGCGTGCCCCGAACAGGGCGTTGAGGAAGCGGCTCGGCGCAAACCAGCTCGCGCTGAGGATCAGCCCGTCCACGCGCTCCGGCGCGAGTTTGGCGATCGTCTGGGCGATGCAGCCGCCGGTCGAATGGCCGAGGACCACGGCGCGCCCGACGCCGGCTGCGTCGAGCACGGCGAGGCTGTCGCGGGCCAGGTGTTCCATGTCGCAGGGAGCCTCGCCGCGCGTGCTGGCGCCGATGCCTCGCTGATCGAAGCGGATGACCTGAAAGGAGCGCGACAGCGTCGCCGCGATGTTCTTCCAGAATGCGGCAGTGCCGCTCAAGCCGCTGACCAGAAGCAGCGGTTGGCCATGCCCTTCCTTGAAGGCGTGCAGCGTGGCGCCGTCGGACGTTTCGACCTTGAAGTCGGAGATCTCGGTCATGGCTGTCATGCGTCACCTCTCGGAAGGCGACATGCGTTGCTGCGCCTGGTGCGCATGATCCCGGACATGGCCCCATCCTCCCTGAAAGCTTAGGTCGCCCACCCGCCGATCATTCGGCCTTGATCTGGCCGATGGGACCGGTTTGTGCGAGGATGGCGCATCAGGGCCGCACCTGCCATGGCTTGATCGCAGGGGGCGGAATGTTCCTGGCGCAGGTCGAGTAGACCAAAGACTAATTGGCCTGCGTCCAGTGCATGGATTTGTGCCTGATCGCGGCAAGCCGTTCTGCCAGGCGCAGAAAGGGCCTGGCGAAGGTGTCAGCTGCGCCGGTTCGCCGCCGCCGGATCCGCGCGCCAGGTCGTGACCGACATGGTCGGGAGATCGAAATAATCGCGGGTCGTCGCATAGCCGTGCCCGCCCATGCGCCCGACGGCGTCGAGTGCGGCCGGGTCGACATAGAGCTTCTGCGGATCGACCGTGTCGGCGCGGAAATGGGCGTAGACGACCTCGCCGAGGATGATCTCGCGCGAATTGCCAATGCCGAGCGTCGTGTGGTGCCGGCATTCGAAAGCTGCCGGTGCCTGTCCGATCCAGGGGCAGGGCACCTTGACGCCGGGCATGGCGGTCAATCCGGCTTCGGCCAGTTCGTCGGCGCCGGGCTCGAAGGGCACAGCGCAGACATTCATGCCTTCCAGGAGCGCGTCCGAGACGATGTTGACGGTGAAGGCCAGGGTCTGCCTGACGTTGCGGCCCGTGTCCTTCTGCGCTCCGGTCGGCCGGTACTCGACGCCGAGCGCGAGGATGGCCGGATCGGCGGACAGGCAGTTGAAGAATGAGAAGGGGGCGGCATTGACCGTGCCATTCTCGTCGATCGTCGTGACCAGCGCGATCGGGCGCGGCACGACGGCGCCGATCAGCAGCTTGTAGCGCTCGCGCGGGGTGAGCGACGCGAAGTCGAAGGTGACGATGCCGGGAGCGGTCTCGGCGCGCGGCTGTCCGGACGGGTGTGCGGTCACGATGGGGTCAATCCTTCGCTACGGGCATAGGGGGCAAGCACGTCGCGGATGTCCCGCTCGACGCGCGGCGTCAGCAAGGCGCGGGTCACGACCGCGCGCAGATGATGGTCCATGAGATCGGCGGCGCGGGTCGCATCGCCGGAGCGCAATGCCTCGATGAGCTGGCGGTGCTCGGAGACCGCGCATTCGCTCGAATGCGGGCGGCCGTAGATGGCCAGGATCAGCGAGCAGCGCGACGACGCTTCCTGGACATAGCGCAGCAGCAGCGCGTTGCCGGTCATCGTCGCGAGCTTGATGTGAAACTCGCCGGAGAGGCGGATCGATTCCGGCCCGTCCTGCTCGTGTGCTTTCTCTTCCTGCTCGACATGGGCTTCGAGCTCGGCCGCCTGGGAGGCCGTCAGTCGCCCGGCGAGGTTCTCAGCGACCAGCCGCTCCAGCCCGCGCCGGACCTCGAACACGTCGCGCGCCTCTTCCAGCGTCGGATAGGCGACGGAGGCGCCGCGATTGGGCTTGAGTTCCACCAGTCCTTCAACGGCGAGGCGCCCGAAGGCCTCACGCACCAAGGTGCGGCTGACGCCGAGCTGCTCCCCGATCGAATCCTCCGGCAGTTTCACGCCGGGCTTCAGTGCCTGCTCGATGATCGCGCGCCGGAGCGCCCTGTATACGGATTCTGCCCGCAGAACCGGCGTACGACGCTCGCCCATGTCGGCTTTCCCTCGTCCTGATTTGACCATTTGCGGGGGCGTCAATGTCACGATCGCGGGCTCCGATCCAGTTTCTGCTTGTGTTCAATAATCGCATACAATACGATCTTTTCATCGTATGCAAGTTTGTTCAATAATCGCACACGAGATGGCGACCAAAACGCCACGGTGCCTAAACAGGCGGCAACGACGATCCGGGCCCGCTGCGGCGGGGCCGAAACACAAAAGGGGAGAGTTGGATGAAAAAGGCCTGGTTGCTGGCGGCCGTTGCCGCCTTCGCCCTGGTGGGCACCGCCGAGGCGAAGACGCTGAAATGGGGGTCGGCGCGCGAAATCGCCTCGCTCGATCCCTACTCCTTCGGTGAGACCTTCACCCTGTCGGTGCTGAACCATGTTTATGAGGGGTTGGTGCGCTACACCGGCGACCTCAAGATCGAGCCGGCGCTGGCGGAGTCATGGGAGACCGTGTCGCCGACCGTCTGGCGCTTCAAGCTGCGCCAGGGCGTCAAGTTCCACAACGGCAATCCCTTCACGGCCGATGACGTCATCGCCTCGCTGGCGCGCGTCACCCATCCCGACTCGCCGCTCAAGGGCAACTTGCCGGCCTACAAATCCTCGAAGAAGATCGACGACTACACCGTCGAGATCGAGGTCAACGGCCCCTATCCGCTGCTGCTCAACGACCTCACCAACATCTTCATCTTCGACAAGGAGTGGATGGAGGCCAACAACTCGCTGCTGCCGACCGATTCCGGCAAGGGCGTGAAGGGCTATGCCACCGACAACGCCAACGGCACCGGCCCGTTCTTCGTCGAAAGCCGCCGCGCCGACTCCAAGACCGTCTTCGCGAAGAACCCGAACTGGTGGGACAAGCCGAAGCACAACATCGACAAGATCGAGTTCACGCCGATCACCTCGTCCTCGACGCGCGTCGCGGCGCTGCTCTCCGGCGAAATCGACTTCACCAATGTCGCCCCGCTGCAGGACTTGCCGCGCCTGTCCGCCTCGCCGGACGTCAAGGTGCTGCAGACCAACGAGCTGCGCTCGGTCTTCTTCGCGTTCAACCTGACCGACAAGCTCTTCGAGAGCGACGTGAAGGACAAGAACCCCTTCAAGGACATCAAGGTGCGCGAGGCGCTCTATCGCGCCATCGACATCGACGCCGTCCAGAAGCGTGCGATGCGCGGCCTCTCGCGCAACACCGGCGCGCTCGTCGCCCCCGCGATCCCCGGCTACGAGCCGTCGCAGGACGAGCGGCTGCCCTTCGACCTGAACGGCGCCAAGAAGCTGCTCGGCGAGGCCGGCTATCCCAACGGCTTCTCCTTCCAGATGAACTGCCAGAGCGACTCTCTCGTCAACGAGGAGGAATTCTGCCAGGCGGTCGCCTCGATGTGGTCGCGCGCGGGCCTCAAGCCCAATCTCAGCATGGCGCCGCGCAGCCAGCAGGCGCCGAAGCGCGTCAAGGGCGACTTCGACGTCATCTCCTTCGGCTGGGCGAACGAGCCGATGATCGACGCCTATTCGCTGCTGGTGCAGGTGATGCGCTCGAGGAGCGGCACGGGCGGCGTCTTCAACTGGGGCAACTGGGGTGATCCGCGCATCGACGCGCTGGTCGACAAGGCCGGCGTCGAACTCGACACACCCAAGCGCATCGAGCTGATGAAGGAAGCGCTCAAGATCGCCAAGGCCGAGCACCTCTTCATCCCGCTGCATCAGCAGCCGATGGCCTGGGCGATGCGTTCGACCGTGGCCTCGACCGTGCAGGCCTCGGACAACAAGCCGCGCCTCTGGCTGACCATGATGAAGTGAGGCAGGCGCGACGTCATGGCCGGGCTTGACCCGGCTATCTCGGAAACCAGCGCCCTCTCGTCCTGAGATTCCCGGGTCTTCGCTCTGCGAAGCCCGGGAATGACGCCGGAACGCAGGAGCTTTCCATGCCGGCTTTTCTCTTCAAGCGACTGCTCAACGCCGCCGGCGTCATGGTGGCGGTGGCCTTCCTCGCCTTCCTGATCTTCCGCTTCGTCGGCGACCCCGTCGAGCTGATGCTGAACGAGCAGGCGAGCCAGCAGCAGCGCGACGAGCTGCGCGTCCGGCTCGGCCTCGACAAGGGCTTCGCGATGCAGTTCGCGACCTTTGTCGGCAATGCCGCGCGCGGCGATTTCGGCATCTCCTACCGCAACCAGCAGGACGTCTTCACGCTGATCTCGGAGCGCTTCCCGGCGACCTTCGAGCTCGTTCTGGTCGCGACCTTCCTGTCGCTCGCCGTCGGCATTCCGCTCGGCGTCTATACCGCCATCCGACGAGAGAGTTTCCTGGCCAAGGCACTGGAGTTCGTCTCGGTGCTCGGCGTTTCGCTGCCGAGTTTCGCGCTCGGCATCCTCTTCATCCTGGTCTTCTCGGTCTCGCTGCAATGGCTCCCGGCCTTCGGCCGCGGCGAGGTCGTCCAGATCGGCTGGTGGAGCACCGGCTTCCTGACCTCTTCCGGGCGCAAGGCGCTGATCCTGCCCGGCATCACGCTCTCGCTCTTCCAGATCACGCTGGTGATGCGCCTTGTGCGCGCCGAGATGCTCGAGACCATGCGCACCGACTTCATCCGCTTCGCCAGGGCGCGCGGCCTGCCGTCCCGCGCCATCCATTTCGGCCATGCGCTACGCAACTGCCTGATGCCGGTCATCACCGTTACCGGCCTGCAGATCGGCAACCTCATCGCCTTCGCGCTGGTGACGGAGACGGTGTTCCAGTGGCCGGGCATGGGCATGCTCTTCGTTCAGGCCGTGACCTTCGTCGATATCCCAGTGATGGCGGCCTATCTGATCGTCGTCTCCTTCATCTTCGTCACGCTCAACACGCTGGTCGACCTGACCTATGCCTGGGTCGATCCGCGCCTGCGCGAGGACGCCCTCACGGGAGGCGCCAATGCTCGCTGAGAAGACCCGGCCCGCTGACACTATCAAGAAACCCGGCCGCCTGCGCCGCTTCCTCGACAGCGACATCGGCTGGAGCTTCTGCCACACCCCGGTCGCCTGGCTCTCGGCGCTGGTGCTGGCGCTGCTGGTGCTGAGCGCGCTCTTCGCCCCGCTGATCGCGCCGCAGAACCCTTATGACCTGACGCAGATCTTCATCGACAAGGCCGAGATCCCGCCGATCTGGCAGGAGGGCGGCGAATGGCCCTTCCTGCTCGGCACCGATCCGCAGGGCCGCGATGTGTTCTCCGCCATCCTCTACGGCTCGCGCATCTCGCTGATCATCGGCTTTTCCGCGGTCGTCGTCTCGATGCTGGTCGGCGTCTCGATCGGGCTTTGCGCCGGCTTCTATGGCGGGCGTGTCGACAACCTGCTGATGCGCCTCGGCGATACCGTGCTCTCGATCCCGACGCTGCTGATGGCGATCCTGGTCTCGGCGATCTTCCGCGAGATGCTGCCGCCGGGGTTGCGCGAGCCTTTCGCCGCGGTGGTGCTGGTGCTCTCGATCGCGCTGACGAGCTGGGTGCAATATGCCCGCACCGTGCGCGCGCTGACCATGGTCGAGCGCCGCAAGGAATATGTCCTCGCCGCCCGGATCATCCGCGTGCCGGCGACGCGGATCATGCGCCGTCACATCCTGCCCAACACGATGACGCCGGTGCTGGTCTCGGCCACGCTCAATCTCGGCCTCGCCATCCTCTCGGAGGCGACGCTGTCCTTCCTGGGGGTGGGCATGCCGATCACTCAGCCCTCGCTGGGGACGCTGATCCGCATCGGCAACCAGTACCTGTTCTCCGGTTCCTGGTGGCTCGTCGTCTTCCCCTCGCTGCAGCTCGGCCTGATCGTGCTCTCGGTCAACCTGCTCGGCGACTGGCTGCGCGACGCGCTCAACCCGAAGCTTCGCTGACAAGAAACCACGAGGATACGCCTGCGATGACTGCTTCCCTCCTGATCCGCAACGTCCGCCCGAACGCCGGGGCAGCCCTCGACATCCTGGTCGAGAACGGCAGCATCAGCCGCATGGCGAAGGACATCGCCGCGCCCGCAGGGGTGGCGGTCGAGGACGGCCGCGGCGAGATCGTCATTCCCGGCCTCGTCGAGGCGCATACCCATCTCGACAAGAGCCTCTGGGGCCTGCCCTGGTACGTCAACGAGGTCGGCCCGAAGCTCCTCGACAAGATCGACAACGAGCGGGAGAACAAGAAGCGGCTCGATATCGACCCGGCCCGCCAGGCGGCCCGGCAGTCGATCCAGTCCTCGCTGATGGGCACGACCCATATCCGCAGCCATGTCGACATCGATACCGAGCACGGGCTCTGGGGCGTCGAGGGCGTCATGAAGACCCGCGACGAATACCGCGACATCGTCGACATCGAGCTCGTCGCCTTCCCGCAATCGGGCCTGCTGCGCCGCCCCGGCACGCTGGCGCTGATGGATCGGGCGATGAAGGCCGGCTGCGAGATCGTCGGCGGCCTCGATCCCTGCGGCATCGACCGCGACCCGAAGGGCCATCTCGATGCGGT
Source organism: Allobosea sp. 05L423 (assembly GCF_056397745.1). Taxonomy (NCBI): domain Bacteria; kingdom Pseudomonadati; phylum Pseudomonadota; class Alphaproteobacteria; order Hyphomicrobiales; family Alloboseaceae; genus Allobosea; species Allobosea sp. 05L423. The sequence continues at coordinate 157,637 of NZ_JBFTOA010000010.1, read as the reverse complement.
CTTCGGCCTCTGCCAGACCTATGGCAAGCCGCTCGACATCCACCTGCACGAGCCCGGCGAGATGGGCGCCTTCTCGATGGACCTGATCATCGAGCGCACCCGCGCGCTCGGCATGAAGGGCAAGGTCACGGTCAGCCACGCCTTCTGCCTGGGGTCGCCCGACATGGCGCTGGTCGATCCGCTGATCGAGCAGCTTGCCGAACTCGACATCGCGATCATGACGACGGCTCCGTCCCGCAGCGCCGCGCCGCCGGTCAGGAAGCTGCTCGAGGCCGGCGTGCGCGTCTGCTCCGGCTCCGATGGCATCCGCGACACCTGGGGCCCGTACGGCAATGCCGACATGGTGGAGCGCGCGATGTTCGTCGGCCTGCGCAACAATTTCCGCCGCGACGACGAGCTCAAGCTCGCCTTCGACGTCTGCACGACCGAAGGCGCCAAGGTGATGGAGATCGCCGACTACGGTCTGGTCGAGGGCAAGGCCGCCGATTTCGTCATCATGCCCGGCCAGACGCTGGCGGAGCTGATCGTCACCCGTTCTCCGAAGCGCCGCGTCGTCAAACGCGGCCGCGTCGTCGCCCGCGACGGCGTCTCGGTGAGGGCCGCCCCGTGAGCCTGCAGGCAGCCAGGCGGCCGCAGGGCCGCATCCTGATGACCGCGCGCTGGGTCGTCGGCCACAAGGACGGGCGCCATCGCCTCTACGAGAACGGCGAAGTCGTGTTCGAGGATGGCGCGATCGTCTTCGTCGGCCACGGCTTCCCCGGCGAAGTCGCGCGCCGGGTCGACTACGGCAACGCCCTGATCGGGCCGGGCTTCGTCGATTGCGACGCCCTTTCCGACCTCGACACGACCATCCTCGCCTATGACAACCAGCCGGCCTGGAAGAAGGGCAGGGTCTGGCCGCGCAGCTATCTCGAGGCCGGTCCCTACGAGATGTATTCCCGCGAGGAACTGGCCTTCCAGAAGCGCTATGCCTTCGCCTCGCTGATCCGCAACGGCATCACCACGGCGCTGCCGATCGCCTCGCTGTTCTACCGTGCCTGGGGCGAGACGGTGCAGGAATTCGAAGATGCCGCGGAAGCCGCTGCCGATCTCGGCCTGCGCGTCTATCTCGGCCCGGCCTATCGCACCGGCAACCAACTGGCCGAGACGGACGGGCGCATCGTCACCTACTACGACGAGGCGCGCGGCCTCGCTGAGCTTGACGCGGCCATCGACTTCGCCGGGCGTCATGAAGGCGAGGCGGGCGGGCTGATCCGGGCGATGTTCGCGCCGGACCGCATCGAGACCTCCACGGCCGAGCTGCTGCGCCGCACGGCGGCAGCTTCGCGCGAGCTCGATGTGCCGGTGCGGCTGCATTGCTGCCAGTCGAAGATCGAGTACGACCTCGTCCTCGCCCAGCACGGCATGAGCCCGCCGGAATGGCTGGAGAGCCTCGGCTTCCTCAACGAACGCTGCCTGTTGCCGCATGGCACGGTCGTTTCCGGCAGCCGGCTGATCGAGAGGCCCGGCCGCGACCTCGAGATCATCCGGGATTCCGGTGCCAGCATCGTGCATTGCCCGCTGGTATCGGGCCGGCACGGCAATGCTATCGACCATTTCGGCCGCTACCGCGCCATGGGGCTCAATATCGCCATGGGCACGGATACCAGCCCGCCGGACATGGTGATGAACCTGCAGACCGGCATGATCCTCGCCCGCACCATGGCCGGCAATGTCGGCGCCGTGCGCTCGGAGGACTATTACGACGCCGCGACCGTCGGTGGGGCCGATGCCCTGCAGCGGCCCGATCTCGGCCGGCTCCAGCCGGGCGCGCGCGCCGACATCACCGTCTTCGAACTCGACCGGCCGCATAGCGGCCAGGTCATCGATCCCATCCAGACGATGATGCTGACCGGCCATGGCCGGGATTTCTCGGCGGTGGTGATCGATGGGCGCTTCGTCATGGAGAACCGGGTCGTTCCGGGCCAGGACGAGGCCGCCGACAACGCCCGCGCCCAGAAGCAGTTCGAGGGCGTGATGACGCGCTATCCCGAGCGCACCCTGGGCCATCCGCCGATGAGCGAGATCTTCTCGTCGAGCTATCCGGTCGAACGCAGCGAGGCCATCGCATGACCGCTTCCGCCGCCGCGCCTCTCCTGTCCGTGCGTGACCTGCGCATCGTCTTCGACGGCCGCCACGGCCCGTTGACGGCACTCGACGGCGTCACCTTCGACATCGCGCCGGGGGAGATTCTGGGCATGGTCGGCGAGTCCGGGGCGGGCAAGTCGCTGACCGGCACGGCGGTGATCGGCCTGCTCGACCCGCCGGGGCGCATCGCCGGCGGCGAGATCCATCTGTCGGGCCAACGCATCGACAACCTGCCGGCCGAGGCGATGCGCAAGCTGCGCGGCCGGCGCATCGGAGCGATCTTCCAGGATCCGCTGACCTCGCTGCACCCGCTGCTCAAGGTCGGCGACCAGATCGTCGAGACGATCATGACCCATCTGCCGGTGAGCCGGGCGCAGGCGCGCAAGCGTGCGCTCGATTTGCTCAAGGAGGTCGGCATCCCCGCCGCCGAGACGCGCATCGACCATTTCCCGCACCAGTTCTCCGGCGGCATGCGCCAGCGTGTCGTCATCGCGCTCGCGCTTTGCGCCGAGCCCTCGCTGATCATCGCCGACGAGCCGACGACCGCGCTCGACGTCTCGATCCAGGCGCAGATCACCACGCTGCTGAAGCGGCTCTGCCGGGAGCACGGCACGTCGATCATGCTGGTCACGCACGACATGGGCGTGATCGCCGAGACGGCCGACCGGGTCGCCGTGATGTATGCCGGCCGCATCGTCGAGATGGGGCCGGTCGAGGAGGTCGTGCGCCGTCCGCGCCACCCGTACACCGCCGGGCTGATGGCCTCGATCCCCAGCGTCCACGCCCGCCACGAGCATCTCAACCAGATCGACGGCGCGATGCCGCGCCTTAACGCCATCCCGCCCGGTTGCGCGTTCAACCCGCGCTGCGGCCGGGCCGAGGCCTTCTGCCGGGACCACAAGCCGGGCTTGCCGGTGATGGCCCATGCCGCAGCCTGCCATTTTCCGCTGAAGGAGGCGGCGCATGCGTGAGCATATGGAAGCTCCTACCGCGAGCCCTCATCCTGAGGAGCCGCGCCGCGGCGTCTCGAAGGATGCGCCAGAGCGCTCTGAAAAATCCTTCGAGACGCAAGGCTCACGCCTGGCTCCTCAGGATGAGCGCTCGCGCGGTGCAATCGGTGGAGGAGGGGAGGACATCATTCTCGACGTCGCCTCTGCATCCTGCCGCTTCGACGTCTCGGCGCCGGCCCTGTCCCGGCTGTTCTCGAAGGAGCCGCGCCGCATCCTGCGCGCGGTCGAGAACATCTCCTTCACGGTGAGGCGCGGCACCACCTTCAGCATCGTCGGCGAGTCCGGCTGCGGAAAATCGACGCTGGCGCGTATGGTCGTCGGGTTGCAGCGGCCGACCGAGGGCAAGCTCAACTTCCGCGATATCCGCCGCGGCGATGGCTCGTTCGGGCCGCCGCGCGTGCAGATGATCTTCCAGGACCCCTATGCCTCGCTCAACCCGCGCTGGCGGGTCGGTGACATCATCGCCGAGCCGATCCGCGAGCTGAAGCTCAGGCCCGACGACGCGGCGGTCCAGCAGCGCGTCGGCGATCTGCTCGAGGTCGTCGGCCTCTCCCGCACCGATGCGAGCCGCTATCCGCATGCCTTCTCGGGCGGCCAGCGCCAGCGTATCTCGATCGCACGCGCCCTCGCCACGGAGGCCGACTTCCTCGTCTGCGACGAACCGACTTCGGCGCTCGACGTCTCCGTGCAGGCCCAGATCCTCAATTTGATGGTCCGGCTGCAGAAGGAGTTCGGGCTGACCTATCTCTTCATCAGCCACAATCTTTCGGTCGTCCGGCACATGTCGGACGATCTCGCCATCATGTATCTCGGCCGCTTCGTCGAGGCGGGGCCGGCCGAGGAGGTCTTCACCCGGCCGCGCCATCCCTATACGCGGCTGCTGCTCGACACGATCCCCGATGTCGAGAAACCGAACCGGGCGCGCAAGCCGATGTCCGGCGAGGTGCCGAGCCCGATCGCGCCGCCGGCGGGCTGCAGCTTCAATCCGCGCTGCGCGCAGGCCGCGGATCGCTGCCGTGCCGAGCGGCCGGAGCTGCGGCCGATCGGCGGTGTCGAGGTGTCCTGCCACTTCGCCTGATGCCCGGCGTTTTCGTCATGGTCGGGCTTGTCCCGACCATCCACGTCTTCGTTTCGGCCCGCGCGGTGTTCAAGACGTGGATGCTCGCCACAAGGGCGAGCATGACGTTGCGAGATACACCACTTAGCCGACCAGCGTCGCTTCCAGCGTGATCGGAGCCTTGAACAGCTTCGAGACCGGGCAGCCCGCCTTGGCCTTGTCGGCCAGCGACTGGAAGGTCGCCTGGTCGGCGCCGGGCACCTTGCCCTTCAGCGTCAGGTGGATCGCGGTGATGGCGTAGCCGTCGTCGAGCTTGTCGAGCGTCACGCGCGCGGTGGTGTCGAGCGCATCGGCCTTGAGATTGGCCTCGCCCAGGATCAGCGAGAGCGCCATGGTGAAGCAGGCGGCATGGGCCGCGCCGATGATCTCCTCGGGATTGCTGCCGGGCTTGCCTTCGAAGCGGCTGGAGAAGCCATAAGGATAAGAGCTGAGCGCTCCGCTCTCGGTCGAGATCGCGCCCTTGCCGTCCTTGATGCCGCCCTCCCAATGGGCCGAACCGGTCCTGTTGATCGCCATGATGCTGACTCCCGTTCTGGTTGGATGGATATGCTGCGGCTGGAAAGCTACCCTTCGATAACGGCTTCAGGGCGCCTCGGGTTCACTTGCTGGTGATCGGCGCTCGGAGGGAAGGGAAATTGTGCTCGAATGGACTGATCATAGAGAAATAGGCAGAATAGATAAGTAGCTCCCGGCCCCAGCCCGGCCACCGGTATGGGTCAAGTTCGCAAAGGGTGACTTCGCAGCGAGGCGTCTGAGCAGAGTCCGCAATGGGAGACGGGAAGATGAGAACGATCCAACGCGCGTGCCTGTTCGTCGCCATCGGAGTTTTGTCGTCGGGCTGTGCCGTGACGGAATACAGGAGCCCGGATCTCGCCTCCGTCTGCGCTGTGCCGGTCAATCGGACAATCCAATCGGCATACTGGCTGGACTGCCGGTCGTTCGATCCGTACTCCGACCCGTATTCACAGCACTATCGTTATTCGAAGCACTATTAGGAGCCGTTCGGGCGTTTGAGCTCGGGGAGCGTCGCGGGTGGGTGGTGTCGCGGCGGATGAGCCGGACCGGTGCGGCAGGCAACCGCCGAAGGCCTGCTTCCCACCCGCTCGAGACATTTCGCTCGGCGCTTATCGCCTGCCGCCTAACAGAGAAGCCCGCACCAATCGCTCGATGCGGGCCTTCATAGATGGCGTTTGCGATCTGCTCAGCGGAACAGCGCCAGCGATTTCGACAGGGTGATCCAGACGCCCCATGCGATCGGCAGGCCGACCACGGCCCAGGCGAGCAGGGCGCCTCCGTCAACGCCACCCTTGCCGATGCCGTGGGAGCCGTAATGGACCGCCGCGTCAACGCTCGTCGACCGCTTCTGCAGCGCCGCGACCTCGGCATCCTTCATGAACCATTTCGCCGCGACCGGGCGGACCAGCAGGTTGCAGAGGAAGCCCAGCACCAGCATGCCGGCGAGGATGTACATGGTGCGGTCATAGACCTGCGCGCGCGGCACGCCGGCATTGATCTGCGCCTCGCGGATGTAGTTCACCACCACCGGGCCGATGATGCCGGCGGTCGACCAGGCCGTCAGCAGCCGGCCATGGATGGCGCCGACGAACTGCGTGCCGAACATGTCGGCGAGATAGGCCGGCACGGTCGCGAAGCCGCCGCCATACATCGACAGGATGATGCAGAAGAAGCCGACGAACAGCGCCAGCGACCCGGCATGCGCCGCCCAGGGCGACAGGCCGTAGAGCAGGATGCCAAGCCCGAAGAAAGTGGCATAGGTCAGCTTGCGGCCGAGCTTGTCAGAGAGCGAGGCCCAGAAGAAGCGCCCGGCGATGTTGAACAGCGAGAGCAGGCCGACGAAGGCCGCCGCGATGGTGGCGATCTGCGTCTTCTGCCCGGCGTCGAGCGCGGCGAAGCCGATCTCCGGCTTGCCGATCAGGGATCCCGCGAAGATCTCCTGCAACATGGGTGAGGCCATGCCGAGCACGCCGATGCCGGCGGAGACGTTGAGGCAGAGCACGGCCCAGATCAGCCAGAACTGCGGTGTCTTGTGCGCGTCCTTCAGATGGACGTGGCCGGAGGTGATCATGGCGTTCTGCGTCACCGGCGGCGTCCAGCCCTCCGGGCGCCAGTTCGCCGGCGGCACGCGATAGCCGAAGGTGCCGGCCATCATGAAGACGAAATAGATCGCGGCCATCGCGACGAAGGTCTGCCAGACGCCGACCGAGGCCGGTGTCTTGAAATAGTTCATCAGCATGTCCGCCAGCGGGGAGCCGATCATCGCGCCGCCGCCGAAGCCCATGATCGCCATGCCCGTGGCCATGCCGCGCCGGTCCGGGAACCACTTCACCAGCGTCGAGACCGGCGAGATGTAGCCGAGACCGAGCCCGATGCCGCCGATGACGCCGGAGCCCAGCCACATCAGCCAGAGCTGGTGCCAGTAGACGCCCAGCGCCGAGATCAGCAGGCCGCCGCACCAGCACAGCGTCGAGACGAAGGCCGCCTTGCGCGGTCCGACGCGCTCGAGCCAGCCGCCCCAGATCGCCGCGGAGGAGCCGAGCAGCACGAAGAACAGCGTGTACATCCAGCCGAGATCGGCGACCTTCCAGTCGCACGCCGTGGTGAACAGCGAGGCGGCGAGGCCGACATCGGCGGCGCAGGCCACCGGCTTGGTGATGCCGATCGCCTGGCTCAGCGGCAGCCAGAACACCGAGAAGCCATAGGCCATGCCGATGCAAAGATGGATGCACAACGCGGCCGGAGGCACGAGCCAGCGGTTGAAGCCCGGTTTGGCGATGGTTCGTTCGCGGTCGAGCAGGCCGATGCCGCCCCCGATCTGTCCGATATCCTGTGCGACGCTCATTCCCCGTTTCCTTTCCCCATGGCTTCGCCGTTCGGGCCGGGTAGTGTCCCGGCTCGTTGAACTTCTCGATGCACCGCGCTGGCGGCGCCTTGCTTGCTAACCTCCGCGCCCCGGCCTGATCCGCGGCAGGGCGTGCCGCAGCAGGGGCGGGAGGTCCTCCGGACGGGCGGCGAAGGCGGCGAGGAAGTCCCCGCGCATGCGCCCGGTCCAGAACTGGTTGATGTGATCGGCCACGGAGGCGGCGGCCTCCTCCTCCGGATAGGCCTTGAAGAAATCGGCGATCTGCCCCGCCATGCGCCGGAGCTTCGCGATGTTCTCGTCGTGGGGCTCGCCGGGGGTGTCTTCTGTGCTCAGGCCGGCCTCCATCATCGGGCGACAGTCTCGCGCTCGGGCGCGAGGGCGCCGGTGAAGACGATGCAGCCGTCGCGGCGTGCCACCGCTGCCAGCGTCAGGCCGAGATGCCGGGCACGCTCGATCGCGAGCGAGGTCGGTGCGGAGATCGCGACCAGCGTGCCGGCGCCGAAGATCGCGGCCTTCTCGACCATCTCGAAGGAGGCACGGCTGGTGACGAGCAGGAAGCCGTCGCTGGCATCGGCCCCGGCGCGCAGGCGAGCGCCGATCAGCTTGTCGAGCGCGTTGTGGCGGCCGACATCCTCGCGCACCGCGATGACGTTGCCGGAGGCATCGCACCAGGCGGCGGCATGGACGGCGCGGGTGAGCTGGTTCAGCGGCTGGTGTTTGTCGAGCGCTGCGAGTGCGGCCTCGATCGCCGAGCCGGGCACGGCGCGCGCCGCCCGCCTCGCCGCATCGGCCATCGGGATCTCCTCGATGGTCTCGACGCCGCAGAGCCCGCAGGACGTCCGCCCCGAAAGGTTGCGCCGCCGTGCCAGATGCTCGCGGAAGCGGCCGGGCGCCAGCTCGACGGTGACGATCACGCCCTCGTCCTTCGGCTCGACGGCGATGCCGCGGATCTCGTCCGCGCCGCGCACGATGCCCTCGGTCAGGCTGAAGCCGGTGACGAAATCCTCGAGGTCCGACGGGCTCGCCATCATCACCGCATAGGGCATGTTGCCGTAGACGATGTTGATGGGCGTCTCGACCGCGACCTCGATCTCGCGCGCGCCTTCGCGCGCCGCGCCGAAGCGCAGCGGCTCGGCCTTGACGGCGGCCGAGGCCGGCGGCTGGGCGGGCGGGTTATTCCGCGGCATCGGGCAGGCGCTCCGCGATCCGGCGCAGGGTCACGTCTTCCTCGAAATTCTTCTCCTGCCAGGCCGACCAGGCATTGGTGCGGCGCACCTCGACGGCGGTGACCTTGTATTCCGGGCAGTTCGTCGCCCAGTCCGAGAAGTCGGTGGTGATGACGTTGGCGCCGGTCTTGGCGTGATGGAAGGTGGTGTAGACCACGCCGGGCTGCATGCGCTCCGAGATTTCCGCCCTGAGCGCGATGTCGCCCGAGCGGCTGGCGAGCGCGACGAGATCGCCGTCGCGGATGCCGCGGCTCTCGGCATCGAAGGGGTGGATCTCCAGCACGTCCTCGTCATGCCAGGCGCCGTTCTCGGTGCGCCGGGTCTGCGCGCCGACATTGTATTGCGAGAGGATGCGGCCCGTGGTGAGCAGCAGCGGGAAGCGCGGCCCGGTGCGTTCCTCGGTCGGCACGAACTCGGTGATCATGAACTTGCCCTTGCCGCGCACGAAGCGGTCGACATGCATCAAGGGCGTGCCGGTCGGCGCCTTGTCGTTGCAGGGCCACTGCACGGAGCCGAGCTTCTCCAGCTTGTCGTAGGAGACGCCCGCGAAGCTTGGGGTCAGCCGCGCGATCTCATCCATGATCTCGCCGGGATGGCCATAGGACATCTCGTAGCCGAGCGCGCGGGCCAGCTCGATCGTGACCTGCCATTCGTCCTTGCCGGCGAGCGGTGCCATCACCTGCCGCACGCGGTTGATGCGCCGCTCGGCATTGGTGAAGGTGCCGTCCTTCTCGAGGAAGGAGGCGCCCGGCAGGAAGACATGGGCGTATTTCGCCGTCTCGTTCAGGAAGATGTCCTGGATGACGACGCATTCCATCGCGGCCAGGCCTGCCGTGACATGCTTGGTGTTCGGGTCGGACTGGGCGATGTCCTCGCCCTGCACATAGAGGCCCTTGAAGGTGCCCTCGACCGCTTCGTCGAGCATGTTGGGGATGCGCAGGCCCTGCTCGGCGTCGAGCGGCACGCCCCACATCATCTCGAAGACCTGCCGGGTGGCGTCGTCCGAGACGTGGCGATAGCCGGAGAACTCATGCGGGAACGAGCCCATGTCGCAGGAGCCCTGCACATTGTTCTGCCCGCGCAGCGGATTGATGCCGACGCCGTCGCTGCCGATATTGCCGGTCGCCATGGCCAAATTCGCCATCGCCATCACCGTAGTCGAGCCCTGGCTGTGTTCGGTGACGCCGAGGCCGTAATAGATCGCGCCGTTGCCGCCCGTCGCATAGAGCCGCGCCGCGCCGCGGACGTCGGCTGCCGGCACGCCGGTGTACTGTTCGCTCGCTTCCGGCGAATTTTCCTCGCGGGCGACGAAGCGGGCCCAGTGCTCGAAATCGCCGAGATCGCAGCGCTCGCGCACATAATCCTCGTCGATCAGCCCTTCGGTGACGACGACATGGCTGAGCGCATTGAGCAGCGCGACGTTCGTGCCGGGCTTGAGCGGCAGGTGGTAGTCCGCCTTGATATGCGGCGACTGCACCATGTCGATCCGGCGCGGATCGGCCACGATCAGCCGCGCACCCTGGCGAATGCGCTTCTTCATCCGCGAGGCGAAGACCGGATGGCCGTCGGTCGGGTTGGCGCCGATGACGAGGATGACGTCGGACTTGGCGACCGACTTGAAGTCCTGCGTGCCGGCCGAGGTGCCGAGTGTCGTCCGCAGGCCATAGCCGGTCGGCGAGTGGCAGACGCGGGCGCAGGTATCGACGTTGTTGTTGCGGAAGGCGGCGCGCACCAGCTTCTGGACGAGGAAGACCTCCTCGTTGGTGCAGCGCGACGAGGTGATGGCGCCCACCGATTCACGGCCGTACTTCGCCTGGATGCGCTTGAACTCGGAAGCCGCGTAATTGATCGCCTCTTCCCACGACACTTCGCGCCAGGGATCCGTGATCTTCGTCCGGATCATCGGCTTGGTCATGCGGTCGGTATGGGTGGCATAGCCCCAGGCGAAACGGCCCTTGACGCAGCTATGGCCCTCGTTGGCCTTGCCGTCCTTGTAGGGCACCATGCGGATGACGCGGTCACCCTGCATCTCGGCCTTGAACGAGCAGCCGACGCCGCAATAGGCGCAGGTCGTGACCACGGAATGCTCGGGCTGGCCGTGCTCGATGACCTTGTTCTCGATCAGCGTCGCCGTCGGGCAGGCCTGCACGCAGGCGCCGCAGGAGACGCATTCCGAGCCGAGGAAGTCGGTCGGTCCCGCCGCAACGCGGGACTCGAAGCCCCGGCCCGTGATCGTCAGCGCGAAGGTGCCCTGCACCTCCTCGCAGGCGCGCACGCAGCGATTGCAGACGATGCATTTCGACGGATCGTAGGTGAAGTAGGGGTTCGAGGTGTCCTTCGCGAGCCAGTTCTCGTTGACCGCGCCGTCCTTACCCTCTGCGAAGACGTGGTTCTCGCCCTCGTAGCCGTAGCGCACCTCGCGCAGGCCGACCGCGCCCGCCATGTCCTGCAATTCGCAATCGCCATTGGCCGAGCAGGTCAGGCAGTCCAGCGGATGGTCGGAGATGTAGAGCTCCATCACCCCCTTGCGCAGGCCGGACAGGTTCTCCGACTGGGTGCGCACAATCATACCGTCTTCTGCCGGAGTCGTGCATGACGCGGGCGTGCCGCGCCGTCCCTCGATCTCGACGAGGCAGAGCCGGCAGGAGCCGAAGGGTTCGAGCGAGTCGGTTGCGCAGAGCTTCGGGATTGCGGTGCCCATGCTCATCGCCGCCGCCATCACGGAGGTCCCGGCCGGGACAGTGACGCTCTGGCCGTCGATGGTCAGCGTCACCGTCTGCTCGGAGAGCCGGATCGGCGTGCCGTAGTCGATTTCCTTGATCAGGCTCATCGTGGCCTCCTCACTCGGCCGCCAGCGCAAGTTTTTGCAACGGACTGGGAGGACGGTCGAAATCCTCGGGGAAATGGTTGAGCGCGCTCAGGACCGGCATGGGGGTGAGCCCGCCCATGGCGCAGAGCGAGGCGTCGGTCATCAGCTTCGAGAGGTCGCGCAGCACGGCGATGTTCTTCGGAACCTCCGCGCCGGCGATGATGCGGTCCATCACCTCGACGCCGCGTGTCGCCCCGATCCGGCAGGGCGTGCACTTGCCGCAGCTTTCCTTGGCGCAGAAGGCGAAGGCGAAGCGCGCCTGCCGGGCCATGTCGACGCTGTCGTCGAACACCACGATGCCGCCATGGCCGAGCATGGCGCGCATGCTCGCCAGCGCCTCGTAATCCATCTGCACGTCGAGCTGTTCGGCCGTGAGATAGGCGCCGAGCGGGCCGCCGACCTGCACGGCGCGGATCGGCCGCCCCGAGAGCGTGCCGCCGCCCATATCCTCGATGATCTCGCGCAGGCTGATGCCGAAGGCGAGCTCGATCAGCCCGCCGCGTTTGACGTTGCCGCCAAGCTGCACCGGCAGCGTCCCGCGCGAGCGGCCCATGCCGTAATCGGCATAGGCCTGCGCGCCATGCGCCAGAATCCAGGGCACGGCCGCGAAGGAGAGCACGTTGTTGACGACGGTCGGCTTGCCGAAGAGACCTTGCAAAGCCGGTAGCGGCGGCTTGGCGCGGACGATGGCGCGCTTGCCTTCCAGGCTTTCCAGCAGCGAGGTCTCTTCGCCGCAGATATAGGCGCCGGCACCGAGCCGGACCTCGAGATGGAAAGCGCGGCCCGAGCCCATCACCGAGGCGCCGATCAGTCCGGCCGCCTCCGCCTTGAGGATCGCGCGCTGCAGCGTGCGATGGGCATGCGGGTATTCCGAGCGCAGATAGAGGTAGCCGCGCGTCGCACCGACCGCGACCGCCGCGATCGCCATGCCCTCGATGGTGAGATAGGGATCGCCCTCGAACAGCATGCGGTCGGCGAAGGTGCCGCTGTCGCCCTCGTCGGCGTTGCAGACGATGTATTTCTGCTCCGCCTTGGCATCGTGGACGGTCTTCCACTTGATCCCGGTCGGAAAGCCTGCGCCGCCGCGGCCGCGCAGGCCGGAAGCCTTCACCGCCTCGACGATCTCGCCGCCGGTCAGGCCGAGCGCCTTCTCCAGCCCCTTGAACCCGCCATGGGCGCGGTACTCGGCGATCGACAGCGGGTCGATGACGCCGACGCGCTCGAAGGTGAGGCGCTGCTGGCGCTTCATCCAGTCCAGTTCCTCGGTCTTGCCGAGGCTCAAGCGGTGCGCGCCACCCGAGATGAAGCCGGCATCGAAGAGCGAGGGCACATCCTGAGCCGCGACCGGCCCATAGGCGATCCGGCCTTCAGCCGTCTCGACCTCGACCAGCGGCTCCAGCCAGAGCATGCCGCGCGAGCCGTTGCGGATGATCTCGACGGCGAGGCCGCGTGCTGCCGCTTCGCCCGCGACGGCCTGTGCGACGGCCTCCGCGCCGACCGACAGGGCGGCCGCGTCGACGGGGATGAAGATGCGAACCGGGGCGGCGCTCATGACCGCGCCTTTCCGTGCTGGCAGAGCCCGGCCACGCGGGCTGCGTCGACGCGCCCCATCAGTTCGCCATCGACCAGGGCGGAGGGGCCGAGCGCGCAATTGCCCAGACAGTACACCGTTTCGACCAGCGCGTCGCCGGAAGGTCCACCGTCGACGACGATGCCGTGCTCGGCGGCAAGCTCAGCGACGACCTTTTCGCAGCCGAGCGACTGGCAGGCTTCCGCCCGGCAGAGCTTGATCAGGCGGGCAGGCTGCGGCGCGGTCTTGAAGTCGTGATAGAAGGAGATCGCGCCATAGACCTCGGCGCGCGACAGGTTCAGTGCCTCCGCGATCAGCGGCACGGCCTGCGGGTCGACATAGCCGAACTCGTCCTGCAGGGCATGCAGCATCGGAAGCGTGGCGCCTTCCAGATGCGCCAGGCTGGCAATGAGCGTGCGCGCGTTGTCCTGATCCCAGGCCGGATAACCCGCCATCTTTCCTCCATCGGCCCGGTTCGCCGGGCGCCTCTTGTCGGAAAAGGTGGGGTATCCTGGAATGATTTCAAATCGTTTGTTTCAACTGCATGATAGTTTGTGACTATCAAACTCGCGCAGTTACTGGGCTCGGCGGCCAGGTGAGCCAAGTCGGCGGTCCGAAAATTTCGCAATCAGGCCATTTTGCGCCGCACAATGCTGCGCCGCTTCTACGACGATAGGCGAAGGCTATCGCACAATGGGCCGGCGCGGCAGCCGCGCATCGGTCACCGGTTTCGTCATCATCAGCAGGTTGCGCGCGAGCGGGGCGACGGGCTGCCGGTCGGCGACGATCAGGCCGATGGTGCGTTGCGCCTCGGGCTCGACCAGCGACAGCGCCCTGGTGCCGAGCGGGATGCCGAAGAACTCCAGAAGCTGCAGCGAGACGATACTGGCGACGCCCTGGATGCCGGCATGGGAGCACAGGTTGAAGATCGAGTTGGTCTCGATCATCGGCCGCGGCGCGGTGCCGACCGAGCGGAAGATGCCGTCGATGATGCGCCGGTTCTGCATGTCGCCGGTCAGCAGGCAGAGCTTCTGCTCGGCGGCTTCCGCCCAGGTGATGGTGTCGCGCGCGCCGAACGGCCCGTCCTCGCGCGTCAGCAGCACATAGGATTCCTGGTAGATCGGCTTCGAGATCACCCGGTCGAGCGGCTCGTTGTCGAGATAGGTCAGCCCGACATCGAGCTCGAAATCGTCGATGCCCTGCTGGATCTCCTGCGAGGTCAGCGACAGCACGGTGAGCGACACCGCCGGATAGCGCTCCGAGAAGGGCGCGGTGATATGGGCGATCATCGGCAGCGCGGTCGGGATCGCGCCGAGCCTGATCCGGCCGGAGACGCCCTCGCGCAGTTCGGCGATCGAATCCTTCATGACCTCGGCTTCGGCCAGGATGCGCCGGGCGTGGGCGAGCACGACCTCGCCCTCCTTGGTGAAGCCCTGGAAGCGCCGCCCGCGCTCGACGATCATCACGCCGAGTTCTTCCTCCAGCTGCACGATCGCGGCAGAGAGCGTCGGCTGCGAGACATAGCAGGCCTCGGCCGCACGGCGGAAATGCTTCTCGCGGGCAAGCGCATCGAGATAGACCAGCTGGCGAATGATCATGGCGTCGCTTCAGGAACGGCTGATGTCGCCGCGGCCGCCGAGCATCGGCATAGCGCGCAGCCGTTGCAAGCGCAGCGGTTGCAACTGTGCAAACAGGTTGTTGCTGCCGGGGCAACGCTGCAAGAATTGCGTGGAGGCAATCTCGATCCTAACTCCCTCAGGCCGGGATGGCCGGCAAGCAACAGGTCGCGTCGCGGCCTCGGGATGATCATGGCACAGGAACTGGAATTCGGGCTCGACACCTTCGGCGACGTCACCAACGGGGCGGACGGCAAGCCGCTGCCGCATGCTCAGGTGATCCGCAATCTCGTCGAGGAAGCCATCCTGGCTGATAGCGTCGGCATCGATTTCATCGGCGTCGGCGAGCATCACCGCGCCGATTTCGCCGTGTCGTCGCCGGAAACGGTGCTGGCCGGCATGGCCACGCGCACCAGCCGGATCAAGCTGGGTTCGGCGGTCACCGTGCTGAGCTCGGACGACCCGATCCGCGTCTTCCAGCGCTTTTCGACGGTGGATGCGCTCTCGAACGGGCGCGCCGAGGTCATTCTGGGTCGCGGCTCCTTCACCGAATCCTTCCCGCTCTTCGGCTTCGACCTGCGCGACTATGAAAAGCTCTTCGAGGAGAAGCTCGATCTCTTCGCCGCGCTGCTGCCGCAGCAGCCGGTGAGCTGGCAGGGCTCGATCCGCCCGCCGCTCAAGGACCAGCTCGTCTACCCGCCGGTCGAGAATGGACCGCTCAAGACCTGGATCGGCGTCGGCGGTAGTCCGGAATCGGTGGTGCGCGCGGCGCGCTACGATCTGCCGATGATGCTTGCCATCATCGGCGGCGATCCGCTGCGCTTCAAACCCTATGTCGATCTCTACCACCGCGCCTATACCCAGATCGGCAAGCCGGTGAAGCCGATCGGCGTGCATTCCCCGGGTTATGTTGCGGCGACCGACGAGCAGGCCAAGGAGGAGTTCTTCCCGGCCTTCAAGGCGAACCGTGACCGCATCGGCGCCGAGCGCGGCTGGCCGCCGATGACCCGCGAGGACTTCGAGCAGGAGGTTGCACGCGGTTCGCTCTATCTCGGCTCGCCCGAGACGGTGGCGCGCAAGATCACTGCCACCGCCAAGGGGCTCGGCATCGCCCGCTTCCAGCTCAAATACAGCGCCGGCCCGCTGGCGCATGAGAAGGCGATGGAGTGCATCCGGCTCTATGGCGAGAAGGTCGTGCCGCTGGTCCGGGAGATGCTGGGGTAGGGTCAACCTCGACCGCGTCGTCATGGTCGGGCTTGTCCCGACCATCCACGTCTTCGCTGGTCTAAGGACGTGTTCGAGACGTGGATGCTCGCCACAAGGGCGAGCATGACGGGGAAGGCCGTCATTCTCGGGCGAAGCGAAGCGCAGACCCGAGAATCTCAGGCAGGATGAGGCTAAAGTAGCTCGTTCCGGCAAGAGATGCTCGGGTCAGGCCCGAGCATGACGGCGCATCACCCGGCCACCTTCAGCGGATCGACCGACAGCGTCCGCTTCAGCGCCCTCAAGCCGAAGGTCGTCCGCGTCTGGCGCACGCCCGGAATGCGATAGATCGTTCCGCGCAGGAAGCGCTCGTAATGGTCGGTACCGCTGACCACGACCTTGGCGAGGTAGTCGTACTCGCCCGTCACGAGATGCGCCTCGACCACCTCCGGCGCCCGGCTCAGCGCCTCGCCGCACTGGTCGAGCACCTGATCGTCATGCTTGTCGAGCGTGATCTCGACGAAGACGATGTTGTTGTAGCCGAGCGCCTTGTGGTCGAGCAGGGCGACATATCTCTCGATCGCGCCCGACTCCTCCAGCCGCTTCACCCGCGTCCAGCAGGGGGAGGGTGACAGTCCCACCTTTTCGGCGAGCGCCTGCGTGGTCAGCCGCCCGTCATCCCGCAGTGCAGCGAGAATCTTGCGATCGATGAGATCGAGAGCAGGACCGTTCTGGCTCTTTTTGTTCATCGGGAGATCATTCCGAGGTTTATCGATTGGGCAGAAGTATCTTCTGTCTGATTTCGCGCGCGCCGGCAAATTCGGAATGAACCTCCGCGGCTGCAACGCTAGCGTTGGTTGCAAGGGGAACGATCGCCTCCCGGCTGTGCGTCCTGCCGCATCACGGAAGAGCGCCACAGGCGCTTGCGGGATGCGTGCGAAGGCGGAATGCTGGAGCGACAGGGATGGAGGCGCTCATGAGCAGCGACAAGGCCGGCAGCGCGCCGGCAGCGACCCAGCCACTGCAGTTTCATGTCCCCAGGCCGGCGAGTCGTCCTGGCGAGAAGCCCGATTTCTCCCATGTCGTGATCCCGAAGGCGGGCTCGGTCGCGCGGCCGCCTGTCGATGTCGACCCGAAGGATATCCGCGACCTCGCCTATTCGATCATCCGCGTGCTCGATCGCGAGGGCGAGGCGGTCGGCCCCTGGGTGCCCGATCTCTCGCATGAGGACCTGATCCGGGGCCTTCGCCACATGATGACGCTGCGCACCTTCGACGGGCGCATGCAGATGGCGCAGCGACAGGGCAAGACCTCGTTCTACATGCAGCACACCGGTGAGGAGGCTGTGAGCTGCGCCTTCCGCATCGCGCTCCAGCCCGGCGACATGAACTTCCCGACCTATCGCCAGGCCGGCCTGCTGATCGCGCACGACTATCCGCTCGTCGACATGATGTGCCAGATCTACTCGAACGAGCGCGACCCGATGAAGGGCCGGCAATTGCCGGTGATGTACTCCTCCAAGGAGCACGGCTTCTTCTCGATCTCGGGCAACCTCGCGACGCAATATGTCCAGGCGGTCGGCTGGGCGATGGCCTCGGCGATCAAGAACGATACCCGCATCGCTGCCGCCTGGATCGGCGATGGCTCGACGGCGGAATCGGATTTCCACGCCGCGCTGGTCTTCGCCTCGACCTACAAGGCCCCCGTCGTCCTCAACGTCGTCAACAACCAGTGGGCGATCTCGACCTTTCAGGGCATCGCCCGTGGCGGCTCCGGGACCTTCGCGGCGAGGGGCCTCGGCTTCGGCATTCCGGCGCTGCGCGTCGACGGCAACGATTACCTTGCGGTCTACGCCGTGGCGCAATGGGCGGTCGAGCGTGCCCGCCGCAATCTCGGGCCGACGCTTGTCGAATACGTCACCTATCGCGCCGGCGCCCATTCCACCTCGGACGACCCCTCCGCCTATCGCCCCAAGCACGAATCCGACGACTGGCCGCTGGGCGATCCGCTGATCCGGCTGAAGCAGCACCTGATCGCGGTCGGCGCCTGGTCGGAGGAGCGCCACAAGCAGGCGGAGGCGGAAATTCTCGCGACGGTCATCGCCGCGCAGAAGGAGGCCGAGAGCTTCGGCACGCTGCATTCCGGCGGCAAGCCCTCGGCGCGCGACATCTTCGAGGATGTCTATGCGGAGCTGCCGCCGCATCTGCGCCGCCAGCGCCAGCAGATCGGAGTCTGACGCGATGGCACGCATGACGATGATCGAGGCGATCCGCTCCGCCATGGACGTCTCCATGGGGCGCGACGACGATGTCGTGGTCTTCGGCGAGGATGTCGGCTTCTTCGGCGGCGTCTTCCGCTGCACCCACGGGCTGCAGCAGAAATACGGCGTCTCGCGCTGCTTCGACGCGCCGATCAGCGAGGCCGGCATCGTTGGCACCGCGATCGGCATGGCGGCCTATGGCCTTCGCCCTTGCGTCGAGATCCAGTTCGCCGACTACATGTATCCGGCCTACGATCAGATCGTCTCGGAAGCCGCGCGCCTGCGCTACCGTTCCGCCGGCGATTTCACCTGCCCGATGGTGATCCGCATGCCGACCGGCGGGGGCATCTTCGGCGGCCAGACCCATAGCCAGAGCCCGGAAGCGCTCTTCAC
The DNA here is from genome assembly GCF_056397745.1 of Allobosea sp. 05L423. Classification (NCBI taxonomy): domain Bacteria; kingdom Pseudomonadati; phylum Pseudomonadota; class Alphaproteobacteria; order Hyphomicrobiales; family Alloboseaceae; genus Allobosea; species Allobosea sp. 05L423. The sequence continues at coordinate 139,365 of NZ_JBFTOA010000010.1, read as the reverse complement.
CCATGTCTCCGGCCTGAAGACGATCGTCCCGTCCAACCCCTATGACGCCAAGGGCCTGCTGATCGCGGCGATCGAGGACCCTGACCCGGTGATCTTCCTGGAGCCGAAGCGGCTCTATAACGGCCCCTTCGACGGCCACCACGACCGCCCGGTCACGGCCTGGTCGAAGCATGAGCTCTCCGAGGTGCCGGAAGGCCATTACACCGTGCCGCTCGGCAAGGCGGTGACACGGCGCGAGGGCAGCGCCGTCACGATTATCGCCTACGGGACGATGGTGCATGTCGCGCTGGCGGCAGCCGAGGAGACCGGCATCGATGCTGAGGTCATCGACCTGCGCACGCTGGTCCCGCTCGATCTGGAGGCGATCGTTGCCTCGGTCGGGAAGACCGGCCGCTGCATCGTGCTGCACGAGGCGACGCTGACCTCGGGCTTCGGCGGCGAACTCGTCGCGCTGGTGCAGGAGCATTGCTTCTACCATCTGGAGGCGCCCGTGATGCGCGTCACCGGCTGGGACACGCCTTATCCGCATGCGCAGGAATGGGACTACTTCCCCGGCCCCGCCCGCCTCGGACAGGCGCTGCGCGACATCATGGAGGCACGCTGATGGGCGAGCGCATCATCAAGCTGCCGGATGTCGGCGAAGGCATCGCCGAGGCGGAACTCGTCGAGTGGCACGTCAAGGTCGGCGACATCGTTCGCGAGGACGACCTGCTCGCCGCCGTGATGACCGACAAGGCGACGGTCGAGATTCCCTCGCCGGTCGAGGGCGAGGTGACCTGGGTCGGCGCCGAGGTCGGCGACACCGTCGCGATCGGCTCGGCCATCGTGAAGCTGAAGGTGGCGGGCGCTGAAGGCGCGGTGGCTGAAGAGCCTGCCGAAAACGCGCCTGCCGAGAAGCCGGCCGCCGCGCCGCCGCCCAAGGCCGAAAAGCCTGCGGCGCCTGCCGCTCCCGCCAAGCTGGCTGTGCCGCCCCCGCCGCCACCGAAGCTCGCACATGCCAGCGCCGCTCCCGCTCAGCGCCGGGCACCGGGCGAGAAGCCGCTGGCTTCGCCGGCAGTGCGCCTCAAGGCGCGCGAGGCCGGGGTTGATCTGCGCCAGGTCCAGGGCACCGGCCCGGCCGGCCGCGTCACCCATGAGGACATCGACGCCTTCCTGCTGCGCGGGCCGGAGCCGGTCCGTGGCGGCGGGCTCGTCGAGCAGAATGCCGTCACCGACGTCAAGGTCGTCGGCCTGCGCCGCCGCATCGCCGAGAAGATGGCGCTGTCGAAGTCGCGCATTCCGCACATCACCATCGTCGAGGAGGTCAACGTCTCGCCGCTGGAGGACCTGCGCGCGACCCTGAACAGGAAGCCGACGCCGGAGCGGCCGAAGCTGACGATGCTGCCCTTCCTGATGCGCGCCATGGTCAAGGCGCTGGCCGAGCAGCCCGCGCTGAACGCGCTCTATGACGACGATGCCGGGATCGTGCGCCAGCATGCGGCGATCAATATCGGCATCGCGACGCAGACCCCCACAGGCCTCGTCGTTCCGGTGGTGAAGCATGCCGAGGCGCGCGACCTCTGGGGTTGCGGCATCGAGCTCAACCGCCTGGCCGAGCGCGCCCGCGACGGAACCGCGACGCGCGACGAACTCACCGGCTCGACCATCACCATCACCTCGCTCGGCGCGCTCGGCGGCATCGCCACGACGCCGGTGATCAATTACCCGGAGGTCGCCATCGTGGGCGTCAACAAGATGGTCGTGCGCCCGGTCTGGGACGGCACCACCTTCGTGCCGCGCAAGATGATGAACCTCTCCTCCAGCTTCGACCACCGCGTGATCGACGGCTGGGACGCCGCCGTTTTCGTGCAGCGGCTGAAGGAGCTGCTGGAGAACCCGGCCACGCTCTTCGTGGATCTGTGACGTGATGAGGATCGCCATCGAGCGCGACGCGGTTACCCGTCATTGCGAGGAGCGAAGCGACGAAGCAATCCAGGGGGGCTTGGCGGAACGCTTCAGCCCAATCCCCCTGGATTGCTTCGCTTCGCTCGCAATGACGGGCGCTAGTTGGGACGACCGTGAAAGCCTGGGCCACGGAGGCCGCGCATGACCGAGATCACCTGCAAGCTCCTCGTCATCGGCGCCGGGCCCGGCGGCTATGTCTGCGCCACCCGCGCCGGCCAGCTCGGCATCGACACCGTCATCGTCGAGAGCACCAAGCTCGGCGGCAGCTGCCTCAACGTCGGCTGCATCCCCTCCAAGGCGATGATCCATGTCGCCGAGGAGTTCGAGAAGCTGGCGGAGGCCGCTGCCGGCAAGACGCCCTTCGGCCTGACCGCCGCGGAGCCGAGGCTCGACCTGAAGCAGGCGGTGGCCTGGAAGGACGGCATCGTCCGGCGCCTCAACAACGGCGTCGCTGCCCTGTTGCGCAAGGCCAAGGTCAAGATCGTCCATGGCAAGGCCCGCTTCCGCGACGGCAAGACGGTCGTGGTCGAGACCGAGACCGGCCCGAAGACGATCCAGGCCGAGGCGATCGTCATTGCCACGGGTTCCGCCCCGGTCGAACTGCCGTTTCTGTCCTTCGGCGGCAACGTCATCTCCTCGACCGGCGCGCTGGCGCTGACGGAGGTTCCCAAGCGCCTCGTCGTGGTCGGCGGCGGCTATATCGGGCTGGAGCTCGGCACCGCCTTCGCCCGGATGGGCAGCAGGGTCACTGTGGTGGAGGCTCAGGAGCGCATCCTGCCGCTCTACGACACCGACCTCACCGGCCCGGTCTCGAAGCGCCTGACCGCGCTCGGCGTCGAGGTGCTGACGGGTGCCAAGGCGCTCGGGCTCACGGCGCAAGGCGACGGCCTGCGTATCGAGACCGCCGATGGCACCGAGCGCAGCCTGCCGGCCGACAAGATCCTGGTGACGGTCGGCCGCAAGCCGGTCACCGACGATCTCGGCCTCGAAAACCTCGTCCTCGACATGGACGGCCGCTTCATCCGCATCGGCGAGCGCTGCGAGACGGCGATGCGAGGCATCTACGCCATCGGCGATGTCACCGGCGAACCGATGCTGGCGCATCGCGCGATGGCGCAGGGCGAGATGGTGGCGGAGATCGTCGCCGGCCTGCCGCGCGCCTGGGACAAGCGCTGCATCCCGGCGATCTGCTTCACCGACCCCGAAATCGTCTCGGTAGGCCTTTCGCCCGAGGAGGCGAAGCGCGCCGGTCATGAGCTGAAGATTGGGCAGTTTCCGTTCCAGGCGAACGGTCGGGCCATGACCCGCCATGGTGAGGCCGGCTTCGTGCGCGTCGTCGCGCAGGCCGGCAGCGATCTCGTGCTCGGCATCCAGGCGGTGGGGCAGGGCGTCTCGGAGCTTTCGGCCGCCTTCGGGCTCGCCATAGAGATGGGCGCCACGCTGCAGGACATCGCCGGCACGATCCACGCCCATCCGACGCTCGGCGAGGCCTTCCCGGAGGCCGCGATGAAGGCGCTGGGCCACGCGCTGCATATTTGAGACTGGTTGGCGCAGCGCTCTCCCAATAGGCGCAAGTCATCACCGCCGGAGCGCCTCCGCCGTCATGCTCGGGCTTGACCCGAGCATCTCCTGCCGGAGGAGGCTCCTGTGTCTCATTTGCCAGAGATTCTCGGGTCAAGCCCGAGAATGACGCTCTTTATTGGCCTCGGCCTCCGGAACTCTTCATTGACGCGAAGAGCCGGGATGACCCGCATTTGGTTGGACAGGAAGCCCCACTGCTCCCGCGACTGATCCGCGCAGGCAGTCAGCTAAGACGCATACAATCTTGACATTGTCTTTGTCTGGAATGATCTGAGGGGCGATGCCGATCGAACGGCACCGCCCCGAGGAGAACTTTCATGTCCGGCGAGCACTGGCCGCCACTCTCTCCGCTCCAGACCGGCTTGCGCGGCCGCTGCCCGCGCTGCGGGCAGGGCAAGATGTTCGAAAGCTTTCTGAAGCTGAAGCCGAAATGCGAGGTCTGCGGGCTGGATTACTCCTTCGCCGACCCGGCCGACGGCCCGGCCTTCTTCGTGATGATGTTCGTCTGCATCCCGGCCGCGGCTTTTCCGCTCTGGCTGGAGCTGACCTACAACCCGCCGACCTGGGTGCATCTCGTCACGACGCTGCCATTGATCCTGCTGACCTGCATTCCACCGCTTCAGCCATTGAAAGGCTGGCTCGTCGCCTCGCAGTTCTTCCACAAGGCCGAGGAAGGCCGGCTCGCCCGCCCGACGCCGCAGGACAAGCCCGCAGCTTCCAGCTGACGAGGCCAGCGTGCTTAGCGCCCCGCTTGCGCGTCGCCGCGGATCAGCCCGGCGAGCAGATTGAGCGCCTCGGCCAGTCGCGCCCGCTCGGGGATCGCGCCGAGTGCGATCCGGATCGCATCCGGCGCCGTGCCGCCCGTGCTGAACGCATCGGCAGCCATCACGCCGAGCCCGGCGAGGCGGGCGCGTTCGATCAGGCTGTTGCGTTCCCAATGCGCGGGCAGGGGTTGCCAGACATGCAGCGCATGCGGATGGCCCTGCATCGTCTCCGGCAGGATCTCTCTCGCCAGCAGCTGCCGCTCGGCCGCCTCGCGCCGCACGCCATCCAGCAGATCCCTTGCCGCGCCGATCCTGATCCAATGGGCGGCGAGCGCCGTCATCAACGGCGCGGGCATCAGTGCCGTCGCGCGCAGGGCGGCGAGGAACAGAGCGCCGTCAGCTCCCTCCGGCATGACGATGAAGGCCGTGCGCAGGCCGGGCGTCAGCACCTTCGACAAGGTCGCGACATGCCAGGTCCGCTCCGGCGCCAGAGCCGCCAGCGGCAGCGGGGCATCTCCGGCGAGCGGGCTGTAGGGGTCGTCCTCGATCAGGATGAGGTCGCGCCGACGGGCGACGGCGACGAGATCAAGCCGGCGTTGCGCGGACAGGGTGATGCAGGTCGGATTCTGCAGCGTCGGCGTGAGGGCGAACAGCCGGGCCCCATGGCGGACAGCAGCCTCGTCGAGCGCGTCCGGGAGCGGGCCATCTGCGTCGCCAGCCACAGGCACCATGGAGAGAGCACGCTGCCGCGCCGCGCCAATCAGGCCGGGATAGGCGAGAGGTTCCGTCAGAATCGTGTCGCCGGGCCGAGCCAGCAGTGAGAGCAGCGCGTTGAGCCCGGTCTGGGCGCCCGGCACCACCGCGATGCGCTGCGGCGGAATTGCGCCCATCAGCGGCGAGAGCCAGGCCGCTCCGGCAGCGCGCTCGGCCAGCGAGCCGGCCCCGCCATGATAGTTCATCAGCTGGTCGGCATCGCTGCGCGCCAGGATCTCGGTGATGCCGCGCTGCATCAACTCGCCCAGCCGCAAGCCTTTAGGCGCCGGCGGAATGGTCATGCTGAGGTCGAGCGGTGGCCCTTCCTGCTCCCGCCGCGCCGAGATGAAGGAGCCGCGCCCCGTCACGGCGTCGATCAGGCCGCGCTCGCGAGCCTCGCCGAAGGCGCGCGTCACGGTGGTGAGATCGACCGCGAGATGTTCTGCGAGGCGGCGCTGCGGCGGCAACCGGTCGCCCGGCCTGAGCAGCCCGTCGGCAACCGCCCGTTCGAGCTGCGCGACGATCTGGAGGTAGCGCGGCCCCGCCGCCGGGTCGAGCCGGCCGATCCAGTGGAGCGCTTCGTCACTATCGGCCATCGCCAAGTTGGTTTCCATACATTCGGTGGATTGTAGGTATCGCATAGCGCGGTCGGGTCCTTCGCGCCAGCGGTATGCCGTCGCCGCCATCCGTCCTCGCCGAGATGCCAGTGGTGGCGAGTGGGCTCTCCTGTAAAAGGGCGATCTCAGCCGGGACCGGAGACAGGGAATGGCACGCCTGCGCCTCGATGCGCTCGATCGCAAGATCATCGCGGAATTGCAGATCAACTCGCGCCTTTCGGTGCAGGACCTCGCCCAGCGCATCGGGCTGTCGGCCTCGCCCTGCGCGCGCCGCATCCGCATGCTTGAGGAAGCCGGCGTCATCCAGGGCTACGCGGCTATCATCGACCAGACCAAGGTCGGGCTGCCGATCAGCGTCTTCGTCTCGATCAGGCTGGAGCGTCAGCGCGAGGATGAACTCGACCGCTTCTCGCAGGCCGTGGCGCGCTGGCCCGAGGTCGTCGACTGCTACCTGATGACCGGCCAGCGCGACTATCTCCTGCGCATCGTCGTGCGCGACCTGCCGGCCTATGAGCGCTTCCTGAAGGACAAGCTCACCCGCCTCGACGGCGTCGCCTCGATCGAGTCGAGCTTCGCGCTCGGGCAGGTGAAGCGCTCCAGCGCGCTGCCGATCGCGGCGGTGGCGGAGGAGGATTGAACCGTGCCGTCATTCTCGGGCGCCGCGCAGCGGCGACCCGAGAAGCTCAGGACGGGAGGGCTTTGGTTGCTGCGAGTGCCGTCTTCCCCGTCATTGCGAGCGCAGCGAAGCAATCCAGGGGACGGGGTGAGGCGTTCGGCCCTGCCGCCCCTGGATTGCTTCGTCGCTTTGCTTCTCGCAATGACGATGGAGCGCGATCTACCGCTCCGCCGAAGCCGCCCAGATGTTGATGCCCCCATCGACGGCGTGGCTGTCGATGGCCGCCAGCTCCTCGGGTGTGAACTCCGGGTTCTTCAGCGCTGCGACGCAGTCCGTCACCTGCTCGGGCCGGCTCGCGCCGATCAGCGCCGAGGTGACGCGCCCGCCGCGCAGCACCCAGGCGATCGCCATCTGCGCGAGGCTCTGGCCGCGCGCTTTGGCGATCTCGTTCAGCGCTGCGATATGCCTGATGTTGTCGTCGCTGAGGAAGCCGTCGCGGAAGGAGGGCGCCTTCTTGTCGGCGCGGCTGCCGGCCGGCACGCCCTTGAGGTACTTGTCGGTCAGCATGCCCTGTGCCAGCGGCGAGAACACGATCGAGCCGATGCCCTCGGCATCGAGCGTGTCGAGCAGCCCGTCCTGCTCGATCCAGCGGTTGAGCATCGAATAGCTCGGCTGATGGATCAGGCAGGGCGTGCCGAGCCGGCGCAGGATCGCGACCGCTTCCTGCGTGCGCTTCGAATTATAGGAGGAGAGGCCGACATAGAGCGCCTTGCCCTGGCGCACGATGGCGTCGAGCGCGCCCATCGTCTCCTCCAGCGGCGTGTTCGGGTCGAAGCGGTGCGAATAGAAGATATCGACATAGTCGAGCTTCATCCGCTTCAGGCTCTGGTCGAGGCTGGAGATCAGGTATTTGCGGCTGCCCCATTCGCCATAGGGACCGGGCCACATCCGGTAGCCGGCCTTGGTCGAGATCACCAACTCGTCGCGATAGCCCGCGAAGTCCTGGGCGAGGATCTCGCCGAAGGCGGTCTCGGCCGAGCCGGGCGGGGGGCCGTAATTATTGGCGAGGTCGAAATGGGTGATGCCGAGGTCGAAGGCGGTGCGGCAGATCTCGCGCATGTTCGCGTGGTTGCCGGTCTCGCCGAAATTCTGCCAGAGACCGAGCGAGAGCGCCGGCAGCTGCAATCCACTGCGGCCGCAGCGGTTGTAGCGCATCGCGTCATAGCGGTTCGGATTGACCATGGCTGAGGTCTCTCAATCGATTGAAATGGAGCATAAAATGAAGGCCCGGTGGCTTTGCGTCCACCGGGCCTCGTTGTCTATCGTATCGTTAGGCGATCAGGCCGCGGCGTAGCCGACCGTGCCCTTGATCTCGAGGAACTCCTCGAGGCCGAAATCGGCGTATTCGCGGCCGTTGCCAGACTGCTTGTAGCCGCCGAACGGAGCGCCTGCGTCCCAGGCCGGATAGTTGATGTAGACATTGCCCGCGCGCATCTGCGAGGCGACCTTGCGGGCGCGATCCTGCGAGCCCGACTGGACATAGGCCGCAAGGCCATAAGGCGTGTCGTTGGCGCGCTCGACCACCTCGTCGTCGCTCTTGTAGGGCAGGATCGAGAGCACGGGGCCGAAGATCTCCTCGCGGGCGATCGTCATCTCGTCGGTGACGCCGCCGAAGATCGTCGGGCGGACATAGTAGCCGCGGTTCAGCCCCTCGGGCCGGCCAGGGCCGCCGGCGACGAGCGTCGCACCTTCCTTAATGCCGGCCTCGATCAGGCGCTGCACCTTCTCGTACTGCACCTCGCTCACGACGGGGCCGAGGAAGACGCCGTCCGCCGAGGGAGCGCCGACCTTGAGCGGCTCGGCCACCTGCTTGGCGATGGCGAGCGCCTCCTCATGCAGCTTCTCCGGCACGAACATCCGGGTCGGCGCATTGCAGGACTGGCCGGAGTTGCGCATCACGCTCTCGACGCCGAGCTTCACCGACTTCTTCAGGTCGGCATCGTCGAGGATGATGTTGGCCGATTTGCCGCCGAGCTCCTGATGCACGCGCTTCACCGTATCCGCCGCCGCCTTGGCGACGAGGATGCCGGCGCGGGTCGAGCCGGTGAAGGAGACCATGTCGACGCCCGGATGGCGCGAGATGGCTTCGCCGACCGTCGGGCCGTCGCCGTTGACGAGGTTGAACACGCCCTTCGGCACGCCGGCCTCGTCCATGGCTTCCGCGAAGATCAGCGCGTTGAGCGGTGCGATCTCGGAAGGCTTCAGCACCATGGTGCAGCCGGCCGCGAGCGCAGGCGCGACCTTGCACATGATCTGGTTGAGCGGCCAGTTCCACGGCGTGATCATGCCGACGACGCCGATCGGCTCCTTGGCGATCAGGGTCGAGCCGCGCAGCTCCTCGAACTCGAAGTTCTCGAGCGTCTCGATCATCTTGGCGAGATGCGCGGTGCCCATCGCGGCCTGTGCCCGGTGCGCCAGCTCCTTCGGCGCGCCCATCTCGCGCGACAGGATGTCGGCGATGGCGTCATAGCGCTTCTTGTAGGCCTCGGCGAGGCGGCGCATCAGCGCGAGGCGCTCGGCCTTGGAGGTCTTCGCGAAGGCGGGGAAGGCGGCGCGGGCGGCGGCGACGGCCTTGTCGACATCGGCCTGCTCGCCGAGCGCGATAGTGGCGAAGACTTCCTCGTTCGACGGGTCGACCACGCCCAGCGTGCGGCTGCCGGACGGCTTCACCCACTGGCCGTCGATGTAGAATTCGAGCTCATGCGCCATGTCTGGTCTCCTGCCTCGTCTGGCTCAAAGCGAGGACAACCGGCCGAAAAGCGGCCGGCGGTCCATGCCCCGAGCGGGAACTGTCGATGTCCGACGCGAACGGGCGGCCTTGCGCGATCATGCATCGCCGGCCGCCCTCGACGCTGTATCTGACGGGGGATAACGTTAGGGGCGCGGCGCGCGCCTGTCACGGGGCACCGTGTCGCGTTTGCGGATGGCCGCCATGCGGCGGCGCTTCTTGCACGAGGATGCACCGGAGCTTTTTCACCAGAACCACTGCGTCATCCCGGACAAGCCGCGTAAGCGGCGCCGATCCGGGATCCATTCCGGAACATTCATTGGCCGCGTTCCGGAATGGATCCCGGGTCTTCGCTTCGCTGCGCCCGGGATGACGGGGGTGGTTCAGACGGATCGGTTCCTACAGCCGCGCCTTGACGCTGCGCGGCGTCGCCAGCAGCAGGCTGGTCTCGCTGTTGGTGACGCCGGGGATCAGGCGGATGCGTCTGAGAACCTGATCGAAAGCGATCAGGTCGGAGGTGCCGAGCTCGACCACGAGGTCCCAGTTGCCGTTGGTGGTGTGGATGCTGGAGACCTCGCTGAAGCCGCTCAGCGCGGCGATGACCGAATCCGCGGCCTGCCCGGCGATCTCGATCATGGTGATGCCGCGCACCGGCAGGTCGATCGCATCCGAGCGCAGGATCACCGTGAAGCCGATGATCTCGCCCGACTGTTCCAGCTTCTCCAGCCGCGAGCGCACCGTCGCCCGCGTCAGCCCGAGATCGGCCGCGAGGTCCGAGATGCTGCGGCGCCCATCGTGGCGCAGCAGGGTGATGAGCTTGTGATCGATATCGTCCATCGTCCGAAGTGGATAATGGATCTATTCATTTCGATCAATCTTGGCGTCGATCAGGTCAATCTGGCTTCTATCGCCTGCCGGTGAAGCCGGGCACTATAGGGCTCTCGCGAGAGCAACAGGGGATCCTATGGTTCAGCAACTGAATGTCGTGCCTTTCGTCAGCGTCGACCACATGATGAAATTGGTCCATGCGATCGGCATCGAGCGGATGCTGTCCGACATCGCAGGCTATATCGAGGATGATTTCCGGCGCTGGGAGATTTTCGACAAGACACCGCGCATCGCCTCCCACAGCCTCGAAGGCGTGATCGAGCTGATGCCGACCAGCGACGGCAAGCTCTACGGCTTCAAATACGTCAACGGCCACCCCAAGAACATGAAGGCCGGCCTGCAGACGGTCACCGCCTTCGGACTGCTCTCGGACGTCGCGACCGGCTATCCCGTCCTGCTCTCGGAGATGACTTTCCTGACGGCGCTGCGCACGGCGGCGATGTCGGCGGTGGCGGCGAAGCACCTCGCGCCGAAGCATGCCGCGACCATGGCGCTCATCGGCAACGGCGCCCAGTCCGAGTTCCAGGCATTCGCCTTCCGCGCGCTGCTCGGCATCGAGAACCTCCGGCTATATGACGTCGATCCCGCCGCAACCGAGAAATGCGCCCGTAACCTCGCGCGCCACGGCTTCAGGATCACGCGCTGCGCCACCGCGATGGAAGCGGTCGAGGGCGCCGAGATCGTCACCACTGTCACCGCCGACAAGCAGTACGCGACGATCCTGACCGACAACATGGTCGGCGCCGGCGTCCACATCAACGCGGTCGGTGGCGACTGCCCCGGCAAGACCGAGATCCACCGCGACGTGCTGCTGCGCTCCTCGATCTTCGTCGAGTATCCGCCGCAGACCCGCATCGAAGGCGATATCCAGCAGCTCGACCCCGACCACCCGGTCGAGGAACTCTGGAAGGTCATCGCCGGCACGGCGACGGGCCGCACCGATTCCAGTCAGATCACGCTGTTCGACTCGGTCGGCTTCGCGATCGAGGACTTCTCGGCGCTGCGCTATGTCCATGAGCGCATCCGCGAGGCCGGCACCTATGTCGATCTCGACCTGATCGCGGATCCCGACGATCCGCGCGATCTCTTCGGCATGCTGATGCGAGCAGCGCCGAGCGCCGTCGCGGCGGCCTGAGACGCGGACCCCTTCGTCACCTGCGAAGCCCTCATCCTGAGGAGCCATTCCGATGGAATGGCGTCTCGAAGGATGCCTCAGGAAATGCGCGAGTCTCCCGAGCCCACCGGAGCATCCTTCGAGACGCCGCTTTGCGGCTCCTCAGGATGAGGGCTCGATTGAGATGAGGCTCAAGCCGCGTCGCGGTCCCAGCGCGGGAAGGGGTCTTCCAATCCCAGCAGCGCCTGCGTCAGCCCGGTGGTCACGCTGCCGGTGAGGCAGGCGTCGAGTTCCGCGCGGATCGCAGCTTCGTCCATCTCCGGCCCGCCGATGAACACCATCTCCTGACGTCGGTCGCCCCATGTCGGTGACCAGTGCTTGCGCATCAGCGACTGGAACTCCTCCGAGCCCGGCCAGCGCTCCCTGGGCACTGCCGCCCACCAGCGCCCCATGCCTTCGGTGCGGGTGACGCGTCCGGCCAGCGAATATTCGCCGACCCAGTGCGGCCGGGTCGCCAACCAGAAATGGCCCTTGGCCCGGACGACCCCGGTCAGGTGCTTGCCCATGAAGCCGTGCAGCTTCAGCGGATGGAAAGGGCGCCGCGCCCGGTAGACGAAGGAGCGGATGCCGTATTCCTCGGTCTCCGGCACATGGTCGCGGAAGCCATAGAGCTCCTTGTGCCAGAGCGGATGTTCTTGCGCCTTCTCCTCACTGTAGAGCTTGGTATCGAGCACCTCATCGAGCGGCACGCGGCCGAAATCGGCCTCGACGATGCGCGCATCGGCATTGAGCCCGCGCACCACCTGCCTGACCTTCTCCAGTTCCTGCGGCGCGACTTCGCCCGCCTTGTTGATCACCACGACGTCGGCGAACTCGATCTGCTCGACGAGCAGGTCGACCAGTCTGCGCTCGTCGCCTTCGCCCGCCGTCTCGCCGCGATCGCCGAGGAAGTCGCGGCTGTCGTAATCCCTCAGCAGGTTGAGCGCGTCGACCACCGTCGCCATCGTGTCGAGCCGGGCGACATCGTCGAGCGAGCGGTCCTCCTCGTCGCGGAAGGAGAAGGTCGCGGCGATCGGCAGGGGCTCGGCGATGCCGGTGCCCTCGATCAGCAGGTAGTCGAACTTCCGTGCCTCGGCGAGGCGGCGCACCTCGCTCAGCAAATCGTCGCGCAGCGTGCAGCAGATGCAGCCATTGCTCATCTCGACCAGGCTCTCCTCGGTCTTGGAGAGATTGGCGCCGCCTTCGCGCACGAGATCGGCGTCGATGTTCACCTCGCTCATGTCGTTGACGATGACGGCGACGCGCCGGCCTTCGCGGTTGTTCAGGATGTGGTTGAGCAGCGTGGTCTTGCCGGCGCCGAGGAAGCCGGAGAGGACCGTGACCGGCAGGCGCCGGTCGACGAGAAGCGGGGATGGAGGCATCGGAAAAAGTCCGGTTCGCTGAAGGATAATTTGTTACATTATAACATATCATCAATGTCAACCGCCTGATGTGGCCGAGACCGAGCCGTCATCAGCAGGGGTTCAGGGCGTGCGGGTCTCTGCCAGCGCCAGAAACGCCGCCGCCGCCTTGGCGAGGTAGCGTTCCTTGTGGCGCAGCGCGAGGAAACGGCGCTTGGGCAGCGGTAGCGCGACCGTGACGAGGCGTCCGGCCGCGATAGCATTGGCGGCGACGAGCCGCGAGATCGCGGTCGTGCCGGCGCCGGCGGCGACTGCGGCGCAGATCGCTTCGTTCGACGGCAGTTCGAGCGCGACGGCCAGATCGGAGGGCGCAAGCCCGAGCCCCGGCAGCGCCGCCTCGAACATGGCCCGCGTCCCCGAGCCCGGCTCGCGCAGCACCCAGGCGCCCTGCTTCAACTCGGCGGAGGACGGAGGCCTCTGCGCCCAGGGATGGCCGGCCGGCGCGACGATGACGAGTTCGTCTTCTGCGACGGCGGTCATGGCGAGGGCGGGGTCGTCGATCTCACCCTCGATGAAGCCGAGATCGGCGTCGCCGTTCTGGATGGCGGCGCTTACCGTCTCGGTGTTGCCGATGGCGAGCGTGACGGCGATGCCGGGGTGGTCGCGGCGAAAGCGCTGGATCAGCGGCGGCAGCCAGTAATTCGCCACCGTCTGGCTCGCCATCAGCACGAGCGAGCCGCGGGCAAGCCCCGAGAGATCGGAGAGCACGGCTTCCGCCGCCGCGGCGCGCGCCAGCACGGCGCGGGCCTCGGTCAGGAAGAGCCGGCCGGCCTCGGTCAGCGCGATGCGCCGGCCGATCCTGTCGAACAGTTTGGTGGCGTAGCGAGCCTCCAGCGTCGCGATCGCCGAACTCACCGCCGATTGGGTGAGATTGAGGGCACGTGCGCCCTGCGTCAGATGTTCCCGCTCCGCGACGGCGACGAAGATGCGGAGTTGTTCGAGCGTCATGCCCTGAGCTTACAGCCCGATCGTAAAAACTCAGCCCTCGGCATGCGCTTCCGCCAGGAAGGAGAGATAGGCCGGGTTATCGCTCTCGCTCCAATAGGGATAGCCGAGCGCATCGAGCCTCTTGGTCAGCTGGCTGCGCTGGGCCTGCGGGATCTGGATGCCGGCGAGGATGCGGCCGTAATCGGCACCATGGTTGCGGTAGTGGAACAGCGAGATGTTCCAGTCCGCCGAGAGGCTGTTGAGGAACTTCAGCAGCGCGCCCGGCCGCTCCGGGAACTGGAAGCGGAAGATCAGCTCGTCGCCGAGGCCCGACGCCTTCCCGCCGACCATGTAGCGGATATGCAGCTTGGCCAGCTCGTTGTCGCTCATGTCGAGAACCGGGTAGCCATGCTCGGCCAGCATCGCGATGATCTGGCGCTTCTCGGCCTCACCCTCGGAGAGCTGCACGCCGACGAAGATGCGCGCGGCCTTGGTGTCGGAATAGCGGTAGTTGAACTCGGTGATGGCGCGTCTGCCGAGCAGCTGGATGAAGGCGCGATAGCTGCCGGGCTTCTCGGGGATGGTCACTGCGAGCAGGGCCTCGCGATGCTCGCCGATCTCGGCCCGCTCGGCGATATGGCGCAGCCGGTCGAAATTCATGTTGGCGCCGCTGTTGATCGCGATCAGCGCGCCGGTCCGCTTGGCCCCGCGCGCCGCATAGGCCTTCAGGCCGGCGAGGCTGACGGCGCCGGACGGCTCGGCGATGGCGCGGGTATCGTCGAAAATGTCCTTCACCGCTGCGCAGATCTCGTCGGTCGAGACGGTGATGACCTCGTCGAGCCATTCGCGGCAGAGCCGGAACGTCTCCTCGCCAGCTTGCCGCACCGCGACACCGTCGGCGAAGAGGCCGACCTGATCGAGCACGATGCGTTTCCCCGCAGCAATCGCGCCGGCCATGGAGGCGGCGTCCTCAGGCTCGACGCCGATCACCTTGATCTCGGGCCGCAGGAATTTCGCGTAGACTGCGACACCGGCCGCAAGCCCGCCGCCGCCGATCGGCACGAAGATCGCCTCGATCGGATCGGAATGCTGGCGCAGGATTTCCATGCCGACCGTGCCCTGGCCGGCGATGACGTCCGGATCGTCATAGGGGTGGACGAAGGTCAGCCCCTTCTCGGCTTCGAGCTTGCGGGCATGGCCATAGGCTTCGTCGAAATTCTCGCCGTGGAGCACGACGCGCCCGCCGAGGCTGCGCACCGCCTGCACCTTGATGTCCGGCGTGGTGCGCGGCATCACGATGGTCGCCTTGATGCCGAGCTTGCGCGCCGCCAGCGCCACGCCCTGCGCGTGATTGCCGGCCGAGGCGCAGATCACGCCGCGCTCGGCCTCGACCGCGGTGAGCCCGGCGATCTTGTTGTAGGCGCCGCGCAGCTTGAACGAGAAGACGGGCTGCAGGTCCTCGCGCTTCAGCAGGGCGCTGCCGCCGAGTCTCGCCGACAGGCGCGGCAGCGGGTCGAGCGGGCTTTCGATCGCGACATCATAGACGCGCGCCCCGATGATCTTGCGGATGTACTCTTGCATGTCAGGCCCGTCCTTCCGGGTCGCGATAGCCCGCCATACCGCGATGTCAATCGCAACGGCTGCGCTGGCGCTGGTTCGTAAGGCGCTCCAGCTGTGCGAGCCCTCATCCTGAGGAGCCGCGCAGGCGCGTCTCGAACATCCTTCGAGACGCGCCTGCGGCGCTCCTCAGGATGAGGGCTGCCTGTCTTTGGCGCGGTTATGTCGGCCATGCGCGATGCGGGATTGCCAGCGCTTCCCCCAGCGGTCAAAGCCTTGTGCGAAACAAGGCGCCGCGAAGCGACGGCGCTGCAGAGGCGGAGACGACGCATGAGCTGGGGCAATCGCGATTTCATGGTGCCGGGCCGGCCGGTGGCGGTGGGTGACCGCGGTATGGCTGCGACCTCGCATCCGGCTTCGACGCTGGCCGCCGTCGAAATCCTGCGCAAGGGCGGCAACGCCATCGACGCCGCCATCGCTGCCGTCGCCGTCCAGGCCGTGGTCGATCCGCACATGACCGGCATCGGCGGCGACTGCTTCGCGATCTATGCCCCGGCCAATGGCAAGATGGTCGCCATCAACGGTTCGGGCCGTTCGGCCGCCAAGGCCGAGCTCGGCTGGTTCCTCAGCCAGGGCATGACGGCGATCGCGGCGGATTCGCCCCATGCCGTCACGGTGCCCGGCGCGATCGACACCTGGTGCCGCCTCGTCGCCGACTACGGCAGCAAGAGCCTGGATGAGATCTTCGCCCCGGCGATCCGCGCCGCCGAGGAAGGCTTCGTGGTGACGCCGCGCGTCGCGCTCGACTGGGCCAAGGCCCGCGGCCGCATCGAGAAGCACGGCCTCGGCAACGCCGTCTATCTGCCGGGCGGCAATCCCCCGGCGGTCGGCGACAAGATGGTCCATCCCGCGCTCGGCAAGACGCTGCGCCGCATCGCGCGCGAGGGCCGCTCGGCCTTCTACGAGGGCGAGGCCGCCGAGGACATGGTCGCGGTGCTCAAGGCCGCCGGCAGCCTGATCGAGCTCGAAGACTTCGCCGCCTCGAAGCCGGATTATGTCGATCCGATCGGCGCCGATTACCGCGGCCATCGCCTCTGGGAATGCCCGCCGAACGGCCAGGGCATCGCCGCGCTGCTGATCGCGCGCATCCTCGAAGGCTTCGACCTCAAGGATGAGAAGCTCAGCGAGGCGGACCGCATCCATCTCCTCGCCGAAGCCAGCAAGGCCGCCTATCGCCAGCGCGACGCCCTCGTGGCCGATCCCACTGTGAGCCCCTTCGATACGGAAGCCTTCCTGTCGGATCAGTTCGTCGGTCGCATTCGCAAGGAGATCAGCCTGGAGAAGGCTGCGGCGCCCGAAGCCTTCGACATGCCCTTGCACAAGGACACGATCTATCTCTGCGTCGTCGACGGCGACGGCAACATGGTCTCCTTCATCAACTCGCTGTTCTCGGCCTTCGGCAGCGGCATCTACGCGCCGAAGGCCGGCGTGATGCTGCAGAACCGCGGTTCCGGCTTCCGGCTGATCGAGGGACATCCGAACGCCATCGCGCCGCGCAAGCGCCCGTTCCACACGATCATTCCGGGCATGCTGGCGAAGGACGGCAAGCCGATCATGCCGATGGGCGTGATGGGCGGACAGTACCAGTCGACCGGTCACGTCCACTTCCTCTCCGGCATCCTCGACCGCGGCCTCGATCCGCAGCAGGCCTCGGACGCCCCGCGCAGCTTCGCCTATGACGGCAAGCTCTCGCTGGAGACAACGATCCCGGCCGCTGTCGCCGCCGATCTGAAGGCGCGCGGCCATGATGTGGTCTGGGCCGAGGAGCCGCTCGGTGGCTGCCAGGCGATCTGGGTCGACCATGCGCGCGGCGTCATGTTCGGCGCCTCCGACCACCGCAAGGACGGCTTCGCGCTGGCCGTGTGAAGCCGGTTCCCCGACCGGCTCGTCATTGCGAGCGTAGCGAAGCAATCCAGCATCGTAGAGCTCTACGTCTCCTGGATTGCTTCGTCGCTGTCGCTCCTCGCAATGACGCGAGGGCGGCTGGCGGATCTTGAAGGATGCTCAGGCCGCGCCGATGGCGTTCGACGGGGTCTGCCGGTCGGTGATCTGCTGGCCGAACAGGCTGCCGGCGAGCTCGACGGCGAGGCGGGCCGTCTGGCCGCGATCGTCGAGGAAGGGGTTGAGCTCGACGATGTCCATCGAGCGCACCAGCCCGGAATCGTGCAGCAGCTCCATCACCAGATGCGCCTCGCGATAGGTCGCGCCGCCCGGCACGGTGGTGCCGACGCCCGGCGCCAGCGGCGGGTCGAGGAAATCGACGTCGAAGCTGACATGCAGCACGCCGTTGGCGGCGCGCACCTTCTCGATGACCTGGCGGATCAGCACGCCGACGCCGTGCTCGTCGATGGCGCGCATGTCCGCGATGTCGATGCCGCGCGCCTTCACTGCAGCCTTCTCGAGCGGGTCGATCGAGCGAATACCAAACAGGCTGAGCTGCTCCGGGGAGATCGAGGCACGCGGCTCCGAGCCGAGCAGGTCGTCGAGGCCGCCCTCGCCGCAGAGGAAGGCCGAGGACATGCCGTGCATGTTCCCGGAGGGCGAGATCGCCGGCATGTTGAAATCGGCATGGGCGTCGAGCCAGAGCACGAAGAGCTTGCGGCCCTGCTCCTGCCAGTGGCGCGCGACGCCGTTGACCGAGCCCATTGACAGGCTGTGGTCGCCGCCGAGGAAGATCGGCGTGTCGCCCGTGCGGGCGAGCTCGTAGGCGCGGGCGCTCAGCGCGCGCATCCAGGCGGCGATCTCGCTGTAGAAGCGGGCATTGTCGGGCGCCGGGCCGTCGACCGGCTTCAGGTCACGCGCGAGGATGTCGCCATGGTCCGCAACGGCGTAGCCGAGATCTTCGAGCACCCGCACCAGGCCGGCGGTGCGCAGGCCGGCCGGCCCCATGAGCGCGCCGCGGCGCGAGGCGCCGACCTCGATCGGGCAGCCCAGCAGGGCGATGCGACCCTGTACGGCCGGGTTCTTGGCGGAAATGTCGGTCATGAGAGCAGGCTGTCCGTGTCTGCGAAGGGGCGTTCGTCGCCGATGCGCCGTCCATGGCGCATCGGCTTCCGCCTGTCGAGTGCCGCGCTCGCGTGACCGTTCTGTGTCAGGTCGGCTTCCCGAACTGCGGAAGCCGCTTCCCTTGAAGGCCCGATGCCGACTTAGCCGAGCCCGAGCACGCCGCGCAGCTTGGAAAGGTCTTCCGCCAGCGTGGTGATCATCGCGGCGAGCGCCTTGCGGTCGGCCTCGCTCAGCTTGTCATAGGTCTCGAAGCCGCCATCGCCGAGCTTGTACTTCGCCAGCGTCTTGTCGACGGTTTCGAAGTTCGCGTCGATCTTGGCCGCGAGCGCCTTGTCCTCCTTCGCGACCAGCGGCCGCAGCAGGTCGACGATCTTCTTGGCGCCGTCGACATTGGCCTGGAAGTCCCAGAGGTCGGTGTGGCTGTAGCGGTCTTCCTCGCCGGAGATCTTGGTGGCCGCAACCTCCTCGATCAGCACGGCAGCACCGCCGACCATCTTGTCCGGCGGAACCGTCAGACCCTTGATACGGCCCTGCAACTCGGTGACGTCGGCAAGCAGCTTGTCGGCGAAGGGTGCGAGCCCTTCCGTGCTGTTCTTGGCGAAGAGCCCGTATTCGATGCGGTGGAAGCCGGTGAACTCCGGGTCCTCCTCCTTCTTCTCATGGTCGTCGGCGCGCGAGTCGATCTTGCCGTCGAGGTCGCTGAACAGCTCCGCGACCGGCTCGATCCTCTCGTAGGAAACGCGGGTCGGCGCATAGAGCGCCCTGGCCTTGGCGAGATCGCCGGCCTTGACCGCATCGGTGAAGGCCTTGGTGTCCTTCACCAGCTGGTCGACGCCCTGCGAGACGTAGAGCTTGTATTCGGAGACCGGCGCCACGAGGTCGAGCGGTGAGACGGCGAAGGCCGGCCCGGCCGTCACGGTGGCGAACAGGCCGGCCCCGGCCAGCCATGCGAAGCGCAAGCTCATATCAGTCTCCTGTCTTGCGGGGTGAAGTGTTGCTGAATGGGCTATTGGCCGCGGCGGGTGCGATGCCGCGCGCCGCCTTGATCAGCCCGGCGCCGAGATAGCTCCCGGCATCGGGCACGCCGGGCAGGGCGAAGAAATAGCCGCCGCCGACGGGCTTGATGTATTCCTCCAGCGGCTCGCCATCGAGGCGCTTCTGCACGGCGATGAAGCTGCGCTCGAGGTCCTGCTGGAAGCAGATGAAGAGCAACCCCATGTCGAGCTGTCCGGCGCGGGTGACGCCGTTGGAATAGTTGAACGGCCGGCGCAGCATGCGGCTGCTTTCCGTCTCCGGCCGGCGCGGATTGGCGAGCCGGATATGGGCGTCGAGCCTGGTGCGCTTGCCCTCGGGATCGTCGGCATAGACCGGCTCGTCATATTCGCGCTGGCCGCCGATCGGCGCGCCGCTCGCCTTCTCGCGGCCCATGATCGCCTCCTGCTCGCCGAGCGGCGTGCGGTCCCAGCGTTCCACGAAGTTCCGGATGATCCGGATCACCTGATAGCTGCCATTGGCGGCCCATTCCGGCTCGTCCGAACCGGTCTGGACCCAGACGAGGTTGTCCATCAGCGTCTTGTCCGCGGCGTCGGGGTTGGCGGTGCCGTCGCGGAAGCCGAGCAGATTGCGGGCGCTTTCCGCTGGCTCGCTCGGCTTGGGCTTGAGCACCGGGACCGTGCCCTCCTGCTTCCAGCGCAGCAGGATGAGGTCCGGCGCGTTCTTCAGGATGTCGCGCAGCGCGTGGATGCTGGTGTCGGCCGTGTTGGCACAGAACTGCAGCAGCAGGTCGCCGTGGCAGAGCGCGCCGTCGAGCGCGTCGTTGCGGAAGCGCTTCATCCGCTGCAGGCGCTTCGGCTTGAGCGGGCCGAGGCCGAAGCGCTCGTCGAAGAGCGAGGCGCCCAGCGCGACGGTGATAGTCAGGTTGTCGGGCGCGATGACGGGGCCGAGGATGCCGCTGTCCGGCGGCGGGAAGCCTGGATCGGCCGTTGGAGCCGGCCCGCCCTGCATCAGGAAGGTGATGCGCTCGCTGAGCAGCCGGAAGAGCCGTTCGAGCTCGTCGAGCGAAGTGGCGGTGACGTCGAAGGCCGCAACGAGGCCGGTCGCCGGGCGCGGCGTGACGATGCCGGACTGGTGAATGCCGTGGAAGGGCTGGCGTTGGGTGGTCGCGTCGCTTTCAGGTGCGGCTGCGGGGTTCCGTGCCGGCTCGCCTGCCGCCTGTGCCAGCGAGGCGCTGCCGAGAGCCGCTGCGCCGCCGATCAGGAGCGATCGCCGCGAGGCTGTGAAGGTCTTGCCCGGTCGGGTCATGATCTGCGCTCCGCTTCAGGCAGGGCGAGCGCCTTGCGCATGGCCGAGAGGTCTTCGGCCAGTGAGCGGAGCGTGCCACCCGGCTTGGCGTCGTTCGGCAGGGCCACGAGAACGGCCTTGGTCCGCGCGGCCAGATCGGGGTCGATGCGTGCCGTCAGCGGCAGCAGGAGTTGCGCGATATGGCTCGCTGCCGCGACAGCCTCGGGTGAGACCGTCTCTCCGTCCGGGGAGGAGAGAAGCGCGATGGCGCCAGCCAGCATCGTGTCAGGCAGGACGGTACGCTGGCCGAGCGCCGCACGGAACTGGTCGGCGGTCGGCCTGAGCTCGGCGCGGGGAGCGCTTTCGCTGCCGCCCAGGGCGGCCTCGAGCTTGCCGAACAGGCCTTCGAGTTCGGCATCGCCCGTTACCGCTGGGCGCAGTGCCGGCAGGAGGGTAGCGGCGTCACGGCGGGCCTTGTCCGCGGCCTCAGGATCATGCGCCGCTTGCGCCTGCGCCAAGGCGTCGAGCGCGGCTCCGAACGCAGTCGAGCGCTCGCTGAGGAGGGCGCGGTATTCGGCGGCCGGGCCGACCATATCCATCAGTGTCAGCGCGGGGCGCGGCTGGTTTGTCGAGGCCTGCACGATCAGCCGGCCGCGCGGCGCGCTCAGCAATCCGCAGGTGATGGCGTATTCGCCGGGATGGAGCTGCGTCGTCAGCCGCCGCGACTGGCCCGGCGCGATGTTCTCGCGCTCCTCCAGCACCATCACGCCGTCGAGGATTTCCCATTCCAGCACGCGCTCGCCGCGATTGGTCACGACGAAGCTCGCCTTGCCGGCGGGAATCGTCAGCGTCGCGGGCTCGCATGTCCGGTCGGTGATCGCGATGGCGATGTCGGTCGCGCTCGCCTCGGCGACGCGCCGGCCGCCGCTGCCCGCCGCATAGATGAAGGCGCCGACCCCGCCGCAAATGAGGAGCAGCGTGCCGGCGCCGGCCAGCCTCAGGCGCGGCGAGTGTCGTGCTTCGGAGCGGGGTGCGACTGCCGCCGTCTGTTCCTGCCGGCCACCAGCCAGGAACAGGGCGAGCATCGGGATCAGGAAGGCGAGATAGGCGATGACCTCGCCGAGCGCCGCCCGCTCCTGATAGCCGAAGAAGCCTGAAAGGATCGCGCCGAGAGCGCCATCGGCCGGAAGGGTCGTGCCGAGGTCGTAGACGGTCTGCTGGAGGTGGTTCCAGAGCCCGGCTTCGTGCAGGGACCGCACGGCATTCGCCACGAGTCCGGCCGCGACGAACAGGATCAGGATGCCGGTCCAGCGGAAGAAGACGCGCAGGTTGAGCTTTACGCCGAGCGCATAGATGGCGTAGCCGGCGGCTGCCGCGAGCAGGATGCCGAGCCCCGCGCCGAGCGCGGGAGCCCAGCCGCCATTCTGCTGGAAGATGGCGAGCAGGAAGAAGACCGACTCCAGCCCCTCGCGCACGACGGCGAGGAAGGCGAGGCCGACCAGCGCAAGCCCCTGATGCCCGCCGGCCAGCGCCGCGTCGACGCCGGCATGCAACTCGCCCTTGATCGAGCGTGCTGCCCTGCGCATCCAGAACACCATCGAGGTCAGCATCGCCGCGGCGATGAGGCCAATGACAGCCTCGAACAGTTCCTGCCCGCGCTGGGGCAGCTCTCCGGCAATGATGTCGAGCGCTGCACCCGCGGCGAGGCTCACGGCGCAGGCGAGTCCGACACCGACCCAGAGCGCCGGAAGCCATTCGCGCCGCCCCGTCCTGACCAGATAACTCGCGACGATGCCGACGATCAGCGCGGCCTCGATCCCTTCGCGGAGCATGATGAGAAACGGTACGATCACGGCGAATCTGACTCGATTGCGCGTCGCGATCAGATAATTGCGGCGCAGTCAGCTCGTGACTAGGCAGCCGCTGCAGAAGGGTCAACCAAATCCTGATAGTTTAGAATTGTCGTAAACTGACGATATCGCGTCGGATACTTGCTGAAAGTGTAGCTATCGTCGGTCTTTTTCTTTCGGGTCGCTCCGGATGCTGCCGGATCGGCCGGGCGCGGCGAAGCGTCACGCTCCGCCGCGCCCCGCACTCAACGCCGCTTCAGCAGGATCATCTTCTCCTGCGTCATGTCGCGCATGGTGTAGGGGATGCCGCCGGTGCCGTAGCCCGAGACGCGCCGGCCGGCGAAGGGCATCCAGTCGGTGCGGAAGGTCGTGGGGTCGTTGACCATCACGGCCGAGGCATCGAGCCGGTTCGCGGCGCGCAGCGCGACGTCTATGTCCTGCGCGAAGATGCTGGCCTGGAAGGCGACGGGCAGTGAGTTCGCCCGCGCGATGGCCTCGTCGAGCTTGCTGTAGCGATAGATCGCGACGGCCGGGCCGAACACCTCCTCGCTGGAGATGCGGGCTTCCGGCGCCGGGTCGATCAGCACGGCCGGTTCGAGCGTCGTCTCCGACAGGCGCTTGCCGCCGGTCGCGAGCCTAGCGCCGCCCTTCACCGCCTCGTCGATCCAGGCGGCGACGCGATCGGCCTCCTTGGGGATGATCAGCGGGCCGACTTCGGTGTCCTTCAGCGTCGGGTCGCCGGTGCGCAGCTTCTTGACGCGGGCGACGAGCCGCTCGGTGAAGTCATTGACGATGGCTTCATGGACATAGATGCGCTGCGTCGACACGCAGACCTGACCGGCATGGTAGTAGCCGCCCTTCACGATCGGCTCGATGATCGCATCGAGATCGGCGCTCTTGTCGACGATAGCGGGTGCGACGCCGCCATGCTCCAGCGCCGAGCGGGCGCCATGGGCGAGCTTGGAGTGCAGGTACCAGCCGACCTTGGCCGAGCCGATGAAGCTGAGGAACGCGATGCGCGGATCGGTCGCGAGCTTCTCGGCGAGCGCGGTCTCGGTGGGAACGAAGGTCTGGCACCAGGCCTCCGGCAGCCCGGCCTCATGCACCAGCTTGACGAAGTCGATACAGGAGAGCGGCGTCGTGCCAGCCGGCTTGACGATGACCGGGCAGCCCACGGCGATGGCCGGCGCGACCTGGTGGACGATCAGGTTGAGCGGGTGGTTGAAGGCCGAGATCGCCGCGACGATGCCGATCGGCTCCTTGGTGGTGAAGGCCCAGCGGTCGGCGGCGGCGGCCGACAACCCCATCGGGATCTCGCGCCCGGCGAAATTGCGCAGCTCGTCGGCGGCGTTGTGGACGCCGTCGACCGCCCGGTTCGCCTCGACGATCGCATCCGGCAGCGGCTTGCCGCCCTCGCGGGCGATCTGCATGGCGAAATGGTCGCGCTTCGCTTCGAGCAGGCTTGCGAGCTTGCGCAGGATCGCGATGCGCTGATGCGGCTTCAGCCAGTTGTCGCGGTCCTTGAACACATCCTGCGCCGCCTTGAGCTTGCGCTCGAGCGCGGCTTCGTCGTCGGTTTCGATCTCGGTGATCGGGGCGCGGTCATAGGCTTGAACAACCTGAAGCATGGCTCTCTCTTCCGAAAAAGGCGCGGGTCATCCCGGACGCAGCGGAGCGGAGATCCGGGATCCATGCCGGAACATATATCGGAATAGCTCCGGCATGGATCCCGGGTCTCCCTTCGGTCGCCCGGGATGACCCGGCGATGGGCGACGAAGCGGAAGTTCTCGAAGATCGGAGCACTGCTCAGGCCAGATCGACGTCCGGCACCTTGTTGCGCAACTCCTCGACGAGGACGCGGGTGTTCTCGGAATAGTCGATCGGGCAGTCGACGAGATGGACGCCGCCGCCCTTGAAGGCGGCTTCCAGCGTCGGCACCAGCGCCTCGGCCGAGGTCACGCGGGAGCCCTTGGCGCCATAGGACTCGGCATAACGCACGAAGTCGGGGTTGCCGAAGGTCATGCCGTAATCGGGGAATTTGTCGACGGCCTGCTTCCAGCGGATCATGCCGTAGGCGCCGTCGTTCAGCACGAGCACGACAAGGTTGAGGCCGAGCCTCACCGCCGTCTCCATCTCCTGCGAGTTCATCATGAAGCCGCCGTCGCCGCAGACGGCCATGACGCGCCGCCGGGGATGCAGCATTGCCGCCATCATCGCCGAGGGCAGGCCGGCCCCCATCGTCGCCAGCGCATTGTCGAGCAGCAGCGTATTGGCGACATGGGTGCGGTAATTCCGCGCGAACCAGATCTTGTACATGCCGTTGTCGAGGCAGACGATGCCGTCCTCCGGCATCACCGCCCGCACGTCATGGACGAGCCGCTGCGGCGTCACCGGGAAGCGGTCCTCCTCGGCGCGGGCATTGATCTTGGTCAGGACCTTCTGGCGCAGCTCCAGCATCTGCTTCTGCTCGGGCAGCTTGCCCTCGAGCCTGTCGGCCAGCCCGGTGACCGTGGCGCCGATATCGCCGATCACCTCCGCGTCGGGGTGATAGACCTGCTCCACATTGGCCGACTGGTAGCCGATGTGGATCACCTTCGGCCCGCCGGCATTGCGCATCAGGAAGGGCGGCTTCTCCACCGTGTCGTGGCCGACGGCGACGATCAGGTCTGCGAGCGCCACCGCCTCGTGGACATAGTCGCCCTCGGAGAGCGCGGCCGTGCCGATATAGAGATTGGAGCCGCCGGTGACGGCGCCCTTGCCCATCTGGGTGTTGAAGAAGGGCAGGCCGGTGCGGCGCACGAAGGCCGACAGCGGCTCGACCAGGCGCGGCCGGTTGCCCGCGGCGCCGATCATCACCAGCGGCCGCCTGGCTGCGAGGATCATCTCGGCCGCGCGGTCGAGCGGCGCGTCCGGTGCGATCGGCCGGTCGAGCGGGTGGACCGGGATCAGCGGAATGTCTTCGATCTCCTCGGCCGCGACGTCCTCGGGCAGCTCGAGATGGACCGGGCCCGGCCTCTCCTCCATCGCGACGCGGAAGGCATCGCGCACCACCGAGGGGATGCTGCCGGGGCTGACGATCTGGCGCGTCATCTTGGTGAGCGGGCGCATCGAGGCGACGACGTCGACGATCTGGAAGCGCGCCTGCTTGGCGGTCATGATCGCCTTCTGCCCGGTGATCAGGATCATCGGCATGGCGCCGAGATGGGCATAGGCCGCGCCGGTCGAGAAATTGAGCGCGCCGGGGCCGAGTGTCGCGATGCAGACGCCGGGCTTGCCGGTGAGCCGGCCATGGGTCGCGGCCATGAAGGCGGCGGCCTGCTCGTGCCGCGTCAGAACCAGCTCGATCTTGGATTTGCGCAGGGACTCGACGACGTCGAGATTTTCCTCGCCCGGAACACCGAAGACGCGGTCGACACCTTCGTTCTCAAGCGCTTCGACCAGAAGATCGGAACCCTTCTTCATCGCCCGTCGCCTTTCAGTGGAAGCGGCCTCGCCAGACCGGCAAGGCTAGGCCTTCGACGTAGGAAGGCAACAGGGTATGCGTCAGGGCGCGTGGCGCATGCCCGCCGCGCCTTTGAGGATATTGCTGCTCCTTGCACGGCGGCGATTACTGAAGGGCGCATGTATCGGCCGCCTTCCCGAAATTCACGCGAAAGTGAGGCCAAGCAGGCAGGCAAGAAGATTGGCAATCGGTGCTCGATGATTAGTTAGACGGGGCGGGCGACACAGTTCAGGAGGTTGCCATGCTTTCACGCAAGATCGTTGCCGTCGCTGCTGCGCTGCTTCTCCTGGGAGCCGGATCGATGGCCTACGCCGCCGAGCTCGGCGCCGCGAGCATCGTGCGCGAACAGAGCCAGAGCCAGCGGGCTGCTGCGGAGCAGGCCCAGTACATGGCCTATCACAACCACTTCAGGGCCCCGTCCGACCAATACAACCAGTCGGGCGACAACACCGGCGTGCTGCCGCATCACAACTGAGATCTGGCGGTACGCCCGGAGAGGGGCCGCACACAACGGCCCCTTTTTCCGCCGCCTTGCCGGCGCCGCGCGCTGGGGTCAGGCTGCCTGCCGCAAACCGACCAGGAAGGGCGAAAAGGTGACGTTGCCGGCCTGCACCGTGGCCAGCGTGTTGCAGGGCAGGGCCTGCCAGCATTCGCGGGCGGCGTCGACTGGCTCTGAGGCGACGACGACGCTGTCGGGCCGCGGACAGACATAGAGGCTAGGCGGCCTGGCGTCTGAAGACCAGCGGATCGCATGGATCGTTTCGCCGTCGGCGAGCGCGGCGGCGCAGCGCAGCGGCTCGCGGACACCTGTCCGTTCCATCAGGGAGAGCGCGTCGGAGAGGGCGGCGGCAAGCGCTTCGCCCGGTGCCATCCCTTCGGCCATATGGGCAAGGGCGAGCAGGAAGAGGGCTTCGGAATCGGTGGTGCCGGCGCGGGCGCCGTAGAGCGAATCCGGGATCAACGCCTCCAGCTGCCTGCGGATCAGTCCGTAGCCGCCGATCTGGCCGTTATGCATGAAGAGATAGCGGCCGTGGACGAAGGGGTGACAGTTGGCCCGCGTCGTCGCGGTGCCTGTCGCGGCCCGGACATGGGCGAAGAACAGATGCGAGCGCACCTGCCGGGCGATCGAGAGCAGGTTCTCGTCGGACCAGGCCGGGCGCACCTCGCGGTAATGCCCCGGCTCGGCCCGCTCGCCATACCAGCCGACGCCGAAGCCGTCGCCGTTCGTGCCAGTCTTGGCCTCCTCGGCGTGAAGCGACTGGTGGATCAGCGAATGGCAGGGCGAGGCGACGAAATCCTCGAGAAAGACGGGGACGCCTGAATAGGCGAGGAAGCGACACATCTCGGCCTCGAATCAGCCGGTGGGGAATGATCACGGGGAATATTGTTCCCCGAAGATGAACGCGGACATAACGAATTTTCTCTGTGGGCGCATCCTGCGGGATGCTGCTCGCAATCTGCTGGCGCGAAATGCGAGGGCCGCGCACATCCATCTTTCGTCTAAGGGATGAGAACGGCATAGTCTTGCGTGTGGCGCAACGCTCCTATACCGATCCAGCGCGTAAACGGCGCATAATCAATGCCCGGACATGCATATCCGGCGCGTAGCGCCTCGACGGGAGCGGGAATGTGAAGGGCCTCCTCGCCATCAGCCGGGTCATCGACGCGGTCAACGGCTTCATCGGCAGGAAAATCGCCTGGCTTATCCTCGCGGCCGTCATCGTCGCGACAGTCAATGCGATCGTCCGCAAGATCTTCAACGTCTCGTCGAATGCCTGGCTCGAGCTGCAATGGATGCTGTTCGGTGCGGTCTTCCTGATGTGCGCGTCATGGACGATGCAGGTGAAGGAGCACATCCGCATCGACATCGTGAACAGCATGCTGCCGAAGCGCGTCCGCCAGTGGATCGAGCTGCTCGGCCACGTGCTGTTCCTGATGCCGTTCTGCCTGCTGATCGTCTACCACTCCTGGCCGTTCTTCCTGCGTTCCTACGCCATCAACGAGCAGTCGCTCTCGGCCGGCGGCCTGCCGCAATGGCCCGCCAAGGGCCTCGTGGTGGTCGGCTTCGTGATGCTGAGTTTCCAGGGCGTCTCCGAGATCATCAAGCAGATCGCGATCATACGCGGAGACCTTGAGGATCAGGAGGCCGCCGCCGGCCATGCGGCCGCGGCCGAGGCGGAAGCCCAGCGCCTGCTCGACCAAGCCAAGGAACAGGGCCTCGCTTCGTGAGCGGCCCGCAAGAAGTCCGGAACGATCCCATGCACGCTCATCGCCTTCCGCGCGTCGCCGGCCTGCTGCTCGCGCTCACCGTCCTCGCCTTCTTCGGCCTCCACACCGGCGACGCCTTCGCGGCGGGCGGCGGCATCGGCGACTTCCTGCGCGTCAACATGGCGCCGGTGATGTTCGCGACGCTCGTGGTCTTCCTGCTGCTCGGCTATCCCGTCGCCTTCGCGCTCGCCGCCAACGGACTGCTCTTCGCGCTGATCGGCATCGATCTCGGCATGTTCCAGGAGAACTTCCTGCAGGCCCTGCCGGAACGCATCTACGGCACGATGAACAACGACGTGCTGCTGGCGATCCCCTTCTTCACCTTCATGGGCCTGATTCTCGAGCGCTCCGGCATGGCGGAGGATCTGCTCGATACCATCGGCCAGCTCTTCGGCCCCGTCCGCGGCGGCCTCGCCTATGCGGTGATCTTCGTCGGCGCGCTGCTGGCGGCGACCACCGGTGTCGTCGCGGCGTCCGTGATCTCGATGGGCCTGATCTCGCTGCCGATCATGCTGCGCTATGGCTATGACCGGCGCCTCGCCTCGGGCGTCATCGCGGCATCGGGCACGCTGGCGCAGATCATCCCGCCCTCGCTCGTCCTGATCGTGCTCGCCGACCAGCTCGGCCGCTCGGTCGGCGATATGTATGAGGGCGCCTTCATCCCCGGCCTCGTCCTGGCGAGCCTCTATGCGGGTTACGTCTTCCTCGTCACCATCGTCTACCCGCAGCGCGCGCCGGGGCTGCCGCCGGAGGCACAGACGCTGCGCGATGCCGACGGCAAGACGCGGCGCTTCTCGCTGCTGGTCGTGACGATCATCGCCTTCGCCCTGTCCTATGCCTACATGAAGCTGTTCACGAAGGTGACGGCGGGTTCGGACTTCGTCGTGCTCACCATGTCGCTGATGGTGGGGGTCTCCTTCGTCATCGCGCTGATCAACAAGTTCCTGAAGCTCAACCTGCTGTCGCGGATGACCGAGCAGGTCATCTTCGTGATGGTGCCGCCGCTGGCGCTGATCTTCCTGGTGCTCGGCACGATCTTCATCGGCGTCGCCACGCCGACGGAAGGCGGCGCGATGGGTGCTGCCGGCGCGATCCTGCTCGCCTGGGGCAAGAAGCGGATGACCTTCGAGCTGCTCCGGCAGGCGACGGAATCGACCGCCAAGCTCTCGGCCTTCGTGCTCTTCATCCTGGTCGGCGCGCGGGTGTTCTCGCTGACCTTCTATGGCGTCAACGGCCATCTCTGGGTCGAGCACCTGCTGGTCGGCCTGCCCGGTGGCGCGACGGGCTTCCTGATCGTCGTCAACGTGATGGTCTTCCTGCTCGCCTTCTTCCTCGACTTCTTCGAGCTCGCCTTCATCATCGTGCCGTTGCTCGGACCGGCGGCGGACAAGCTCGGGATCGACCTGATCTGGTTCGGCGTCATCCTCGGCGTGAACATGCAGACCTCGTTCATGCACCCGCCCTTCGGCTTCGCGCTGTTCTTCCTGCGCTCGGTCGCGCCGAAGAACCCCTACAAGGATCGCGTCACCGGCAAGATGATGGCGCCCGTCACCACCGGCCAGATCTATTGGGGCGCGGTGCCCTTCGTGGTGATCCAGTGCATCATGGTCGCGCTCGTCGTGCTCTTCCCGCAGATGGTGATGCACTACAAGGCATCGGCCGTGCAGCTCGACCAGAAGGCGATCGACAAGCAGTTCGACTCGATCCAGATCCCGGGCCTGGGCGGGCCGGGCCTGCCCGGCGGATTCGACCTGAATGCGCCGCCGGTCATCGAGGCGCCGAAGCCCTGACGGCCGGTCTCTGAGATGATGCGGCGCGGGGGAGCATTGATCGCGGCGGTGCCGGCCATTCTGGCCGCTGGCCCGGCGCTGGCCGCCGGCGATATCGGCGGGGCAACGATGGGTGCCGGCTGGGCTTTGCCCTTCGCCGGCATGCTGCTCTCGATCGCGCTGGGTCCGGTGGTGTTCCCGCATCTCTGGGAGCGCCACTACGGCAAGTTCGCCGCCTTCTGGGCCGTGCTCACCTTGGCTCCGCTGGTGCTTCTCCGAGGGCTCGACCCGGCGCTCGCTGCGCTGCTTCACACGGCGCTGCTCGACTACATCCCTTTCATCATCCTGCTCTTCGCGCTCTTCACCATCGCCGGCGGCATCCTGATCAGCGGCAACCTGCGCGGTACGCCTCTGACCAACACCACCCTGCTGGCGATCGGCACGGTGCTCGCAAGCTTCGTCGGCACGACCGGCGCCTCGATCATCATGATCCGCCCGGTCCTGCGGGCGAATGACGACCGGCGCTTCAACGTCCATGTCGTCGTCTTCTTCATCTTCCTGGTCTCGAATATCGGCGGCTCGCTGACGCCGCTTGGCGACCCGCCGCTCTTCCTCGGCTTCCTGCGCGGCGTCGACTTCTTCTGGACCACGACGCATCTGCTGCCCGAGACAGGCTTTTCCGTCATCGCCCTGCTGGCGCTGTTCTATGCATTCGACAGCCTCCTCTTCCGCAAGGAGAAGGGCTACCCGACGCTCAAGGACCCGACGCCGGACCGCGCCATCAAGCTCTGGGGCAAGGTCAACATCCTGCTGCTGGCGGGCGTGATCGGCGCGATCCTGATGTCGGCGAACTGGAAGCCGGGCACCGCCTTCACCGTGCACGGCGTCGCCGTCGAAGGGCAGAACCTGCTGCGCGACCTCATTCTGCTCGCCCTCGCCGGGCTCTCGCTCAAGCTCACGCCTGGCCCCGTCCGTGCCGGCAACGAATTCTCCTGGGGGCCGATCAAGGAGGTCGCCAAACTCTTCGCCGGCATCTTCATCTGCATCATCCCGGTTCTGGCGATGCTGCAGGCGGGGCGGGAGGGCGCCTTCGCGCCGCTGGTCGCGCTGGTCTCCAACGCCGACGGCAGCGCCAACACGACCGCCTATTTCTGGCTGACCGGCGCTCTCTCCTCCTTCCTCGACAACGCGCCGACCTATCTCGTCTTCTTCGAGCTCGCGGGCGGTGACCCCAAGGCGCTGATGACGAACGGCGCGTCGGCGCTGGCCGCGATCTCGGCGGGCGCGGTCTTCATGGGGGCGAACAGCTATATCGGCAACGCACCGAACTTCATGGTCTATGCCATCGCCAAGGACCGGAAGGTCGCGATGCCCAGCTTCTTCGGCTACATGCTCTGGTCGGGCGCGATCCTGATCCCGCTCTTCGTGGTGCTGACCTTCCTGTTCTTCAGGTAGGGGCGCCGAGCCGATCCGTCATGGTCGGCCTGTGCCGACCGTCCACGTCTTCGTCGATACAGAGCGGTGATCAAGACATGGATGCTCTCACAAGAGCGAGCATGACGCTGAGAGCTTCAGGGCAGGGGGAGGCCGGCCCGCGGCCTCGTGCCCGGCGATGACGCGCAGCCTCACGGCCGTCCGGTCGGAACGCCTTCCCTGATCTTTGCGGAGAAATCCGGGTCGTCGAGCGAGAGCGTGCGAGCGCGGTCGCCGATGCGGGCGAGCCGGACCAGTTCGTCCAGCGGGATGTCCTGCCGGATCGCGCCGATCTGCTGCAGATAGCCCGGCAGATAGCCGGAGAGCAGCACGCGCGGATCGAGCGGCAGTGAGAACTTCCAGCCGGGCGCGACGCTGCCGACGAGGTGGTAGACCACGGTGGTGCAGTTGGTCGTCAGCGTGTTGTACCAGCGCGGCCTGGCGGTGAGGTCATTGACGTCGCCGATATAGGCGAGCAGCAGGTCGCGGGCCTGGCTGGCGGAGGCGCTGAGGCGGAAGAGCCTGGCATCCTCGCGCCGGGCATGGGTGCGCAGTCCGACGATGTCGCGCTCGTCGGCGGCGACATAGGCCATCTCGTAGCTGCGGAAGAAGCCGGCCAGGGCCGACCATTCCTCGCCCTTCTCGCGCCGAACCTCGATCGAGAAGGTCAGCGGCACCGAATCCGAGAAGGTGAAGCTGACCAGGAGATGCGCGATCGCCTCGCCCGACCAATAGGTCAGGAAGACGTCGGCGCCACTGATCGCCGCGAGGTTGTATCGGCGCGTTTCCCAGCGCTGGTCGTAATCCTCCTCCGTGCGCCAACGGAAATGGCGCAGGTTGGAGACGGTGAGCACGTCGCCCTCGCGTGCGATCGTCGGCAGCCTCGCGAGCTCGGGAATCCAGTCGCGATCATGCGAGGGCTGGAAGCTGCTCCACCAGGAGAGCAGGCCGACGAAGACCATGGCGAAGCCGAGCGGCAGGCGCGCATCGCTCGTCCAGACGCCGATGAGGCCGGCGAATGCAGCGATGCCGAAGCCGATCGCGCCGACGATCGCGATCGCGCCCGTGAGCCGGAACAGCAGGAAGCCCGTGCCCCAGGTTGCGGCGCCGAGAATGACGAGGGTCAGGAGAAGCTTCAGCACAATCGAAAAGAGGCGGCCCATGGCCGCCTCTCGTAACCGATTTCTCGATCCGTCCCAAACGCAGTCATCACGCATCGGCGCGGCCGAAGCCGCTTGTCGGGGATGACAGGCGATGCAACGCCGGAAATTCTCAGGCCGCGAGCGAGTTCGTCGGGGCCGCCGCCTTCACGGCGTCGTCGACATGGGCCTCGAACTTGGCGAAGTTCTTGGCGAACATGCCGACGAGATCATTCGCGGTCTCGGCGAAGGCGGCTTTGTCGGCCCAGGTCTTCACCGGATAGAGGATGTGCGGCTCGACGCCGGGCACCGAGCTCGGCACCGCGAAGCCGAAATAGGGATCGCGGCGGAAATCGGCGCGGTTGAGCGAGCCGTCGAGCGCAGCCGAGAGCAGGCGGCGGGTGACGCGGATCGGCATGCGCCGGCCGGTGCCGTATTTGCCGCCGGTCCAGCCGGTGTTCACCAGCCAGCAGTCGACATGGTGCTTGGCGATGAAGTCGCGCAGCAGGTTGGCGTATTCCGAAGGGTGGCGCGGCAGGAAGGGCGAGCCGAAGCAGGTGGAGAACTCGGGCTCGACGCCGGTCAGGCCGCGCTCCGTACCGGCGACCTTGGCGGTGTAGCCGGAGAGGAAGTGGTACATCGCCTCTGCCGGGGTCAGCTTGGCGATCGGCGGCATCACGCCGAAGGCGTCCGCCGTCAGCATCACGATGTTCTTCGGGATGCCCGCGCGGCCGGTGCGCGAGGCGTTGGGGATGAAGTCGAGCGGGTAGGCCGAGCGGGTGTTTTCGGTCTTCGACTGGTCGTCGAAATCGACCTCCCGCGTCAGCGGGTCCATGACGATGTTCTCGAGCACCGTGCCGAAGCGTAGCGATGCCGCGTGGATCATCGGCTCGGCCTCGGCCGAGAGGCGGATCGTCTTGGCGTAGCAGCCGCCCTCGAAGTTGAAGATGCCTTCCTTCGACCAGCCATGCTCGTCGTCGCCGATCAGCGTGCGCTCGGGATCGGCCGAGAGGGTGGTCTTGCCGGTACCGGAGAGGCCGAAGAAGATCGCGGAATCGTCCTTGGGGCCGACATTGGCCGAGCAGTGCATCGGCACGACGCCCTTGGTCGGCAGAACGTAGTTCAGATAGGTGAAGACCGACTTCTTCATCTCGCCGGCATAGGCCGAGCCGCCGATCAGCACGATCTTGCGGGTGAAGTCGATGGCGACGACGGTCTCGCTGCGGCAGCCATGGCGCGCCGGATCGGCGCGGAAGCTCGGCAGGTCTACGATCGTCATCTCGGGCGCATAGCCGTCGATCTCGTCGCGCGGCGGGCGGATCAGCAGGTTGCGGATGAACAGCGAGTGCCAGGCCATCTCGGTGTAGACGCGGGCACGGACGCGGTGAACCGGGTCGGCACCGCCATAGAGATCCTGCGCGAAGAGCTCCTTGCCTTCGGCATGGGCCAGAAAGTCGCCGAGCAGCGTCTCGAAATGCTCAGGCGACATCGCCTGGTTGTTGTCCCACCAGACCGTATTCTCGGTCAGAGCGTCGCGCACCGTGAACTTGTCCTTGGGCGAGCGGCCGGTGTGGGTGCCGGTATCGGCGCAGAGCGCGCCACCGCGCGCCAGCTGGGATTCGCCGCGGCGCAGCGACTCTTCGTAAAGCTGCGGCGCTTCCAGGTTCCAGCGCACGGCCTTGAGCTTGCGGAAGCCGAAGGCCTCGGCACCATGGGCGGCGTTGAACTGACCGATATTGTCCACTGAATTCCTCCGGAGGCTGGCCCCTGCCAGGGCAGCCTGTTGTCGAAACACA
Organism: Allobosea sp. 05L423; assembly: GCF_056397745.1. Lineage (NCBI taxonomy): Bacteria > Pseudomonadati > Pseudomonadota > Alphaproteobacteria > Hyphomicrobiales > Alloboseaceae > Allobosea > Allobosea sp. 05L423. The sequence continues at coordinate 105,213 of NZ_JBFTOA010000010.1, read as the reverse complement.
TACGCACGGGCCGGTCGAAAGGTCCGGGCGTCGAGGCAAGGCACTTGGGCCACGCCCGGTCTTTACGGCCATGATCGCTCGGGCTCAAGTCATTGGAAATGCCCGGTCTCTTCGCGGCTTTCGCTAAATCGATTGAAATACGGTTGTGGTGAATCGGCGGACGGTGCCTTCGGAGCCTTGCTAGCCGCGGCTGCTGTCCAACGGGTCAGGCGGACTGCGCGCGCGCCTTTCCGGCGAGCTCGGCGAGGGTTCGGCGCAACGCCGCAGGGCCGTCCACGGAGGCAGGGAAGGGCAGACGCAGCGCGGCGCTGCCGAGCGTCATGTCGAGCCCGTCGGGGTCGAGGCCGATCGCTCTCCAGTCACCCGCCTTGGCGCCGAGAAGCCGTGTCGCATAAAGGCCGATCGCATCGGCATGGTCGGTGTTCATGTGTTCCACCGCCCCATCCTCGACATCGGCGAGGGCGGCGGCATGGGCCGGGTCGCTCATCAGATCGGCCGGCGTCGGTGCGAAGGCGCGCGCGAAGCCGCCATTGAGGCTGGCCCCCTCGATCGTCAGCGCGAAGAAGCCGAAATCGGGGAAGTCGGCATAGAGCGCGGATTTCGGCTGGCGTGCCAGATAGCGGCGGCGGATGCGCAGGCCTTCCTCCGTCTCGCGCTCGATCTTGCGGGCGCGGACCTTGAGCGTGATGCGCGCATGAGCGAGCGGATCGCCCTTGCCGCCGGGCGAGATCAGGAGCGAAGCGCGAGGATCGGCGATAAGGTTCGCCGTATGAGCGGCCAGGCCCGAGATCAGGATGATCGGCGTGCCATTGATGTCGGTGGCGAGCCCGACCAGGCTGGCCGAGGGATGGCCATCGGGCCCGAGCGTGGCAAAAGCCGCCGAGCGGGCGCCGCGCAGCAATCCCTTGGCCTCGGTGCGTACGGCATCGTCCATCGGCTGGATCACGTCTTTGGGGTCCTTGGCCATGGAACCTCTCTCCGATTTCAGGCTTGTGATACGGGGACATAGGCAAATCGCCACGGCCCGGCTAGATTGCCGCCACGCTTTGGCCTCTCTCCCGCGAGAGGGGAACCCGTTTATTGCAACGAGACCAAGAGACGAAAGCCTTATGCCAACGATTGCGCTGGTCGATGACGACCGCAACATCCTGACGTCGGTTTCGATTGCTCTCGAAGCAGAGGGCTATCGCATCATGACCTATACGGACGGTGCCTCGGCCCTCGACGGGTTGAAGCAGAACCCGCCCGATCTCGCGATCTTCGATATCAAGATGCCGCGCATGGACGGCATGGAGCTGCTGCGCCGCCTGCGCCAGAAGTCCGATCTGCCGGTCATCTTCCTGACCTCGAAGGACGAGGAGATCGACGAGCTCTTCGGCCTCAAGATGGGCGCGGACGACTTCATCCGGAAGCCGTTCTCGCAGCGGCTGCTGGTCGAGCGCGTCAAGGCAATCCTGCGCCGCGCCGGAACCAAGGACGTCACGGCCACCGCCCGTGCCGAGGACGCCAAGGCCCTGGAGCGGGGCCTGCTGCGCATGGATCCCGAGCGCCATACCTGCACCTGGAAGGGCGAGCCGGTGACGCTCACCGTCACCGAGTTCCTGATCCTGCAGTCGCTGGCCCAGCGGCCGGGTGTGGTGAAAAGCCGCAATGCGCTGATGGACGCCGCCTATGACGACGAGGTCTATGTCGATGACCGCACCATCGACAGCCACATCAAGCGCCTGCGCAAGAAGTTCAATCAGGTCGATCCCGAGTTCGACATGATCGAGACGCTCTACGGCGTGGGCTATCGTTTCAAGGAAGTCTGAGGCAGGAAGGCGGGACGCGCCGCCTCCGGCGCACCCATCGTCTCCTGAGCGGAAAGTCAGCCGCAAGCCATGGCAACCGTCGACAACCAGGCCCGGCCGTCAAAGCCAGCCGCCGGCTGGCGCGGGGCGTTGCGCCGCCGTGTCGGCCTCGTCTGGCGGCGGATGGGTCGCGCGATCTCGGCACGCGCTGCCTCGAGCCTGACGCGGCGCATCCTCGTCCTCAACCTCGGCGGCCTGGTGGCGCTGCTGCTCGGCTTCCTCTACCTCAACCAGTTCCGCGAGGGCCTGATCGAGGCCCGCGTGCAGAGCCTGCTCACTCAAGGCGAGATCATCGCCGGCGCGATCGCCTCTTCCGCCACGGTCGAGATCGATACGATCACCATCGATCCCGACAAGCTGCTGCAGCTCCAGGCCGGCGAGAGCGCGGGCATCGCCGAGGATCCGCTCGACTTCTCGATCAACCCCGAAAAGGTCGCGCCGCTGCTGCGCCGGCTGGTGACGCCGACCAAGACCCGCGCGCGGGTCTACGACAAGGACGGCCTGCTCACCCTCGACTCGCGCAGCCTCTATTCGCGCGGCGACGTGTTGCGCCTCGACCTGCCGCGCGTCGGTGAGCCCGACGAGCCGCCGCTCCTGGAGCGCACCTGGAACATGCTGCGCAATCGGCTCGGCAAGGCCGATGTGCCGACCTATGATGATTTCGAGAACGCCAACGGCAAGTCCTATCCCGAAGTCGCCCGCGCCCTCAGCGGCTCGCCGGCGAGCGTGGTGCGTGTCAACACGCGGGGACAGACCATCGTCTCCGTCGCGGTGCCGGTGCAGCGTTTCCGCACCGTGAAAGGCGCGCTGCTGCTGTCGACGCAGGGCGGCGACATCGATGCCGTCATCGCCGCCGAGCGTTTCGCCATCTTCCAGGTTTTCGCCGTCGCGGCCGGCGTGATGATCGTGCTGTCGGTCCTGCTGGCCGGCACCATCGCCGAGCCGATCCGCAAGCTCGCGGATGCCGCGCAGCGCGTGCGCAAGGGCGTGAAATCGCGCGAGCAGATCCCGGATTTCAGCAGCCGGCACGACGAGATCGGCCATCTCTCCGGCACGCTGCGCGACATGACCAAGGCTCTCTACAGCCGCATCGAGGCGATCGAGAGCTTCGCGGCCGACGTCGCGCATGAGCTCAAGAACCCGCTGACGTCGCTGCGCAGCGCCGTCGAGACCTTGCCTCGCGCCAAGACCGAGGATTCGCGCTCGCGTCTGCTCGCGGTGATCCAGCACGACGTGCGTCGTCTCGACCGTCTGATTTCGGACATCTCGGACGCCTCGCGCCTCGATGCCGAACTCGCGCGCAACGATTCTGCGCCGGTCGATATCGGGCGGGTTCTGGAAGCTGTCGTGACGATCCAGAACGAGACCCGCCGGGAGGGCCAGGCCATGATCGAACTGGTGGCCGACCGTCGCAGCCAGCGCGCCGGCAACGATGCTTTCCTCGTGCTCGGCCACGACTCCCGGCTCGGCCAGGTCATGGTCAACCTCATCGACAACGCCCGCTCCTTCTCGCCGCCGGACAAGCCGGTGCGCGTCATGCTCTCGCGCGTCGCCAACGACGTGCTGGTCACCGTCGAGGACGAGGGGCCGGGCATCGAGCCGCATGCGCTGGAGCGGATCTTCGAGCGCTTCTACACCGACCGTCCCAATGAGGGCTTCGGCCAGAATTCGGGCCTCGGCCTCTCGATCTCGCGCCAGATCGTCGAGGCGCATCGCGGCTCGATCCGGGCCGAGAACCGGCTGGGACCTGTCGGACCGGACGGCGAAGCCTGCCGGATCGGCGCTCGCTTCATCGTCTGTCTGCCGGCGGCGTACTCGCATGCCGCCTGAGCCGAACGCAAAAACGAGCGAGCGCATCCACGCCACCGCGATAGCGATCGGCGAGGCAGGCATCCTGCTGCGCGGCGCCTCCGGCAGCGGCAAGTCATCCCTCGCGCTGGCCCTTGTCGGCCTCGCCGAGCGCTCCGGTCGCTTCGCTCGACTGGTCGCCGACGATCGCGTCGCCTTGACGGCTGCTGGCGGTCGTCTGCTGGCCCGGCCGGTCGCGCCGCTGGAAGGGGTTGTCGAGCGACGTGGCCTAGGCCTCACGCCCCAACCCTTCACCGGGGCCGCCGTCGTCCGTCTGCTCGTCGATCTGATCGGCGAAGAGCCGGCCCGGATGCCTGAGCCCGAGGAATTGGTCGATAATCTTGCGGGGCTGGACCTGCCGCGCCTGCGGATATTCGGCCGCGTCGGCGACGAACGGCTCGTCCTGACCGCCCTCGACTTATTCACAGAGCCCGAGTTGTAACCACGATTTTGACAAGTTTAACGGCTGACACCTTGCGATTGTCTCGCACCTGCCGCATAAACCGCGACCTTGTCCGGGCGCCGATGGGCGCTCTCCGGTGCTGGATTGAATGATCGGACTGGTCCTTGTGACTCATGGGCATCTGGCGACGGAATTCCGCGCCGCCCTCGAACACGTCGTCGGCCCCCAGGCGTATCTGGCGACGATCGCCATCGCTCCCGATGACGACATGGAAAGTCGCCGCCGCGACATCATCGCTGCCGTGGAGCAGGTCGAGAACGGCGATGGCGTCATCATCCTGACCGACATGTTCGGCGGGACCCCCTCCAACCTGGCGATTTCGGTGATGGAGCCCGGCCGCGTCGACGTGGTCGCCGGCATCAACCTACCGATGCTGATCAAGCTCGCCAGCGTTCGCGAGGAGAAGACCCTCGACGAGGCCGTGACCAGCGCGCAGGATGCAGGCCGCAAGTACATCACCGTCGCCAGCCGCGTGTTGGCCGGCAAGTAAGCGCACGCGACCGGGGAGGGCGGCTTGGACGAGAATTGTGACTGCCCCGAGATCCAGGTTCCCGACGGCGCTCTCTACGGCGAGTTCGAGATCGTCAACAAAAAGGGTCTGCACGCCCGCGCCACGGCGAAATTCGTGCAATGCGCGGCCCGCTATGACGCCGACATCACGGTGAGCCGCTGTGGCGAAACCGTCGGCGCCACCTCGATCATGGGTGTGCTCACGCTCGGCGCCGGCATCGGCTCGACAATCACCATCGTCGCCAAGGGCGCCGAGGCCCAGCCCGCCCTCGACGCGCTGGCCGCCCTGATCGCCGACAGGTTCGGCGAAGGCGAGTAACCCGGCTAGCGGGCGGGGTCCGCATTCCCGTCATTGTGAGCGAAAGCGAAGGTGGCCGCCAAGGCCGCCTGCCATGGTCGTGCTTGTCCCGACCATCCACGTCAGTACCGGCCGAATGCGGTGGTTAGGACGTGGATGCCCGCCACAAGGGCAAGCGTGACGGCAGCACATAAAGACATCTTTATATCTTTGATTGCCTTCCGTCCCGGTCGCTGCTAGAGAGCCGGCACGTTTCAGGTGCCAGGATTGGAGCTCCCCCGTGTCGGATTACATCGTCAAGGACATCAGCCTCGCGGATTACGGCCGCAAGGAAATCAACATGGCCCAGGACGAGATGCCGGGCCTCATGGCCATCCGCGCCGAGCACAAGGGCAAGGCCCCGCTCAAGGACGCGCGCATTGCCGGCTGCCTGCACATGACCATCCAGACGGCGGTGCTGATCGAGACGCTGAAGGAACTCGGCGCCGATGTCCGCTGGTCCTCCTGCAACATCTTCTCGACCCAGGACCATGCCGCCGCCGCGATCGCCGCGACCGGCACCCCGGTCTTCGCCATCAAGGGCGAGACGCTGGAGGAGTACTGGGAGTACGTGCTGAAGACCGCCACCTGGGGCGACGGCGGCACGCCGAACATGATCCTCGACGATGGCGGCGACCTGACCATGCTGATCATCCTCGGTGCCGAGGCCGAGGCCGGCAATGCCGCCTTCCTCGACAAGCCGGGCAATGAGGAAGAGACGATCTTCTTCGCGCTGATCAAGCGCCAGCTCAAGGCCAACCCGGGCTGGTTCACCAAGACCCGCGCCGCGATCAAGGGCGTCTCCGAGGAGACCACCACCGGCGTCCACCGCCTCTATGAACTGGCCAAGGCGAGCCGCCTGCCGTTCCCGGCGATCAACGTCAACGACAGCGTCACCAAGTCGAAGTTCGACAACCTTTATGGCTGCCGCGAGTCGCTGGTCGACGCCATCCGCCGCGGCACCGATGTGATGATGTCGGGCAAGGTCGCGGTCGTCGCCGGCTATGGCGACGTCGGCAAGGGCTCGGCCGCCTCGCTGCGCCAGGCCGGCTGCCGCGTGCTCGTCACCGAGGTCGACCCGATCTGCGCCCTGCAGGCGGCGATGGAAGGTTACGAAGTCGTGACCATGGAAGATGCGGCGCCGCGCGGCGACATCTTCTGCACCGCCACCGGCAATCTCGACGTCATCACGGTCGACCATATGCGCGCGATGAAGCACCGCGCCATCGTCTGCAACATCGGCCACTTCGACTCGGAGATCCAGGTCGCGGGCCTGAAGAACTTCAAGTGGGACAACGTCAAGCCGCAGGTCGACGAGGTCGAGTTCCCCGACGGCAAGCGCATCATCCTGCTGTCGGAAGGCCGCCTCGTGAACCTCGGCAACGCCACGGGCCATCCGTCCTTCGTGATGTCCTGCTCGTTCTCGAACCAGACGCTCGCCCAGATCGAGCTCTGGAACCACCACGCGAAGTACGAGAACAAGGTCTACACCCTGCCGAAGCACCTCGACGAGAAGGTCGCCGCGCTGCATCTCGCCAAGGTCGGCGCCAAGCTGACCAAGCTCAACGACGCCCAGGCGAAATACATCGGCGTGTCGCAGGCCGGCCCGTTCAAGCCGGAGCACTACCGCTACTGACACGCGCCAACGCGCAATCTCTTAAAGGCCCGGCACCTGCCGGGCCTTTTTTTATCCCTGTGCCATTATGGAATCACGCAGTGAGATACTACAAATTGTAGGTCGATCTGAATTCGAAACTACTTCTTGATGTTTGGCTCCCGGTAAATCGAGCCGCCTGAAAATCTCACCATTTACCGGCGATTAAGCACTTCCTGACGGACTCCACGGATGATTACAGTGGGGGTGATTCGGGCTCCCCGCTATGGCGCGGAACGGATCAAAGCTCTGATGTGATTGGCGTGGTGGTGCGCGTGCATCGGCCTTCGAGACGGCGGTTTTCGCCGGCTCTCCAAGCCGATTCCGACGAGTGTGGCGGATATGGCGGCCGCGGCCGCCGCGAGAAGATGGGCGCAGAATGAGACGGTTGAGGCGACAGAGGCGAGCTGGGGACTGGGCTCCGCGCGCATTGCTGCCTGCTTTGACCGCTTCGATTGCTTCGGCCCCCGCCATCGCGCAGGATCAATGGCTGGTGCCGATGCGGCTCGATATCATGAGCACGGGCGCGCTTTCGCTCACTCTTACCGGGCTGACGGTCTTCGCCACGACGACCTCGCTCCTCTATGTGCGCGAACGCGCCCGCTGGCAGAAGCGCGAAGCCAAGCTGGCAGCCGATCTCGAAGCCGCGCGCAGCCATCAGGAGCGCCTTTCGATCCTTCTGGGAGCAGATCCGCAGGTCGTGGTCAGCTGGAACGGCCGCGACGCGCAGCCGGTCTTCGAGGGCGACAGCGGCTTTCTCGGCGCCCCCGGGGCAGCACTCGCACTGGCCTATGGCAGCTGGGCCGCCCCCGCCGACGCCAAGCGGCTGGAGCTCGCGACCGATGCACTGAAGGAGCGCGGCGAGGCTTTCAACGTCACGCTGCGCAGCAAGGCCGGACCTTTCATCGACATCGAGGGCCGGCCCGTTGCCGGCCGGGCTGTGATCCGCTTCCGCGAGGTCACCGGCGAGCGGGCGCAGGTCATGACGCTGCGTGGAGAGCTGGAGCGTGTCACCGCGGATCACGCGGCGCTCGCCCATCTGCTCGCGGGCCTGCCGCACCCGGCCTGGATGCGCGACGCCGATGGTCGCCTGACATGGGTCAACGCCGCCTATGCGCGGGCCGTGGAGGCCAGCGATACGACGACCGCGGTGAAAGGCGGTCTCGAACTGCTCGACCGGGCCGAGCGCGAGGCGGCGACGCGGGCGCGGCGCGAAGGCCGCTCCTTTGCGGCGCGGGCGCCAGCGGTGGTCGCGGGCCAGCGCCGGACCTTGGACATCGTCGAGGTGCCGGCTGCGACGGGCTTTGCCGGGTTCGCCACGGATATGAGCGAGCTGGAAGCGGTGCGGGCCGATCTTCAGCGCCAGATGGATGCCCATGTCCGCACGCTCGACCGGCTGAAGACGGCGGTCGCGGTCTTCGACGGCTCGCAGCGCCTCGTCTATCGCAATTCCGGCTTCGACACGCTCTGGTCGCTGGACGCCGGCTTCCTCGATGGGCTGCCGACCGATGGCGAAATCCTCGACCGGCTCCGGGCCGAGCGGCGCCTGCCTGAGCTCGGCGACTACCGCAGCTGGAAGGCGGCGGCCCAGGCTGCCTACACCGCGACGCGCGCGAGCGAAGACTGGTGGTATCTGCCGGACGGGCGCACCATCCATGTCGTCGCCAGCCCCAATCCGCAGGGCGGCGTCACCTATCTCTACGATGACGTGACCGAGCGCTTCACCCTCGAATCGCGCTTCAACGCGCTCTCCCGCACCCAGCGCGAGACGCTGGATTCGTTGCGCGAGGGCGTTGCCGTGTTCGGCTCCGACGGGCGGCTCAAGCTCTCCAACCCCGCCTTCGCCCAGTCCTGGCGCATTCAGGGCGGCGACCTCGCCGCCAGCGCCCCGCATATCGACGAGGTCATCCGGCTGTGCCGGCCGCTCTTCCCGCAGGACGAGGTCTGGAGCGAGCTTCACAGCGTCGTCACCGGCGTGCGCGATGCGCGCGAGGATTACCGCAGCCGGATGGAGCGGCGCGACGGCACCGTGCTCGACATGGCGGCCGCGCCGCTGCCGGACGGCGCGACGCTGATCTCCTTCGCCGACGTCACCGCCAGCGTGAACGTCGAGCGGGCGCTGACCGAGAAGAACGAGGCGCTGGAGAAGGTCTCGCGGCTGCGCGAGGATTTCGTCCACCATGTCTCCTACGAGCTTCGCTCGCCGCTCACCAACATCATCGGCTTCGCTCAGCTGCTCGGCACCGAGACGGTCGGCCCGCTCAATGAGAAGCAGCGCGACTATGCCTCGCATATCGTGCGCTCCTCCGGCGCCCTGCTCGCGATCATCAACGACATTCTCGACCTCGCCACCATCGACAACGGTGCGCTGACGCTCGACATCCAGGATGTCGATGTCGCCGACACCATCGCCCAGGCCGCGGCGGGGCTGCATGACCGGCTGACCGACAGCAGACTCGAGCTCAAGGTCGATATCGATCCGCGCACCGGGCCGCTGCGGGCGGACGGCAAGCGCCTGCGGCAGGTGCTGTTCAACCTGCTCTCCAACGCGATCGGCTTCTCCTCGCCCGGCCAGACCGTGACCGTGAGCGCGACGCGGCAGGGCAGCGACGTCCGCATCACCGTGGCCGATCACGGCCGCGGCATTCCTGCGGAGGTCATGGAAAAGGTTTTCGAGCGCTTCGAGAGCCATTCCCTCGGCTCAAGCCATCGCGGCGTCGGCCTTGGATTGTCGATCGTCCGCTCTATCGTCGAATTGCACGGCGGCCATGTCGAGCTCGATTCCGCGCCGGGTCGCGGCACGAAGGTCTCCGCCGTGTTCCCCGCGCAGGGCATGCCGCTCTCGGACGCCGCTGAATGACGGAAGAAGCCCGCAAGGCCGGCCTGCACCGGCTCATGCTGGTGGACGAGGCGGCGACGCTGCGCCTCGCCGCCGACATCGCCGCCATCCTGAAGCCGGGCGACATCGTCGCGCTTTCCGGCCATCTCGGCTCCGGCAAGTCGCTGCTGGCGCGCGCCATCCTGCGCGAGCTCGCGGACGACCCCGCGCTGGAGGCGCCGAGCCCGACCTTCACCCTGGTCCAGAGCTACGACACCCGGCGCGGCACTGTGCTGCACGCCGATCTCTACCGCGTGCGCTCGCCGGACGAGCTCGACGATATCGGCCTGATCGAGGATGTCGAACGGCTGATCACGCTGGTCGAGTGGCCGGACCGCGCCGGCACGCGCCTGCCGGCGGGGCGCAGGCTCGATATCGTGCTCGATGTCGACCCCGACAGTCCCGAGACCGGCCGCATTGCCGATCTCTCCGGCGGCGTGCTCTGGAAGCAGCGGCTCGCCATCGCCGTTGCCTCGCGCCGCCTGCTCGACGCCTCCGGCTGGGGCGGAGCGCGCCGCGACTTCATGCTCGGCGACGCATCGACGCGCGCCTATGAACGGCTGACGCAGCCGACCGGCGAGACGGCGGTCCTGATGATCTCGCCGCCGCGGCCGGACGGCCCGCCGATCCGCCTCGGCAAGCCCTACAGCACGCTGGCTCACCTCGCCGAGAACGTCGAGGCCTTCGTCGCGATGGATCGCGGCCTGCGCTCGCTGGGCTATTCGGCGCCGGAAATCCTCGCCGAGGATCTGACCACCGGCCTGCTCGTCATCGAAGACCTCGGCAACGAGGGCGTGATCGACGCCGAGCGTCGACCGATCGCCGAACGCTATGAGGCGGCGGCCAGGCTGCTCGCCGACCTCCACCGTCACACCCTGCCGTCGATTCTGCCGGTGGGCGAGGGGCGCGACCATGCGATTCCCGAATACGACCGGCAGGCGCTGGCGATCGAGACAGAGCTGATCCTGGAATGGTATGCGCCGCATATCGCGGGCGTGACCCTGCCGGCGGTGACGCAGGCGGAATTCGCCCGCATCTGGAACAGGCTCCTCGACGAGATCCTCGCCCAGCCCGGCACCTGGACGCTGCGTGATTTCCATTCGCCGAACCTGATCTGGCTGGAGAAGCGGGAGGGCCATGCCAAGCTCGGCCTGATCGACTTCCAGGATGCGGTGCTCGGCCACCCGGCCTATGACCTGGCGTCGCTCGGCCAGGATGCGCGCATCGATGTGCCGGCCTCGCTGGAGCTGAGGCTGCTCGCCGCCTATGGCGCGGCGAGGCGCGCTGATGCGCCCGATTTCGATCTTGCCGATTTCGCCCGTGCCTATGCGATCCTCGGCGCCCAGCGCAACACCAAGATCGCCGGCATCTTCGCCCGGCTCGACAAGCGCGACGGCAAGCCCGACTACCTCAAGCACCTGCCGCGCATCGAGGCCTATCTGCGCCGCAACCTCGAACACCCCGCCCTCGAAGAGCTGAAGGGCTGGTATCAGGCCCATATGCCCAAGCTGTTCGAGACGGACGCCGCGGGCTAGTCTGATCCGATCGATACGGAGATTCGCGTGACCTCAACCGCTTCGCCGCCGATCCGCCGGGCGATGGTGCTGGCGGCCGGGCTCGGGCAGCGCATGCGCCCCATCACCGACACGCTGCCGAAGCCGCTGGTGAAGATCGGGGGCAAGGCGATGCTGGACCATATGCTCGACCGGCTGGCCGATGCCGGCGTCGAGGACGCCGTTGTCAACGTCCACCATCTCGCCGGGCAGGTCGAGGCGCATGTCGCCGGGCGCGCCCGGCCGCGCATCGCCATCTCTGATGAGCGCGCCGAATTGCTGGAAACCGGCGGCGGCGTGAAGAAGGCCCTGCCGCTGCTTGGAGCTGCGCCGTTCTTCCACGTCAATTCCGACGCGCTCTGGCGCGAGACCGGCCGACCAGCCATGCACGTGATGTCCGAAGCCTGGGATCCGGCGCGGATGGACATGCTGCTCCTGCTCGCCGAGCGTAAGACCAGCCTCGGCTTCGACGGCGCCGGTGACTTCTTCCTCGGAGAGGATGGCCGCCTGACCCGGCGCGGCGCGGCTGAGCGCGCGCCCTGGATCTATGCCGGCGTCGCCATCCTGAAACCGGAGCTCTTCGCCGACACGCCGGAAGGGCCATTCTCGCTCAATCTGCTCTTCGACCGCGCCATCGCCCGAGGTCGCCTGTTCGGCGAAGTGCTGGAGGGGCGCTGGCTGCATGTCGGCACGCCCGAGGCGATCGCGCCGGCGGAAGCCGCCTTCGCTGCGCAGCCGGTCGATGCCTGAACTCAATCTGTTCAGCACACCGGCCGGCGCGCCCTTTCTGGATGTGCTGGCCGAAGCGATGCTGGACGGGCGCCTGGGGGCGATCCACGACCCCGGCGATCCGGCGGCGATGGCGCGCGCCACGCTCTACCTGCCGACGCGCCGCGCCGCGCGCGCCTTCACCGCGATCCTGGCCGAGAAGCTCGGCGGCAAACCGCGCCTGCTGCCGCGTATCGTCCCGCTTGGCGATGTCGACGAGGCCGAGACGGCGTTGATCGGCTCCGGAGCCTGGACGGGCGAGCGCCTTGTTCCGATCGAGCCGCTGCCGCGCCGCATGCTGCTGACCCGGCTCGTCGACGCCTGGGGCCGCACCGCCAACCGCAGCCATCTCAGGCTCGATCCGTCGGAGCCGTCCCTGGTGCCGGCGACGCTGGCGGAGGCCTATGGGCTGGCTGGCGACCTCGCCGACCTGCTCGATCAGATGCAGACCGAAGGCGTGCCGGTCGAGAAGCTCGCCGGCCTCGACGCCGCGCGCTTCGACAGGGTCTGGCAGCTCAATGCGAGCTTTCTCGCCATTCTCGGCGAAGCCTGGCCGCAGATTCTCGCCGATCAGGGCGCCATCGACCCGGCCGAGTTTCGCAATCGGATGCTGGCGGCGGAGCGCGAGCGGCTGTTGGCGGGCGGGGCGAGGGGGCCGATCATCGCCGCAGGCTCGACCGGCACCGTCCCGGCCACGGCGCGGCTGCTCTCCGCCATCGCGCGGCTTCCAAACGGGGCGGTCGTCCTGCCCGGCATCGATCTCGGGCTGGACGAGCGCGCCTGGAACGCCATCGCCAAGGAACCCGCGCCGTCGCATCCGCAGGCGGCGCTGCGTCAGCTGATGGAGACGCTCGGCGCGGAGCGCGCCGATGTCCGCGAACTGGCTGTGCCCGATGCCGCACGCCATACGCGGGGAGAGCTGCTGCGCGAGGCGATGCTGCCGGCATCGGTGACCGAACTTTGGGCGAACCTCGGCCAACGTTTCGCGCCCGGCGAGGCGGAGGCAGGCTTCGCCGGCCTGCGTATCGTCGAGACGGCCGACGAGCGCGAGGAGGCGCTCACTGTCGCGATCGCGCTGCGCGAGACGCTGGAGCGACCGCAGGCGCGGGCGGCGCTGGTGACGCCCGATCGCGGCCTGGCCGAGCGCGTCGCCGTCGAGCTCGCGCGTTGGGGCGTCGAGGTCGATGATTCCGCCGGGCAGCCGCTCGGGCGCTGGCCGGCAGGCTCGCTGCTGCGGCTGATCCTGGAGGCGGCGCTGGCGCAGATGACGCCGGCCTCGCTCGTCCCGCTCTTCGCCCACCCGCTCTGCCGGCTTGGCTTGAGCCGGGAAGCGCTGGCGCGGGGAGCCGCGGCACTGGAAATCGGCTGCTGGCGCGGCAATGCCGTCGGCAGGGGGCTGGCGGGCCTGCATCTGGCGCTCGGCGAATGGAGCGAGCTGCGCGAGGCTGGTCACGTTCCCGGCCCGCGCAGGCGCTTGACGGCGGAGGATGCTGCCGCGGCAGCGGCCGTGCTCCACGCGCTGGAAGCAGCCTGCGCGTCGCTGCTCGAAGCGCTCTTCCTCGGCGAGCCGTCGCTTGGAGCCGTCGCTGCAGCTGCGCAGGCGGCCGTTACCGCCGTCAGCGCGACAGAGGCCGGGACGCCGCTCGCTTTCATCGGCCCAGATGGCGAGGCGCTGGCCGGGCTGTTCGACGATCTCGTCGCGGCGAAGGACGTCATGCCGCCCGGCGGCCGGCCGCAGGATTTCGTCGCGATTCTCGACGGCCTGCTCGCCGAGCGCGCGGTCAAGCGGGCGACGCCGGGCCATCCGCGCGTCGCCATATGGGGCCTGCTTGAGGCGCGCCTGCTCGAAGCCGACCATATCGTGCTCGGCGGCCTGAACGAGACGGTCTGGCCGCCGCAGACCACGACCGATTCCTTCATCAACCGGCCGATGCGTGCCGAGCTCGGCCTCTCGCCGCCGGAGCGCCGGATCGGCCAGACCGCGCATGATTTCGCCCAGGCGCTGATGGCGGCGCGCGAGGTCACGCTGACGCGGCCGCGCAAGGTCGGCGAGGCCGAGACCATCGCCTCGCGCTTTTGGCAGCGGCTGCACGCGGTGACGCCGAAGCAGGCATGGAGCAAGGCGCTCGACGAAGGCCGTCGCCTGCGCGGGCTCGCCGCCCTGCTGAGCGCGCCCGCCGATGCGAGGCCGGTTGGGCGGCCGAAACCGCGCCCGCCGCGCGAAATCCAGCCGCTATCCCTCAGCGTCACCGAAGTCGAGACGCTTTATCGCGATCCCTATCAGATCCACGCGCGCAAGATCCTGAAGCTCGACGCCCTCGACGGGCTGATCGAGGATCCGACGGCTCAGGATCGTGGCCGGCTGCTGCACAACATCGTAGAGAGCTTCACCACGACCTATCCCGAGCAATTGCCTGCCGACGCGCTGGGGCAGTTGATCGCCATCGGCGACAGACTCTTTCGCGACTTCGATGACGTGCCTGAGGTCCGCGCTTTCTGGTGGCCGCGCTTCCTGCTGACGGCCGGGCATTTCATCCGCTGGGAGGAGCGCAGGCGGCCCGGCATCGCCCGCATCGGCGTCGAGCTCTTCACCGGCGCGAGCTTCAGGCTGGCCGACGGCAGCGAATTCCGCCTGAGCGGGCGGGCCGACCGCATCGAGCTGACGCGCGAGCCGGCGCTGCGGATCGTCGACTTCAAGACCGGGGCTCCGCCCAGCAAGGCGCAGGTCGAGAAGGGTTTCGCGCCGCAATTGACGCTGGAAGCCGAGCTGGCGGCGCGTTCCGGCTTCAAGGGGCTCGCAGGGCCGACGCCGGTCGAGGCTGTCATCTACATGAAGCTCCACCATGACCCGAAGGGCTGGGCCAAGGACAAGCCGCTCGACTTCGATGGCGAACCGCTGGCCGATGTCGCCGCGCGCCACCTGAACAATCTGCTGAAACATCTCGATGCGCTGCGCACCGGTCGCGAGGCCTATGTCTCGCGGCGGGCACCTGACTACACCCGCTACGCCAGCCCTTACGACCATCTCGCCCGGGTCAAGGAATGGTCGGCGGCGCCCGGTGGCGACGAAGGAGGCGAGCCGTGAAGCCGGGCTGGATCGTCCCGTCGCTGACCAATCAGCGCCAGGCGCTGGCTGCCGATCCCGGCCTCTCCGCCTGGGTCTCGGCCAATGCCGGCTCTGGCAAGACCCATGTGCTGGTCAACCGCGTGCTGAGGTTGCTGCTGGACGGCGTCCAGCCGAGCCGGATGCTCTGCATCACCTATACCAAGGCGGCCGCGGCCAATATGGCCAACCGCATCTTCAAGGCGCTCGGCGCCTGGGCGACGTTGGATGAGGCCGCCCTTGCCAAGGAGCTGACCAATCTGACCGGCAGCGCGCCGGCCGCCGCCGAGCGGGCCAAGGCGCGCCGCCTCTTCGCCGAGGCGCTGGAGACGCCGGGCGGGCTGCGCATCGAGACGATCCACGCCTTCTGCACCCGCGTGCTGCAGGCCGCGCCCTTCGAGGCCAACGTGCCGCCGCGCTTCGAGGTGGCCGATGATCTCGCCCAGGCCGAGATGCTGCGCGAGGCGCGGCGCGAATTGCTGGCCCTGGTCGCCGCGAACCCGGATGGGGCGGAGGCCAGCGCGCTCGACCTGCTGGCGCAGCTCGCGGCGCAGGATTCCTTTGAGACCATGGTGCAGGAGGCGCTGCGCCAGCGGGCCCTGTTCAGCGACGAGAACGGCCGCGCCCGCGATCCGCAGGAGATGCTGGCCGGCATCGCCGCCTTCCTCGGCATCGACCCCGATCTCGATGCCGACACGGTGAAGCGGGCCTTTCGCGCCGAATTGGCCGCGCTGCCTGGCCTTCAGGCCCTGATCGAGGCACTCCACGCCGGCAGCGCGACGCGCCAGAACCTCGCCGGGACCCTGCGCACGCTGCTCGCCGGTCAGGATGATGGCGATCCGATCGCCTTCTGCCGGCGCGGCTTCATCACCGAAGCCGGAACGATCAACGCCAATATCCGCGGCAAGGGCAAATCCGAGTTCGAGAGTGCCACGCTGGCGACGCTGGAGGCGCTCGCCGCCTGCCTGCTGACGGCGGCCGATGCGATCAACGCCGTCGCCATCCGCGACCGCAGCGCAGCGCTCGCTTTGCTGGTCACGCGCATGCTCGCCTCCTATCAGCGCCAGAAGAGCCTGCGCTCGCTGCTCGACTATGACGACCTGATCGCGCGGACGCGTTCGCTCTTGGAGCGGGTCGAGGCGGCCTGGGTGCTCTACAAGCTCGATGCCGGCATCGACCACATCCTGCTCGACGAGGCGCAGGACACCGGCGAGGCGCAATGGGCGATCCTGCGCAAGCTCGCGGAGGAATTCACCGGCGGTGGCGATTTCAGGCCGAAGCCACGCACCATCTTCGTCGTCGGCGACGAGAAGCAGTCGATCTACGGCTTCCAGGGGGCGGCGCCGGCCGCCTTCGGCGAGGAGCGCCGTGCGCTCGGCCGGCGCATCGCGGAGGCCGAACTCGCCTTCGAGGCGATCAGCCTC
This sequence comes from Allobosea sp. 05L423, assembly GCF_056397745.1. Taxonomy (NCBI): domain Bacteria; kingdom Pseudomonadati; phylum Pseudomonadota; class Alphaproteobacteria; order Hyphomicrobiales; family Alloboseaceae; genus Allobosea; species Allobosea sp. 05L423. The sequence continues at coordinate 88,825 of NZ_JBFTOA010000010.1, read as the reverse complement.
AACACCTCCTTCCGCTCGGCGCCGGACATCATGCAGGCAGTCGATGCCGTCTTCGCCTTGCCCGAGCATGCGCGCGGTCTCGTCTTCGACGGCGCGGCGCGTCCCGAGATGCACGACACGGTTCGACGCAGCGCGCCCGGCACGGTCGATCTCTGGCCGCTCGCCGCCAACGATACCGGCGAGCCGCCGGACGCCTGGACCACGCCGGTCGACGCGCCCGAGCGCCGCAGCGGCACGGTAAAGCTCGCCGAACGCATCGCGCGGACCTTGCAGCGCTGGCACCGCGACCGCCGTGACGATCGCGGCAACCCCTTCGCCGCCGGCGACGTGATGATCCTGCTGCGCCAGCGCGGCGCGCTCTTCGAGGCGATCGTCAAGGCGCTGAAGGATGCCGGCGTGCCCGTTACCGGCCGCGACCGGCTGACGCTCGCCGAGCATCCGGCGGTGGAGGATCTCGTCGTGCTCGGCCGCGCGCTGCTGCTGCCGGACGATGACCTGACGCTCGCCACCGCCTTGAAGACGCCGTTGATCGACCTGAACGACGACGATCTCCTGCGCCTCGCGCCCGGCCGCAAGGGCTCGCTCCGAGCTGCCCTGCAGGAAGCTGCGGCGAGCGAGCCGCGCTATGCCGCTGCCGAAGCCAGGCTCGTTGACTGGGCGCGCGAGGCTGGCCGTTCCGGCCCGTTCCGCTTCTTTGCCGGGCTGCTCGGCCCCGGCGGCGGGCGCAACCTCGCCATCGCCCGGCTCGGCGCAGAAGCGGGCGACGCGCTCGATGCCTTCCTCAATGCCGCGCTCGATCATGAACGGCGTTACGGCCCCTCGCTCGCCGGCTTCCTGCAGCATGTCACCGGCAGCGCCGCCGACGTGAAGCGCGATCTCTCGGCCAGCGCCGGCGAGGTTCGCGTCATGACCGTCCACGGCTCGAAAGGTCTGGAGGCGAAGATCGTCATCCTCGCCGATCTCGGCGTCGAGCCCGGCGCCAAGCGTCTGCCGAAGATACTCGCCGTATCGACGGCGCGCGCTGGCCTTGTGCCGATCTGGCCACCGGCGAGCGCCGAGGACACGCAGGCGACGGCCGCAGCCAAGGCGACCGTCGTCGCGCAGATGGTCGAGGAGCATCATCGCCTGCTCTATGTCGCCATGACCCGCGCCGAGGACCGGCTGATCGTCTGCGGCGCGCAGGCCAAAGGCGACCCGCCGGCCGGAAGCTGGTACGCGATGATTGCGCAAGGGCTTGCGCAGTCGGAGGCCGGCCTCGCCACCCTTGGGGAGGGCGAGGATGCGATCCTGCGCTTCTCCGTGACGCCTCCGAGGCCGGCGGAGGAAGAGGCGCAGGTGCAGCCGGCCGAGCCGGTTCTGCCGCCGCCCGCCTGGCTGACGAAGCCCGCCCCGCGCGAGGCCGAGCCCGCACCGCCGCTGAAGCCGTCGAACGCCCTCTCGGCAGCCGATGGCGAGGAGCGGCCGGGCGACGGACCCTTCCTCGCGGAGGCGGCTGCCGCCGGCCGGCTGGCGCATCTGCTGCTCCAGCTCCTGCCCGATCTTCCGGCCGAGCGCCGCACCGGGGCGGCAGACGCCTTGGCGCAGGCACGCGGCGGCGCGTTGCCGCCGCAGCGGCGGGCCCGCATCGTCGCGCAGGCGCTCGCTCTCCTGGCCGAGCCGGGCCTTACCGCGCTCTTTGCCGAAGGGGCGCTGGCGGAGGTGCCCGTCGCAGGCGCCATCCGCCTGCCGGACGGTGCGGTGCGCGCGGTCTCCGGCCGGATCGACCGGCTGGCCGTCACCGCCGAAAGCGTCGTCATTGCCGATTTCAAGACCACAGCCCGGCCGCCGGAGCGGGCCGATGCGATTCCTGTCGGGACTCTGGTGCAGCTCGCGGCCTACGCCGCGCTGATGCAGGAGATCTATCCAGACCGGGCGATCCGGGCGCTGGTCGTCTACACCGCGAACCTCGCCCATTTCGAACTTGCTGCCGCGCAGCTCGACGCGGCGCTCCTCGCCTTGGCAGGCGCCGCGGCGGGCGCTAGCGTCGGCCGCTCCGACGGATCGTCCCGGCCATGAAGCTCCTGCCATCCCTGCTGCTGCGCCCGCGCCTTCTGGCGGCTCTCGGTGCTGGCGTGGGGTTGGCGGCGCTGCTGCCCGGCGACTGGCGGTGGGCGACGCGCTTCCTGGTTGCCTGGGATGCTGGCGCGATCTTCTATCTGGGCCTGCTTGGCGCGACCATGTTCACCGAGTCGGTCGACGAGATCAGGGCGCGGGCCGAGCGGCAGGACGAGGGTGCCTTCGCCATTCTTACCATCGCCTGCCTGGCGGCGAGCGCCAGCCTGGTCGCCATCGTGGTTCAGCTCAGCGGCATTGGGGCGGTTCCGGCCAGCGGACGCGGGATTCACCTCGCGCTGGGTGGCGTCACGATCCTGTGTTCATGGACGCTGCTGCACGCCTTCTTCACGCTGCACTATGCCGGCATCTACTATCGCGGCGGCAAGTCCAAGCCCTGTCTAGATTTCCCGGGCAAGACCGATCCGAACTATGTCGATTTCCTGTATTTCTCCTACACGATCGGCTGCACCTCGCAGACCTCCGATATCGGCGTGACGACGCGGCAGGCGCGCGGCGTCGTGCTGCTGCATTCCATCCTTGCCTTCGTCTTCAACACCTCGATCCTGGCGATGGCGATCAATGTCGGGGCAAGTCTGGTCTCAGCCGGGTCGTGACGCGCCGGCCTCGGCTCTGCCCTGCGATGTACGCGCCTTGACCGGAGGGGCGGGCGTTCATAGCTTCGCTGGCGAAGGGCGGCATTGCCGCCCGTTGAAAACCGAAAGGCGGCCAGTCATGGCAACGAGCAAGGTAACCGATCAGAGCTTCGAGGCCGACGTCCTGAAGTCGTCCGAGCCGGTCGTCGTCGATTTTTGGGCGGAATGGTGCGGCCCCTGCCGCATGATCGGCCCGGCGCTCGAGGAAATCGCGACCGAGCTCAACGGCAAGGTCAAGATCGTCAAGATGAATGTCGACGAGAATCAGCAGATCCCGGCGCAGTTCGGCATCCGCTCGATCCCGACGCTGATGTTGTTCAAGGACGGCAAGCTCGCCTCGCAGAAGGTCGGCGCTGCGCCGAAGAGCGATCTGTCGCGCTGGATCTCGGCGGCAGTCTGAGCCGTTTCGCGTCCCCTATGAAGAAGGCCCGCTTTCGGTGGAAAGCGGGCCTTTTCGATTCGTCGATTTGGACCGGTGGTTTGGCCGGGGCCAAGACCTCGTCCTGAGGGGATCAAAGGCCGTGTCGGAGGGCGCTCCTGATGTCTCGATCGCTTCCTGGAGCATCCTTCGAGACGCCGTTCCTGCCGGGATGGCTCCGTGGGAAGGGGCTCGACGGCTTTTGAATTCAGGTTCTCAGGCGCGGCTTTCCTTGTCGATCGCGAAGGCACCCGCCCCGGCGAAAACGAAGTAGAGGAAGACGAAGCAGTAGAGGATCGCCGCGTCGCCGCCGTTGAGTGCCGGGTAGAGGCTCTTCGGCGCATGCGCCATCCAGTAGGCGAAGGCCATCTGGCCGGAGAGGACGAAGGCGACAATCCGGGTCTGGAAGCCGACGAGCATCAGAAGGCCGCCGGCGAGTTCGAGGGCACCCGCGAACCACATGAGCGTAAAGGCCGGGGGCAGCACGCCGCCGGCCGGCGGGGCCGGGAAGCCGAGGAGCTTCTGCGTGCCGTGCAGGATGAAGATCAGTGCGGTGACGATACGCAGCAGGCCGAGCACATGCGGCGCATAGCGATTGAGCGAGTTCATCTGGGTCCTCTGTCGACGAAAACGAATAAGTGGCGATGTGTTCCTGCGCGTTTCCCGTCCGGGTTTTAGGCAGGGCTTCCGATTTTGCGCAATATCCCGCTCGATGACGATTTCGTTTGCGCATTTGCAAGTTTGATCACGTTCTCGCGACGACTGTGCCTTCGCCGCCGCATCGCACCCTTAACCGTCCCTTAAAAGCGCCATGTTTGAATCCTGTGTGACCTGACCGCATTGCGAAGGCGGTGTGTCGGCCGAAACGGGACAGGATGAACGACCGGATCAAACGGGGAGAGCGGCGCGAGCCGTCCTTCGACGACGAGAGCGGCGCAAGCCGCGATGATTTCGACATGCGCGTTTCTGATGAGGATCGCCCGCTTCACCGTCACCGCGCTGCGCCGCGTCCGCAGCCGCGCAGCCAGCCGGTGCGCAACAAGCGCAGCGGCGGAGGAGGTGGCGGCAAGCGCCGCGGCCGCCGGCGGCGCTCGCTGCTCGGCGGGCTGTTCTATTGGACGATGGTGCTCGGCCTGTGGTGCGCCATCGGTCTTGGTGGCTTCATCGCCTATCACGCTTCGCAGCTGCCGCCGATCGATCAGCTCACCGTGCCGAAGCGGCCGCCGAACATCGCGATCCTCGCCGCCGACGGCTCGCTGCTCGCCAATCGCGGCGAGACCGGCGGGCGCACCATCACCATCGGCGAGATCCCGCCCTATCTGCCCAGGGCCTTCGTCGCGATCGAGGATCGGCGCTTCTACGAGCATTTCGGCATCGATCCGATCGGCATCAGCCGCGCTCTCGTCACCAATCTGCGCGGCCGCGGCGGCGTGCAGGGCGGCTCGACGCTGACCCAGCAGCTCGCCAAGAACCTGTTCCTCACGCAGGAGCGCACCGCCGCCCGCAAGATCCAGGAGGCGATCCTGGCGCTCTGGCTGGAGCGCACCTACACCAAGGACCAGATCCTCGAGCTCTATCTCAATCGCGTCTATTTCGGCTCCGGCGCCTATGGCGTCGAGGCCGCGGCGCAGCGCTATTTCAACAAGTCGGCGCGCTCGGTGACGATCGCGGAGGCGGCGATGCTTGCCGGCCTCGTCCAGGCGCCGTCGCGGCTCGCGCCCAACCGCAATCCCGATCTTGCCGAGAAGCGCGCCCAGCTCGTCATTGCCGCGATGGCCGATCAGGGTTTCATCACGCAGGCTGCGGCCAAGACCGCGCTGACCGCGCCTGCCGAGGTGCCGGAGCGTGTCGGCGCCGGCTCGGTCAATTACGCCGCCGACTACGTCATGGACGTGCTCGACGACTTCATCGGCGCGGTCGAGGGCGATGTGACCGTGCTCACCACGCTCGACACCAAGCTGCAGAGCTCGGCAGAGACGATCTTGGTCGATGCGCTCTCGGCACAAGGCGCCAAGCTCAATGCCTCGCAGGGCGCGGTTGTCTCGCTCGCGCCGGACGGCGCGATCCGCGCGCTGATCGGCGGGCGCGACTATACCAAGAGCCAGTTCAACCGCGCCACGGCGGCGCGGCGCCAGCCGGGCTCTTCCTTCAAGCCCTTCGTCTATCTGACGGCGATGGAGAAGGGCATGACGCCCGACACGATCCGCGACGACTCGCCCGTCTCGATCAAGGGTTGGGAACCGGAGAACTATTCGCGCACCTTCCGCGGACCGGTGACGCTCGCGACGGCGATGCAGCATTCGCTCAACACGGTGTCCGCCCGGCTGATCCAGGAGGTGACGCCCAAGGAGGTCGTCCGCACCGCCCAGCGCCTCGGTATCAGCTCGGCTCTGCAGCCGAACCTGTCGCTGGCGCTCGGCACGTCGGAGGTGACCCCGCTGGAGATGACAGCTGCCTACGCGACCTTCGCCAATGGCGGCCAGTCGGTGCTGCCCTATGTCATCCGCGAAGTGCGACAGACCAGCGGCAAGGTCGTTTATGCCCGCAAGGCCGCGGGCCTCGGTCAGGTCATCCAGCCGCAATATCTCGCGATGATGGATACGATGTTCAACGGCGTGATGAACGGCGGCACCGGCAGCAAGTTCAACATCCCGGGCTGGCAGGTCGGCGGCAAGTCGGGCACGACGCAGGATTACGGCGACGCATGGTTCGTCGGCTTCACCGCCAAACTCGTCACGGCCGTCTGGGTCGGCAATGACGACAATTCGAAGATGAAGCGCGTCACCGGTGCCGGGCTGCCTGGCGAGATATGGGGCAAGTACATGAAGGCCGCCCATGCCGGCGCCCAGCCCATTCCGCTGCCCGGCGGCTTCTGGCAGGGCGCGCCGAAGACGATCTTCGGCGACGGTGCGCCGGTGGCCGATGCCGGCACCCCCGCGCCGGCCCAGCCCGCCAGTTCGGATCGCGCCTGGGTGAAGCCGGCGCCGCAGGAGCGCAACTTCTTCGAGCGGCTCTTCGGCGGCTGAAGAACTGCACCGTCATTCCGGCGCGGCCCGCAGGGCCGAGCCCGGAACCCATATCCGCAGGCGGTTCAGGAAAAGCCTGCGAACGAGCCGCGTCATCCTGCTCGAACCGTTGGTTATGGTTCCGGGCTCCTCGCTGATGCGAAGCGCCGGAAAGACGGCGTGGTGCTGTTGCAACGCAGGGCGGTCTAAGCTTTCGCCGCGCGGATGGCCCGCGTCGCCCGGAACAGCACGAGGGCGGCGACGCCGAGCGTAGACATTACCAGGGGCAGCGGCAGCGCCGCGTTCTTGAGCAGATGGCCGACGAGCAGCCCGACGCAGGCCGAGAGCAGCATCTGGCACAGGCCGTTGAAGGACGAGGCCGCACCGGCCCGGTCCGGGAAGGGCATCATTGCCGAGGCCTGAGCCTGCGGCATGGTGAGCCCCACGCCGCAGGCATAGAGCGCCATCGGCACCACGACGCCTGCCGCCCCGCCGAAGCCGGTGAGGACGCCGACCAGCATGGCAAGCCCGCCCCCGGCGAGGCAGGCGACACCGAGCGAGATCACCTCGTCCATGCTGCGCCGACCGACGAGCCGCTGGGCGATGATCGTGCCGGTGATGTAGCCGAGCACGCCGAAACCGAAGGAGAAGCCGTACTCGACCGGGGTGAGCCCGTAGACGCCGATCAGCACGAAGGATGAGCCGGAGATGAAGGCGAAGAGCCCGGCATAAGCGAGCGCGGTGAGCGCGACATAGACGCGGAAGGCGCGGTTGTGCAGCAGCACGCCGAAACCGCGGAAGATCGCGATCGGCGAAAGCGGCTGCGGCGAGCGCACGCGCAGCGTCTCCGGCATGACCGTTACGATGACGATGGCCAGCGCCAGCCCGAAGGCGAGGGAGGCGACAAAGGTCGAGCGCCAGCCGAAGGCGACCTGCAGCACGCCGCCGATCACCGGTGCCACGGCGGGGACGAGGCCCATGATCATGCCCATCCGCGCGAGCTCGCGTCCGGCGCGCGCGCCGTCATAGAGGTCTCGCACCATGGCGCGGCCGAGCACGATCGGACCCGATGCCCCGAGCGCCTGCAGCGCCCGCGCGAATGTCAGCGCTCCGATCGAGGGAGCGAGCGCGCAGGCCAACGTCGCCAGCGTGAAAAGGCCAAGGCCAGCGAGCAGGACGGGCTTGCGGCCGAGCCGGTCCGAAAGCGGCCCCCAGAAGATCTGCCCCGCGGCGAAGCCGAACAGGAAGGACGAGAGCGTCGCCTGGGCGCCGGCCACATCCGTCTCCATCACCCGCGCGATCTCGGGCAGGGACGGCAGGTAGAAATCGGTGGAGAGTGGGCCGAGCGCCGTCAGCATGGCGAGGACGGCGGTCATCGCCAGCGTATCGGGACGAAGCTTCATGGGCGGCCTCCGGCGCGGCCGGAACCGGCCGCGCGCCCCTGCTACGACGTCAGCCGGTCATCCGGCAATGGCGACGGGCGCCGGGCCGTCCTGAGTCTCGCCATGATAGGCGGTCGCCCGCATCGAGGAGCGCTGCGAGAATTCCTCGTACCAGCGCGTCAGACGGGGGCGTTTGGCCCGGAAATCCGGCAGCGCGCGGAACTCCAGCCAGGCCAGCGCCGTGGCCAATCCGATCTGCCCGATATCGGCGGGGCCGTCGAACGGCCCCTGCCGCTCCAGCAGGTCATAGGATTCGAGGAGCTTCGCGGTCTGGCCTTCCTGGAGCGGCGGGTAGCGCAGAGCTTCCGGCCGGCGCAGCATCTCCCAGCGCAGTGCGATGCCGGCATCGCACAGCCCTTGCGCGACGGCATGAAGGCGCAGCCCCTGCCAGCGCTCGGCCCCGGCCGCGGGGATCAGCTTCCGCCCCGCATGCAGCCCGTCGAGATAGTCGCAGATCACCAGCGAATCGAAGACCGCGCCTGCCTCCGGCGTGATCAATACCGGCACCTTGCCGAGCGGATTGACCGCGAACACCGCGGCGTTGCGGTTCGTCGGGCTGGTCTCGTGGTCGATGATGTCGAGACGATCGGCGATGCCAGCCTCATATGCGAAGACGATGGTCTTGCGGGCATAGGGCGAATGGCTCTGCGAATAGAGCGTCAGCCGCTCGGACGGGGCGTGCGCCGATGCGGTCATGCTGCAATCTCGGCCGGTTCGAGGCCCACGAGCTCGGCATAGCGCGCCGGGTCGGTCGCGCCTTCCGTGTTGACGAGGAAGACGCGCGAGGAGGCATCGAGCTTCAGCGCGGCGCGCGTTTCCGGGTTGCGCAGGGCCGCAAGCAAGCCGGCGAGCCCAGCCGCCCCGCTTTCGCCGGCGACGATGGCTGGATCGCCCGCGGCCGGGCGGGCGAGGCGGTTCATCGCCTCGACGGCATCGGAATCCTCCGCCGTCAGGAAGGCGTCGGCGGCGCGGTAGAGCACGCGCAGGGCCAGCGGCGAGGGGTCGTAGCATTCGAGCATCGCCATGACGGTCGGCGCGCCATGGGCGATCTTGACCGGCCGCCCCTGCCGCGCCGCCTCGAAGATGCAGGCTGCCCGCGACGGCTCGACCACGGTGAAGAACGGTCGCTCATCGCCGAAACGGGTCTGCATCTGCGCAGCGAGCGCGGCAGCGATGCCGCCGACGCCGGCCTGCACGAAGACATGGCTCGGCTGCGCCGGCATCTGCGCCAGCGCCTCGCGTGCAATGGCGGTGTAGCCTTGCATGACCAGGCCGGGGATGCGCTCGTAGCCTTCCCACGACGTATCGGAAACGATGGTCCAGCCTCGCTCGGTCGCGACACGGGCGGCCTCGACGACGGAATCGTCATAGGTGCCGGCGACGCGCACCATTTCGGCGCCGAAGCGGGCGATCGCGGCGACGCGCTCGTCGCTGACGCCGCCATGGACGAAGATCACCGCCTTCGCTCCGAGCAGTTGCGCGCCCTGCGCCACCGAGCGGCCGTGATTGCCGTCGGTGGCGCAGGCGAAGGTCATCCCAGCCGCCACGGCGCGGACCGCAGGGTCGTTCATGTCGGCATCGCCAAGGCGGCGGCCGAGCTTCTCGGAGGCCGCCTCCAAGGCGAGCCGGATCACCGCATAGGCGCCGCCGAGCGCCTTGAAGCTGCCGAGGCCGAGGCGCTGGCCCTCGTCCTTGATGAAGAGCGCTCCGATGCCGAGCGCGGCGGCGAGGCCGGGCAGGCTGCGCAGCGGCGTCGGGACATGGTTCTGGCGCTGGGCGAGATGCGCCTCGATCGCATCGGCCCCGGCTGGGCCGAGCGTCTCGACATCGTCGGGATGGAGGGCAGAGCGATAGTCGGGGTGGTGGTTGAGCAGGAACATGGCGACCTCGGTGCTTGCTCACGAATGGATATTGCAAGCGAGGCGAAAAAGGCGCTGGATTTCGGGCAGGCCTATGCAAGTTTGTTTCTCAGGATGCGCCATGCCCGAGGCAGCCGTCTACGATCTCGACGCCTTCGACCGCGCGATCCTCGCTGTCCTGCAGCAGGACAACACCACGCCGCAGCGCGTGATCGGCGAGCGCGTCAACCTTTCCGCGCCGGCCGTGCAGCGCCGTATCCGCCGGATGGAGGCGAGCGGCGTCATCCGCGCCAATGTCGCCGTGGTCGATCCGGCGGCGCTCGGCCATCCGATCACGCTCTTCGTCGAAGTGGAACTGGTCAGCGAGACGGCTGTCGACATCGACGCCGCCAAGACCGCCTTCCTCGCCGCGCCCGAGGTGCAGCAGTGCTACTACGTCACCGGCGAGGTCGATTTCATGCTGGTCGTGCTGGTGCCGAGCATGGCGGCCTATGAGGCGCTGACACGGCGCCTCTTCTTCGCTAACCCCAATATCCGCAAGTTCCGCAGCTTCGTCGCGATGGACCGGGTGAAGACGGGGCTTGCGGTGCCCGTTTCGTAGCGGTCCCGCAGCAGGCGCAGGCGCGGCATCGCCGGCGCGTCTTGTTCTGGCCGCGACGATATGCGACCGCGGACGGATGTGACGAACGAGCCTGACGGGCCTTGCCTTGATCACAGTGAAAGCCACCCCAGCAGCTGCCGGAGCGGGCGATGCGCCGCAGGGCTTGCGCGCGCTCATCCGCTCGAGCGATATCGGCGTCGTCGTGCTGGCCTCCGTGGTTGGCGTCTTCGCCGGGCTGATCGTGCTGGCGATGTCGTTCACGACGCAGCTCCTGCATGAGCTCATCTTCGGATTGGCGCATGGCCAGCGTCTGTCGATCACCACGACGATTCCGACTTGGCGGGCGCTCGTCGGTCCTGTCCTCGGCGGTCTCGGAATTGGCGTGGCGTCCTGGCTGTTCTTCCGCCGACGCAAGCAGCCGGTCGACCCGATCGAGGCCAATGCGCTGCATGGCGGGCGGATGTCGCTGCGCGACAGTGTCTTCGTCGCGCTCCAGACCATCGGCTCCAGCGGTGCGGGCGCCTCCGTCGGCCTCGAAGCCGGCTATACGCAGGCCGCGAGCGGGCTTGCCTCCCATATCGGCCGCCGCCTGCGCCTGCGCCGGGCCGATATGCGCCTGATGGTCGGCTGTGCCGCCGGCGGTGCCATCGGTGCAGCCTTCGATGCGCCGCTGACCGGCGCCTTCTATGCCTTCGAGCTGATCCTCGGCAGCTACTCGATCGCCGCCTTTGCGCCGGTGATGGCCGCGACCTTCATGGCGACCGTGACCCACAGTCTGCTCGCGCCTTCGCTGCTCGCGGTCGAGGTGCCGCCGATCGGGCCGATCATCGTCTCCGACCTGCCTCTCGTCGTCATGCTTGGGGCGGCCTGCGGGCTTGCCGGCATCGTCGTCATGCGCGCCGCCGCCTTCATCGAAGCCGGCTTCCGGCGTTCGCGCATCCCGACCTGGTTGAGGCCGGCCTTCGGCGGTCTCCTCGTCGGTGCGCTGGCGATCTGGAGCCCGTCGGTGTTCTCGGCCGGTCACGGCGCGATCAATCTCTATCTCGGGGTCGACACGAATCTTGCGTTCTTCGCCTTGGTCCTTCTCGCCAAGGCATTGGCATCCTCGATCTCGATCGGCTCAGGCTTCCGTGGCGGCCTGTTCTTCGCCTCGCTGCTGCTCGGCGTGCTGACCGGGCGCCTCTTCATCGGCGTTTTGTCGCTGGCCTTCCCCAACCTCGCCGGTCACGAGACGCTGTTTGCACTGGTCGGCATGAGCTCGCTCGCTGTGTCGGTCGTCGGCGGGCCGATGACCATGGCCCTGCTTGCCCTCGAGATGACCGGCGATCTCAAGCTGACGCTCGCCGTCGTCGGTGCGGCCGGCGCGGCCTCGCTGGTGACACGCCGGCTCTTCGGCTTCTCCTTCGCGACATGGCGCTTCCACCTGCGTGGCGAAAGCATCCGCGGCGCCCATGATATCGGCTGGATGCGCGACCTCACCGCCGGCAGCATGATGCGCATCGAGGTGCCGAAAATCGCGGCCGACGCCACCATCGCCGAGGCGCGGCTGAAATACCCGCCGGGTTCCACCAACTACCTCGTCGCGATCGGCCCCGGCGATGCCTATGCCGGCATGGTGCCGCCCGGCGCGCTCTACGAGCCCGATCCGGGGCTCGACGAAGAGGCGGCGGCCGAGCCGGCCCCGCGCACCGTCCGCCATCTGCTGCGCAATCGCGATCGCATGCTGCTGACCGACATGTCGGTGCGCGACACGCTGAAGCTCTTCGACGAGTCGGAGAGCGAGGCGCTGCCGGTGGTCGCCGACCGCGACAGCCGCCGTCTCGTCGGCATCCTCAGCGAGGCGCATGCGATCAAGCGCTACAGCGACGAGGTCAGCCGCCGCAATCGCGAGCTGACCGGCGAGTAGCGCCGCGCACCGTCATTGCGAGCGGAGCGAAGCAATCCAGGGGACTAGGCAGAACGGTTCAGCCCAGTCCTTCCTGGATTGCTTCGTCGCTTCGCTCCTCGCAATGACGGCGGGCGGCGGTAATCCGTCACTCAGCTCGAACGCAGCCTTGTCTGCGAGACGACCCGCCACTCCGCGATCGGGATATCCTGCCCCGAGGTCACGATGCCGATGCGGTCGAAATGGATCGCGCGGCCGGCGAGTCGCGCGTGCACCTTCGCGATCGCAGCTGCTTTGGCCGCAGCCTCGACAGGTCCATAGAGCAGCGAGACATGCGGCATGAAGCTGTCGAAGCCTTCGGGATCGAGGGCGCGCTTGAGGTTCGCCAGCGGCTGCGAGACCACGAAGCGGGCATAGAAGGAGCGGAAAAAGGCCTCGCTCCCCTCGACGCACGCCACGGGCTCCGAGAAGGCTGAGACCGTTTCCGCCGCAGCTGCAATGGCTTGCGCCAGCGCGGCTGGCGGCATCGCCGTGTCACCTTGCAATGTCAGATGTGGCGCGAAGAGCGGGGTGCCGAAACGCCCCGACAAATCGCCGACGAGACCGCTCAGCATCGCCTCGTCGGAGGGAGACGCCATGAGCCAGAGAGAATGTATCTGCGCTGTCATCCAAGTTTCACAAAGCTCTTGCACATAGTGCGCCCCATACGTAATGTTTATTTCAATCGCTCCAGTGAATGGAAGAAAAATTCCATTCACTGGACACAAAAACGAAGGTGGGGAGTGGGCGCCTTGCAGCCAGAAACGCAAGCCAGAGCGGGTAGTGGCGCGGCCATTGGCGTGCGCGCGCTCAAGGTCTCCTATAGCGGCACGCGCGTGCTGCACGGCATCGACCTGGACTTCGCGCCGGGGAGCTTCACGGCGCTGCTCGGCTCTTCCGGCTGCGGCAAGACGACCCTTCTGCGCTCGCTCTCGGGTTTCGTGCCGGTCGACTCCGGCTCGATCGTCGTCGGCGGCAAGGATGTCGCGGGATTGCCGCCGGAGAAGCGCGGCATGGCGATGGTCTTCCAGTCCTATGCGCTCTGGCCGCATATGACCGTGCTGCAGAACATCGGCTACGGCCTCAAGCTGCGCGGCAAGTCGAAGGCCGAGATCGCCGCCAAGGTCGGCGAGATGCTGAACTTCCTCGGGCTTGCCGGCTACGAGAACCGCAAGGTCACGGCCTTGTCCGGTGGCCAGCGCCAGCGCGTTGCGCTTGGCCGTGCGCTCGCGATCGACCCCGGCATCCTGCTGCTCGACGAGCCTCTCTCGAACCTCGATGCGAAGATCCGCATGACCATGCGCCATGAGATCCGCGCCATCCAGCAGCGGCTCGGTCTCACCGCCGTCCACGTCACCCATGATCGCGAGGAGGCCATGACCATGGCCGACCGGCTCGTCATCATGCAGGCCGGGTGCGTTGCGCAGGTCGGGACGCCGGAAGAGGTGTATGATCGCCCGGCCACCGCCTTCGTCGCCAATTTCATGGGGGCGGAGAACGTGCTGCCGCTGCGCATCGAACGCGGCGAGGGACAGGCTTCCGTCGCTGCCGGCGAAGCCCGCGCGACCCTTGCGGGCGAAGGAGCTGCCGCGCTGCCGGCCGGCGAGACGCTCGCCTATTTCCGCGACGATGTCGCGAGCCTCGACGCGCTCGATGCCCCGGCTGCCGGCGGCCAGCTCGTCGTTCCCGGCACCATCGCCGCGCGCGCCTATCCCGGTGGCGTCTATCGCTACAAGGTCGAAGCCGCCGGCCGCCAGATCACGGTCGACGACGCCGACCGTCACGAACTCGGAACGAAGGTTGGGCTGCGCATTCCGCTGCAGCGCCTTCACATCTTCCCGGCGACCGAGGCCGGGATCGCCGCCTGACAGGGAGTCAGACACATGCGCATTATCACGCTTGCCTGCTCGCTCGCTGCGCTGATCGTGGCTTCGCCGCTATCCGCGCAGACCCTCAACGTCGCCTCCGCCGGCGACCAGAACATGGTCGACTACGTCAAGGACTATCTCGGGCCGATGTTCGAGAAGGCCCATCCGGGCGTGAAGGTCGTCTCGGTCGGCACCGGCCCGGGCGATTCCGGCTCGCAGAAGATCTACGAGAAGCTCGACGCCCAGAAGGGCGCTGCCGCGACCGATTTCGACGTGCTCGTCATTCACCAGAAGGCCGCCGGCCAGATGGTCAAGGAAGGGCTGCTGAACAAGTACACGGCCAATGTCGATACGGCCAAGCTCGCCACCGGCGACGCCGCCAAGAACGCTCTCGGCACCGACGTGACCGGCTACGTCATCCCGATGTTCCAGTCGCAGACCGCGCTCGCCTACAATGCGGACATGGTCAAGACGCCGCCGGCGACCTTCGCCGAGCTCGCCGACTGGGCCAAGAAGAACCCGAAGCAGTTCGGCTATAACGGCATCAAGGGCGGCATGTCCGGCGTCTCCTTCGTCGCCGGCTGGGTCTATGCCTTCGGCGGCGACGCCGACAAGCTGATCCAGGGCCCCTATGACGCCAACACCAAGGCGAGCTGGGACAAGGCCTTCGGGGAGCTGAAGGAGTTCAACAAGAACGCCGTCATCACCCCCGGCAACGCCGGCACGCTCGACATGCTCAACCGTGGCGAGATCGCGATCGGCCCGGTCTGGGTCGACATGTTCTATTCCTGGCAGGCCGACGGCAAGCTGCCGCCGAACATGAAGCTGAAGCTCGTCTCGCCCGGCATGCCCGGCCAGCCGATGTACTACGCCGTTCCCGAGAAGTCGGCCCAGAAGAAGCTGGCCGAGGCGTTCATCGCGCTCGCCACCAGCCCGCAGGTCCAGGCCGACGGCATCGTCAAGAAGTTCAACTGGTATCCGGGCATCGACGCCAAGAACCTCGAAGGGAAGCTCGACAAGGCCGCCTGGGACAAGCTCTTCACCGACGTCACGCCGGCCGAGCTCGCCAAGAACGGCAAGCCCTTCCCGATCGCGCCTTACTTCAACGACATCCTCGAGGGCTACGAGAAGAAGGTCGCGAACTGAGGTTCGTTCTCTCGAAGGGCCGTCATTCGCGGAGTGCCTCCGCCGTCATCCTCGGGCTTGACCCGAGGATCTCGTGACCAGCTCGCTCTGGTTGCTGAGATGGTCGGGTCAAGCCCGGCCATGACGGCCTCTCCGGCCCGGCCATGACCGCCTTTCTCCTTTTCGCGTATAGCCGGCAGGTTCGATGTCTCTTTCCCAACGCCAGCTCGCTCTGCTGCTGATCGCGCCCGGGCTCGCCCTCGTCGCGGCGCTGTTCCTCTACCCGCTCTGCTTTTCGCTGATCTCGGCCTTCACCGGGCCGGACGGCGGCTTCTCGCTCCAGGCCTTCGCCAAGGCCTATGAGCTCTATTCCGGCGACATCCTCTTCACCGTCGTCATCGTGCTCGCCTCCTGCCTGCTGACGGGGCTCGCCGCCATCGTCATCGCCGGCACGCTGACGCTGGGCGAGAACCGCTTCATCGTCGGCACGCTCAAGGCGCTCTATCGCTGGCCTCTCTTCATCCCGTTCATCGTCGCGGCGCAGTGCATGCGCACCTTCCTCGCCAAGAACGGGCTGATGAACAATTCCTTCGTCGCCATGGGACTGATGGAACCGCTGCAGGCGGTGAGCTTCCTCGACTGGCGCGGCATCATCGCCACCTTCGTCTGGAAGCAGACGCCCTTCGTCGCGCTGCTGCTCGCCGGCGCGCTCGCCGCGCTCGACCGCGCCACGCTGGAGGCGGGCCGTAATCTCGGGGCTTCGCGGATGCGCGTCCTCATCGAGCTCGCGCTGCCGCAGGTGATGCCGCAGCTTCTCGTCGCGCTCGTCCTCTCCTTCGTGACGATGCTCTCGGTGCTGTCGGTGCCGATGATGGTGGCGGGCTCGCAGCCGACCATGCTGACCGTCGACATGGCCTTCCGCATCAATGCCTATGGCGACTACGCCACGGCCAATGCGCTCGGCGTCATCACCTATCTGATCTCGGCCGGCGCGGCGATCATCTACCTCAAGCGCGGCATGTCGCAGGAAGGCGCACGATGACCGCGCACGCCATGACCCGCGCCGGCTCCGGCCTGCGCATGCTGTTCGCGGCCTTCGCGCTCGCGGCCTTCGCCTTCTTCCTGATCGGGCCGCTGGTCAATCTGGCGCTGTGGTCCGTCGCCGAGCGCTGGTACACGCCCTACAAGCTGCCGGTCGTCTACGGCACGCGCTACTGGGAACAGGTCTTCCGCCCGACCGGCGACGCCATGGCCTCGCTCGCCACCTCGGTCTGGATCGCGGTGCTCACGGTCATCGTCGCGCTCGTGCTCTCGATCCCGGCCGGCTACGCTCTAGCGCGGCTGAAGCTGCCGGCGCGCGCTCTCTTCATGGTCGTGTTCCTACTGCCGCAGGCCTTTCCCTCGGTCGCGATCTACATCAACGTCGCGCGCATCTTCTATCAGCTCGGCATCAACGGCACGGTCTTCGCGGTCGTGCTCGTCCACGCCGCGCACGGCCTGGTCTATTCGGTCTGGATCGCGGCCGCGGCCTTCGCGGCGGTCGATCGCGATCTCGAGCTGGCGGCCCGCAACATCGGCGCCCCGCCGCTCAAGACCTTCTTTTCCGTGACGCTGCCGCTCGCAGCCCCCGGCATCATCGCCAGCGGCATCTTCGTCTTCCTGGAATCGCTCGACGAGTTCACCGGCACCTTCTTCGTCGGCGTGCCGCAGGTCACCACGCTGCCGCTGCTGCTCTACAATGCGGCGATGGGCGGCAACTATCAGGTCGCCTCGATCACGGCGCTGATCCTGCTGGTGCCCTCGGTGTTGTTCATGCTGTTCATCGAGCGCTTCCTGCGGGCCGATGTGCTCGCCAAGGTCGGAGCCTGAGGCGAGGGCGGGCTTGCGCGCCTGAGGGCGATCCGCAAATCTGCCGCTCCTCGCCATGCCGTCATTGCGAGAAGCGAAGCGACGAAGCAATCCAGGGAGACCGGGTGAGACCTTTGACCCAGTCCACCTGGATTGCTTCGCTTCGCTCGCAATGACGATTCGGCTTGACGGAAACTGGCTACAACCTCTGGCGGATCACTGATGTCGAACGGCGCTGTTTCCACCCCCGGGACCTTGCCGAAAGGCCGCTCCTTCGCAGGTCTCTCACCCAGCCTGATCGGCTTCGGCGGCGCGCCGCTCGGCGATCTCTACGGTCATCTCGACGAGGTGACGGCGCAGGGTACAGTCCGCGCCGCCTTGGCCGCCGGCATCAACCTCGTCGACACCTCGCCGCTCTATGGCCACGGCCTCTCCGAACATCGCATCGGCGCGGCGCTGCGCGGCGTGCCGCGCGAGAGCGTCATCGTCTCCACCAAGGTGGGTCGCTGGATGCAGGCCGGCCAGCCGAAAGGCGACGGCTCGGGCTATGCCGGCGGCCTGCCGCACCCCGCGGTGATCGACTATTCCTATGACGGCGCGATGCGCTCCTTCGAGCAGTCCCTGCTCCGGCTCGGTACCGACCATATCGACATCCTGCTGATCCACGATGTCGATGTCTGGACCCATGGCGACAGGATGGAACAGCGCTTCACGGAGGCCATGGACGGCGCCTACCGCGCTCTGGACAGGCTGCGCGCCTCCGGGGCGGTCAAGGCGATCGGTGTCGGCGTCAACGAGGCCGAGATGTGCGCGCGCTTCGCGCGATCAGGCGATTTCGACGTGATGATGCTGGCCGGCCGCTATTCGTTGCTGGAGCAGGGCGCGCTGACGGAATTCCTGCCGCTAGCCATTGAGAAGAAGATCGCGGTGATGCTCGCCGGCGTCTTTAACTCCGGCATCCTCGCCACCGGCGCCAAGACCGGTGCCCATTACAACTACAAGCCCGCGCCGCCGGAGATCCTGGCCCGCGTCGCCAGGATCGAGGCGGTCTGCGCCGCCCATGGCGTTGCGCTGCCGCAGGCGGCGCTCGCCTTCTGCGCCGCCCATCCGGCGGTGGCGACGATCGTGCTCGGCGCCGTCACGCCGCAGGAGGTCGCTGGTAATCTCGACCTCGTTGCGCGGCCGGTGCCGGCCGCGCTCTGGCGTGATCTCAAGGCGCAGGGCCTGCTCGCCGCCGAGGCGCCGGTCCCCGAGGCCTGAGCCTTACGCGGCCGGCGCGCCGGTTGAACCGAGATAGTCGACCGCGCAGGCGACGTGCAGCTTCATCACCGCGATAGCCTCTTCGATGGTGACGTGCTCCTCGTCGGTGCCCATGCTGATCGGGGAGGGGCCGCAGATCAGCGCCGGGACGCCCCGCCAACGCCAGTAGCGGGTGTCAGTGCCCCCCAGGCTCGACACCGGCGGCGCGTCATGGCCGAGCAGCTCGCGGATGTTGCCGCGCAGGATATTGGCCATCTCGCTGAAGGGATCGGTGAGGCTCGCCGGGTAGCTGTGGTCCTCATTGACGACCATCTCGCAATCGGCCTCGCGGGCGAGCGCTTCGAGATCGGCGCGGATCGCATCGCGGTCGGAGCCGATCGGGATGCGCATGTCCAAATGGGCGATGCAATGCGTCGGGATCTGCGTCGCCTTCTGCCCGCCTTGCAGGATGCCGACATTGACGGTGATGCGCCGGGCGACATCGCCCGCGCCCTTGCCGAGATTGAGGTCGGCCGCCGCGATCGTTTCCGCAGAGGTCAGAACCGCGTCGATCTCCGGCGGCAACGTTGCGAGCTTGAGGTGGTAGCGGTCATAGATCACAGTCACGAGCCGGCTGACATCCGCGATCGGGTTGCGCGCCCGGTGGGCGTAGCCGCCATGGCCGCCAATGCTCTTGGCCGAGAGCGAGAAGCGCAGCGTGCCCTTTTCGGTGAAGCGCAGATTGGCGAGGCCGCTCGGCTCGCCATTGAGGCAGCAATCGGCGGCCATTTCGTCGGCGAATTCGTCGAACAGATATTTGGTGCCGTAGCGTCCGCCCGACTGCTCGTCCGACACCACGGTCAGGGACAGCGCGCCGCTCAGCTTCTCGCGATGGGGATAGAGCTGGCAATAGGCGAGGATCGAGGCGAGCGTCCCGGTCTTCATGTCGGAGGCGCCGCGGCCCATGATCTTGCCGTCGACGATCTCGGCTTCCCAGAGCTTCTCGTTGGTGACCGGGAAGATGTCCATATGGCCGTTGAGGATGAGATGGCGGCCGGGATTGCCGGCCTCCCAGCGGCCGATGATGTTCGGCATCTCCGGCACGAAGGCCTCCGTGCGATGCGGCACGCCGGCCGCGTCGAGAAGTTCGCGGACGAAGGCGGCGGCCTCGCGCGTGTCGCCCGGCGGGTTGACGCTCTTGATGCGCAGGAAGCGGCGCAGCAGTTCGACGATCTCGTCGCGACGCGCATCGATCGCCTGAAGCAGCTCGGCCTTCAGGGCGGCGGTATCCTTGGACATGACTCGATCTTCTTGGTCGGCGTTTCGAAAGGGGCTGAGAGGTGCTCAGGCGCGGGCGAGCAGCGACATCGGGCGAGTGAGCTCGGTCTTCTCCAGCCGGGCTGCGACGCAATAGGCGGGGTTGAAGACGTTCGCGATGTCGTAGCGCACCGCCTGCCCGAGCAGATGGCTCGCCTCTACCGGATCGACACCGAGATCCTCGCCGACCCAGCGCAGCAATTCCGTCGTGGCGAATTGCAGGGGCTGGTCGAGCGGGCGCCCGGCGGCAATCACCAGCAGGTCGGTTTCAGTCTCGCAGCGCGGCCAGCGCAGGCCGAGCTTCTTCACGAGCTTCACCGAGAATTCGACCTCAAACGAGGTCTCGACGCCCGTGCCGGCGATCTCGCCATCGCCCTGGCAGGCATGGCCGTCGCCGAGGAAGAACAGCGCGCCGTCCGCGAAGACCGGGAAGGCGATGGTCGCGCCCGGCCCGAACAACCGGTAGTCCATGTTGCCGCCATAGGCGCCGCTTGTCGCGGTCGAGATCGCCTGGCCGCGCTCCGGCGCCACGCCGAAGCAGCCGAGCATCGGGGCGAGCGGGAAGCTCCAGTCCTTGATGCGGGCGGAGGGCTCCAGCAGCTTCACCGTGCCGGCCTCGGCATCAACAGCCCACTCGTAGCGCTCGCGCTTCGGCAATTCGTGCAGCATCCCGGGGTCGAGCACGCCCGGCGCCAGCGGCGAATAGGTCCAGCCGGTCTTCCGGTTCGGTGTCATCCGCTCGATGGTGACAAGGAGAGCATCGCCCGGCTCGGCGCCGGTGACGAAGAACGGACCGGTCATCGGGTTGCCGCGCGGGGCATGCTGCACGCCGTCGCTACCGAAGCCGGCGGCGTCGAGCGTGGTGGTGACGACGCTGTCGCCGCTGGCGATCTCCAGAACCGGCGGCAGGGTGCCGATCACGTTCGAATAGCGGGTCGGGACGAAGTGATGGCGCGCCATGAAAGCCTTCCGGAGCAGGTTCGCGTCGATATCGTGGCCGGGGCGTCGACCGCCTGGCGCACCGGAGCGTAGGGGCTCGCCCGTCGCATGAGAAGCGCTCGCCGGCGAAGGGGCGCCCTGCGTCAGGCTCGCGTGCCGTTGCCGGCTGTCAGGAGCGCAGGGCTCCGCCTGCGAAGGTCTCAGTCTCTCAAGCCCTGGATGATCGGGCTTCGATAGGAAATCGCCGCCGGCAGCAGCGCGAGCAGGCTTCCCACGACGCAGAGCAGGCCCGCCTGCGTGAGCTCGCCCGCGCCGATCGCAGGCGAGAGCGAAAGCCCGGTGCGGGCCGCGACGAGGCCCGAGATCGCATGGGTCGCGATCACGCCGAGCAGCAGCCCGGCGAGGCAGCCCGCGGCGATCAGGACGATCGTGCCGATCCAGGTCACCAGCAGCACGTAGGAACGCGGGGCGCCGAGCGCTCTGAGCGTGGCATAGCGCCGACGGCGCAACCCGTTCACGGCGATCAGGAGAAGCACGACGCTGGCGAGGATCAACACCGCGTTGGAAGCGGAGGCGACGACGAGGATGTCCCGCATGTCGCCGAGCGCGCCGTAGAGCGAGACCAGCACCTCGGCAGGGAAGAAGGCCATGGTTCCGCCCTGCCGGTATTGCGCGCGCAGGGCATAGGCGCCGGCTACGCTTTTGGGCTTCACCACGATCGCCGGAACGCCGGGCACGCGCTTGGCGTCGAAGGGCGGGCCGATCCGCGCTTCCTCTGGACGGCGACCGTCGTTGATGTTCGAGCCGGCTTGCCGGAACGGGGAATCGCTCCGGGCTTCCTCAGTGGCATGGCCGTTGCCGAGGCCGTGGATTTCCCAGACGCTCTCGATCGGCACGAGGATGGCGCGGTCCCAGGGAGAGCCGAGCCGCGGCAGCCGGCCGACGGCCGTGTAGCCATGGCCTTCATGCTTATGGCCTAGTTCCTCCTCGTCGACCTGGCCGGGTTTGGGCGTGTGGCCGGCGACGCCGTGGGAGGGCTCGATCGTGTCACCCAGCCGGTAGGCGACATCGGCGCCCAGCACGGCCTCGCCCTCCGCAGAGAAGAGCCGGCCTTCACTCGTCTTGATCCGGCCCCAGCGACCCGCGAAATCGGCCGTCGTGCCGATGACGGGATAGCCGCGGCTGACGTCGCCGAAGGCGACCGGGGCGAAGTTCCCGACGCGCTCGTCCTGCGCGAGCGCCTTGAGAACCTGCCCGTCGACCAGCGGCAGCGCTTCGAGCTGCAGGTAGACGGCCGACATCAGCAACTGCGTCTGGCTGCCGGGCGCGCCGATGATCAGGTCGAAATCGTCGGCAGCCCTGGCCGAACCCTGGCGCAGCGCCCGCTCCTGTGCGCCGATCGCGATCCCGGTGGCGACCGCGAGCGCGACCAGCAGCATGATGGCCGGCGCAGTCCAGCGCAGAGCCCGCAGGTCAGCGAGCACCATCGGCCAGGGGTTCATGCCGCGTATCCCGTCCTGAGATCGAGCCGCTGCGCCAGCCGGGCGAGCAGGCGCGGGTCATGCGAAGCGCAGATCAGGGTGGCGCCGCTCTCCTGCGCAGTCTCGGCGAGCAGGTCCGAGACGCCGTCGGCGTGATCGGCGTCGAGGCTGGCGGTCGGTTCGTCGGCCAGGATCAGGCGCGGAGCGTTGAAAAGCGCGCGGGCGATCGCGACGCGCTGCTGCTCGCCGCGCGAGAGAACCGCTGCCCTCCGGTGTGGGTCCTTCAGCCCGACGCGGGATGCCAGCGCGAGCGCGCGTTCGCGGCCGGACGTGCCCAGGCGCCAGGAGGAGAAGCTCGCAGGCAAGGCGATGTTGCCGGCGACATCGAGCTCCGGCACCAGATGGAAATCCTGGAAGACGAAGCCGAGGGTTTGCCTGCGCCAGCGGTCGCGCTGCGCTTCCGGCAACCCGGAGACCTCGGTGCCGCCCCAGCGTACCGAGCCGCTGCCCGGACGCAGGAGGCCGGCGATCAGGTGAAGCAGCGTGGACTTGCCGCAGCCGGACGGGCCGCTGATGCCGAGCGCGGCGCCGGGCTCGATCACCAGCGCGGGAATATCGAGAACGCGGAAGGGCTGCCCGTCGCCGTCGCGATGATCCAGTGCGATATCCGCGAGAACGAGCCGCTGCGCGCCCTCCTCAGGCGAGGGAGAAGCCGGCATCGGCAATCCTGATCTGGCTGACGAAGCCGGTCTCCGCATCGGTCGCCGAGCCGATCTCCAGCCGCCCGCTCACCACGACCTTGCGGCCGGCGCTGACCATCGCCGTCTCGTTCTTCATGAACACGACGACGATATCGACCGGCCAGTCGGCATCGGACTGGCAGAAAGGGCAGATGGCGAGCGGCTCGCGCGTCAGCACGAAGAAATGGCTTTCCGGCTTCAGCGGCGGCGCCATGTAGCCGACCATGCGCACGCCCTTGCCGCGCAGGGCCGTGACCCGGTCGGAGAACTGGAAGCCCAGAACCCCGAAAGACTTGTAGAGCCCGTCGAAGGAGATCGACTCGATCTCGGCGGCGGCGCGGGCCTGCCCGCCAAGGCTCGCCGCCGCGAGGCCGAGCACGGCCCCGCGGCGGGTGATGGTCGCAATGGGGTTTCGCTGGCGCATGGATGCCTCCGTAGCCCCGATCATCGGTTCACTTGCCGCCGAGCGCCAGCGCTTCGGACATGACGCGGAACACGAAGGTGTTGGGCTTGTGGCCGCGGAAGCGCTCCGCGCCGGGACCCATCGCCGTCAGGATGACGTCGTCGGCCGAGTGGACGCCGCTATTGGCGTCGAGGGGGAGATTGCCGACCTTGCGCGTGGCGAGCGGGCCCGTGCAGTCCTTCTCGTTGGCGATATTGGCCTTGCCGTCGGGGCCCTTCACGGCCGGAACGCGCTCGCCATCCATGGTGGGGCGGCCGGTGTCGCAGGTGTCGGGATAGGAGCCGTAGACCACAGCGAGCCGGCGCGAGGTGTCGACATTGGTGGGATAGCCTTCGGCATCGAGCGGGCCGTAGTTCGGCGGCACGGAGTCGGCGTAGACGCCGAGCTTGTCGCGCAGCTGCTGGCCGGGGCGCTCGTCGTCATAGGTGCCGATGATCGAGATCGGATGGGCGTGGTCGGGTACGACGATGATCAGCGTGTCGTTGCGGTCCCCGGCGAAGTCTTTGGCGACCTTGACCGCGTTGTCGAGCATGATCGTGTCGAAGACCGAGCGCTCCCAGTCGAGGGAGTGGCTGTACTTGTCGATACGGGCGGATTCGACCATCAGCAGGAAGCCGTCGGGATTGCCCTTCAGCATGTCGATGGCGGCCTTGGTCTGCTCGACGACATCCGGCTGGTCCGGGAATTTCGAGACCGTGCCCTTCTTGGTGAGGCGCAGGTCGAAGGCGCCGTCGATATTGCCGGTGTTGTAGAGGCCGAGCAGCTTCTTCCGGCCCGCGGCGACGGCCGCGTTCATCTCGGTCTTGGTGGTGGCGAGGGTGTAGCCGGCGTCCTTGAACTTCGCGATGAAGTCCTGCTCGTCGGTGCGCTTGGAGCCCGGCGTCGCCTTCGACAGGAAGTTCGGCGAACCGCCGCCCATGATTACGTCGGGCTTCACATCGAAGAACATCTTGACGATGTCGTTGAAGTCCGAGCGGCGGCGGGTGTGGGCGACCATGGAGGCCGGGGTCGCGTCCTCGATCTCGGAATTGGTGACGACGCCGACGGCCATGCCGGTGCGGCGCTTGGCGAGCTCGGCAATGGTCTCGACCTTCGGATGGTCGAGGGTCAGGGCGTTCTTGGCGCAGTAGACGCCGAGCGCGTTGACGCAGGATTTGTGGCCGGTGGTGTAGGCATGGGCGGCATTGGCGCTGTCGGTGACGATCGAGTCGGTGCCGGAGGTCGAGATCAGCGCCATGTTGGACATGTCGTCCATGGCGAGCTCGCCATCGTATTTGCCTTCCTTCCAGCCCTTGGAGAGGATGCGGGCGGCGGTACGGTTGGCGACCGACATGCCGTCGCCGATGAACAGGATGACGTTCCTGGCGCGGCGCGGCTGGGCGGTGGCGAAGACATCCCAGTTCACGGTCGCCTTGTTGCCGCCCTGCGTGGCTTCCACCACATAGCGGCCCGCCGGCAGCGAAGCGCCGCGCAGCCACAGCGCCGAGTGCTTCTGGCCTTCCTCGCTCTGGATGAAGTTGGTCGGACGGCCGAAGATTTCGGCGGCAGGCTTGCCGTTGACGGTGACGTTCACGTCGGCGGAGGTCGGCGCGTTCGGGAATTCGACCTTGAAGTCGAACCGCGAGCCCTCGAGGATCTCGGCACGGTCGATCGGATAGATGGTCTGCGCAGCGGCGGACCCTCCCGCTACGCCCGCGGCGATGACCGCCGCCAGCCAGTGATATGCGCGCATTGTGGTTCTCCGCCAAGGCTCGTGCCTGCGGCCCCCCGCCTAAGTCCGGAATGTGACAGTTTAATCAAACTGGCGAACTGGCCGGTGCGATTTGAGGAGCCGTCGATCGCCCGGCCTCAAGGCCCGGCAGCGCCAGGGCGGGGCCTGTGTTCCATTGGCGTTGCAGACAATTTTAAGGAAAAAGCGGCCCCGGTCTTAGGGGAAGCGAGTCATGCTGCCGGTTGTTCACCGAGGAGAAGGCATGGATATCTTCAGCATGTTGGGCCTAATCAGCTTCGCCGCGCTGGCTTACGCATTCAAGCTGGCGACGGAGAGCGTGACCTAAGTATCGGGCAGCCGGGTCTGGCGCGGTCGAGCGGATGCAGGTAAGGAATCATTTACCTTACGTTGCGCCAGGCCGCCAAGATGATCGACATTGCTCTCAACCTCCTCGGCATTGTTGCGTTCAGCCTGCTCGGCTACGCGATGCTCATGGCGGTCAGAGGCCCGAAGGCCGAAGCTTGAAGCGGAATGGCGCGCCAGCCGTTCGCTTTTCTTTTTCTTTCCTTGAATGGCCGGGCGGGAGCCTTTGCGCCGGGAGCGCACGATCGCGATCAGTGCGGGTCGTGATTTGATCGGCCTTTGCCTTCGTCCGCGAGCGCGACGGGGATCGTGACGCCGAGGCGGCGAGCGCGGCTTTTGAGTGCCTCGAGCGTTTCCGCTCCCAGAGCGCAGAAACCGTCGAAACGGCTCCGCGCTTGCGCCGCGCGATCGCCCGGAAGCCGTACGGGGCTTCCCCCGGGAGCTGTCCGCGAGCTCCGGATCCGATCGGAAAATCCGGAAGCCGCCGCCTCGAATTCCGCAATCGGCCGCATTCCTTCGATCTGGATCGCCATGAACAGGTTCGCGCTTGCATAGGGGCGGGCGGCATCGCCGTAGAGCGGCTGCACGGCCTCGCCGATAGCGCCGGCCGACAAGCCGCCAGCCAGAAGATCGATCATGACGGCGAGCCCAAAGCCCTTGGCCCCCGCGGCAGGCAGGAGCGTACCCCGCAGCGCCTCGAATGCGTCCCGTGTCGGCTCGCCTTGCGCCGTTTGCGCCCAGCCTTCCGGAATCGGCTCGCCCTTGCTTGCGGCCAGCCTGATCTTGCCCATCGCGCCGGCGCTCATCGCGAAATCCAGCGCGATGGGCTCGCCGCCGGTCGGGACCGCGATCGCCAGCGGGTTGTTGCCGACGACGGCTTCGACACCGCCGGGCGCGGGCAGCATCGGCCGCGTATTGGCCATGACGATGCCGATCTGTCCGGTCAGCGCGATCTTCCGCGCGAAGCGGCCGGCGGCGCCGAAATGGAAGGCGTTGCGGACGGCCACCACCGCAACGCCATGCGCGGCGGCTCGGGCCGTCGCGATCTCGCAGGCCCGCTCGGCCGTGACCTGCCCCAGCCCGTTCCCGGCATCGATCGTCAGGCGCGAGCCCAGATCCGCGACGATCTCGCCCCTCGCGCGCGGATCGACGGAGCCTCCTGCGATCCGGTCCAGATACATCGGCAGATGCAGCAAGCCGTGCGAGGCCAGTCCCTCGATATCCGCGTCGACGAGAGCTTCGGCCACCACGGCCGCATTGTCGGGCGGCGCCCCGGCCGCTTCGAGCAGCGCGACGGCGAAGCCCTTCAGGATTTCCGCAGGGTAGACATCCGAAACCGACATCGGCTCCCCTCGATGCAGCACGCCCGGCGCGATGACCGGGCGTACGAGGCACTTTTCAAACCCCGGCGGAGCCGGGTCGGGACGATCTCGCTTAGCGCGCCGGGGGAGCGTATTGCAGGCCGCCGGCGGTCCAGAGCTTGTTGAGGCCGCGCCCGATGCCGAGCTTCGAGCCGGCGCCGACATTGCGCTCGTAGACCTCGCCGTAATTGCCGACCTGCTTGACGATCTGCAGGGCCCAATCGGGCTTCAGCCCCATCGATTCACCGAAATTGCCGTTGCCGCCGAGCAGGCGCTGCACCTCGGGAGAGCCGGTGCGCTTCTGCTCGTCTGCATTGGCGGCGGTGACGCCGAGTTCCTCGGCATTGATCATGGCGTAAAGCGACCAGCGGACGATGCTGGTCCAGGTCTCGTCGCCCTGGCGCACGACCGGACCGAGCGGCTCCTTCGAGATCAGCTCCGGCAGGATGACGTATTCGGCCGGGTTGACCAGCTTGAGCCGGTAGGCGGAGAGCGCGGAGACGTCGTTGCTGAACACGTCGCAACGGCCGGATTCGAAGGCCTTGGCGACCTGGTCGCCGGCCTCGAAGGCGACGCCCTCGTATTTCATGCCGTTCGCCCGGAAATAATCGGCGATGTTGAGCTCCGTCGTGGTGCCCGTCGGCACGCAGACCGAGGCGCCGTTCAGGTCCTTGGCCGAGGCGATGTTCTGCGATTTGCGGACCATGAAGCCCTGCCCGTCGTAATAGGCGACGCCGACATAGCGCAGGCCCATCTGGGTATCGCGCGACAGGGTCCAGGTGGCCTGGCGGGACAGCATGTCGATCTCGCCGGTCTGCAGCGCGACAAAGCGGTCCTTCGGGCTGAGCGGGGTGTAGCGCACCTTCCCGGCGTCGCCGAGGACAGCGGCCGCGACCGCGCGGCAGATATCGACATCGAAGCCGCCCCAGCGCCCCTTCTCGTCGGGGACGGAGAAGCCGGCCACCCCCGGGCTGACGCCGCAGACCAGTTCGCCGCGGTTCCTGACGTTTTCGAGCGAACCGGCAGCGGCAGGCAGGGCGGAGGCGGCCAGGAGGCCGGCGATCAGCAGGAGGCGCTTCTTCATTTGGGATGGCCTTTCAGACGGTGGGATCCGCCGCTTCATTGAACCCGGCCCGATCCTGCCGCCTTTCTGACCCAGGGGCAGTTGCGCATTGGTGCATTTCGTCAAGTGAAACGAGACCAATTCCGGCCGCGTGCGGCTGCGGCGATGCCCATCATCGTGGCCATCGAAAACCGGCAGGTCGCATCATGCAGGCTCCCACACCGAACAGCTTCCGCCAGCGCCTTCTCGGCGGCGCCTTCCTGGCGGGGAGCTTCATCAAGACGCCGACCGCCCATGCGACCGAGATTCTCGGCTTCTGCGGCTACGACTTCATCGTCATCGACCAGGAACACGCGCCCTTCGACCGCAACGCCACGGATATCGCCTTGCTGGCCGCCCGTGCCGCCCGTATCGCCGGGGTCGTCCGCGTTCCCACGCTGGCGGCGGACGCCATCCTGTCGGTGCTCGACTGCGGCGCCGTCGGCGTCCTCGCCCCTCATATCGCTGATGTGGCCGATGCCGAGGCGCTCGTTGCCGCCTGCCGCTATCGCGGCGGCCGGCGCGGTTTCTCCGGTGTCACCCGCGCCGGCCGCTATGGCGGGTCGAAGATGTGGGACCTCGTCGATGCGTCCGACGCGGCCGTCGCTACCATCGCCATGATCGAGGACCCGTCGGCGCTGGAGCGGATCGACGCGATCCTCGCCGTCGAGGGGCTCGACGCCGTCTTCATCGGGCGCGGCGATCTCACCGTCGCCTTCGGCGCGCCCAGCCGCGACGCTCCGATCGTCCGCGACGCGGTGGACGCGATCTTCCGGGCGGCGAAGGCCGCCGGCAAACCGGTCTGCGTGATGACCGACAATGGCGAGGAATCGGCCGCCTTCGCCGACCGTGGCGCCAGCGCCTTCATCCTCTCCTCGGACCAGGGCTTCCTGCGCAAGGCCGCGAGCGACGCGCTCTCGCAAATGCAGGCAGCCCGGAGCCGCGTCGAGGCATCCGGCGCGCGATAGGAGAACCATTCGTGTCTAACTACCCTTCCAGCGATCCCCGTTCGCAATTGGCGGCGCAGCCCGCGGCCAAGGCTGCTCCGGTCAAGGCCTATGCCGGCGCCGACTACGCCCGCTTCTATGCGGAGGCACCGCAGCAGGCCGGCGATGGGTTCAGGACCTGGCTCGCGCGCGGCCAGAACTTCATCGTCGCCTATTCAGACGCCGAAACCGGAGCCGTACTGGAACGGGCATCGCAGCCCGACGAATACTGCCTGATCCTGCCCGAGAAGACGCTCAGTGCGACGGTCTCGGCCGGAGGCGAGACGGTCGAGGTAGCGGGCGGCTCGATCGCCTTCATCCCGCCGGGCGCATCGCGCATCACGACGACGGGCACAGGCCGCCTCATCCGCATCTTCTCCAGCGCCGCGCCCGATCTCGCGGCAGCCTGCTCCAACGCGGCCTCCTACGCGCAGCCCCACGCCAACGTCGCATTGCTGACGCCCTGGCCGGAACCATCAGGTGGCTGGAAGATCCGCGCCTACAGCCTGGATGCAGGGGGCGGTGAGGGGCGTTTCGGCCGCATCTTCCGCTGCACGACGCTGATGGTGAACATCCTCGACCCGCGGAGCGGCCTGCGCGACATCACGGCGCTCTCGCCGCATCACCACGATGATTTCGAGCAGGGCTCGCTCGTCATCGACGGCGGTTACATCCACGACATCCGCTGGCCCTGGACGCCCGACATGCGGATCTGGCGCGAGGACGAGCACGAGCTGATGGCGGCGCCCTCGCTCACCGTGATCCCGCCGCCGTCGATCCACACCTCGCGCTCGGTGCTGCCCGGGCTGAACCAGATGATCGACATCTTCTCCCCACCCCGCCTGGATTTCTCGCAGAAGCCCGGCTGGGTCATCAACGCCGCGGATTATCCGATGCCCGGCGAAACCGCGTGAGGGCCACGGACATGAACTCCTCTCCTGCGAATGCCGACGCGCGCAGCCGCCAGATCGCCGATCTCCTGGTCGGCGCCGTCGACCTTCACTGCCATAGTGGCCCGGCCGCCATGCCGCGCATCCTCGACCATCACGAGGCCATGCTGGACGCCGCCGAAGCCGGGTTTCGCGCCGTCGTCTACAAGGACCATTTCTACCTCGGCACGGCCCATGCGATCCTGCTTGAGAAGCTCGTGCCGGATACCGGCGTCAGGCTGTTTTCCGGCATCGCCCTCAACAATGCGTCGGGCGGCTTCAACCCGCATGCGGTCGACCATGCCATCAAGCTCGGCGGCAAGATCGTCTGGATGCCGACGCTCTCGGCCAAGAACCATATCGACGTGCTGGCTTCGGGGGCGGTGAAGACCTTTCCCAAGACCGCGCAGAAGATGCTCGATCCCGTCCCGCTCACGGCCTTCGGCTCCGACGGCAAGCTTCTGGACGAGGTCAAGCAGATCCTCGACCTGATCGCGGCCGGCGACATCATTCTCGCCGGCGGGCACCTTTCGACTGCCGAGCTCTTCGCGGTGTTCGAGGAGGCCAAGGCCCGCGGCGTGAAAAAGCTCCTGGTCAATCACCCGACCTACATGGTCAACAATTGCAGCGACGCGGAAATCCGCCATCTCGTTTCGCTCGGCGCGGTGATGGAGCATTCGATCTGCATGTTCGTCGAGGGCAAGTCGAAGAAGTTCGAGCCGCCGGAGCTGCGCCGCGTGATCGAGGTCGCCGGCGTCGAGAAGACGGTTCTCTGCTCCGATCTCGGGCTCGTCGGCTCGCCGCGTCCCGTCGATGGCTACCGCGAGATCGTCGGCCATCTGCTCGACCTGCAATTCACTGAAGCGGAAATCCGCCGGATGACCGGTGGGCATGCCGCTGAGCTGCTCGCGCTCGACGCCGCGGCATAAGGCGCGCTCGCTCTAGCTCCGAACCACGCCGTCATCCCGGGCTTGACCCGGGATCGATGCCGGAACGATTCAGGCATGGATCCCGGATCTCCGCTTCGCTGCGTCCGGGATGACACCAGTTAGAGTGAAACGAAAATCGGCCCGGGTTTCCCCGGGCCGCTCTGCTTCTTGGAGCAGGCTCTCGACACACCGTTCAATCGAGCGAGATCGCCGCGGCCTTGATCACATCGGCCCATCTGGCGATCTCCTGCGTCTGGGCGGTCCGCAGCGCCGCCGCATCGCCGCTGCGCGCACGCACGCCGATCACGCTGAGCTTCTCGCGCCCCTCCGCGCTTTCGACATAGGCCCGGGCGATCGCGGCGATCCGCGCCACGACCGGCTCGGGCAAACCCTTCGGGCCGACGAGCCCGAACCAGCCTGTCGCATTGACGCCCGGCAGCCCGGCCTCCGACAGCGTCGGCACCTCCGGCAGTTGCGGCGCCCGCTGGTCGCTGGTGACCGCGAGCCCGCGGATCGCGCCGCTTTTGACAAGCGGGATATAGGCCGGGATGAAGTCGATCGCGACATTCACGGTTCCGGCCAGCAGGTCGGTCGCGAGCGGCGCCGAGCCGCGATAGGGCACATGAGTCATCTGGAAACCGGCCTTGCGCTGGATCAGCTCGCCGGTGATGTGCCCCATCAGGCCGAAGCCGGGGCTGCCGAAAGTCAGCTTGCCCGGATTGGCCTTCCCATAGGCGACGAGCTCCGCGAAGGACGAAACCGGCAGCGAGGGATGCACCGCGACGATGCCCTGGACATCGCCCAGCAGCGCGATCGGCGTGAAATCGGCGAGCGGATCGAAGGGCATGGTCTTGTAGAGCAGCTTGTTGGTCGCGAGCGGCCCCGAGGACGAGAACAGCAGCGTGTAGCCGTCGGCGGCGGCCCGGACCACGCTGGTCGCGGCGATGTTGCCGCCGGCGCCGGTCTTGTTCTCGACGACGAAGCCTTGCCCCAATTCGCCGCGCAGCCGCTCCGCCAGAAGCCGGGCGACAACGTCGGTCGAGGCGCCGGCCGGGAAGGGGACGACGATATTGGTCGGACGGCTCGGCCAGGTGTCGGCGAAGGCCTGTCGCGGGCCGGCCAGAAGGCCCGCTCCGGCGACCGAGGCCATGAAATTGCGGCGTGAGAGCTGTCGCACCATCGAGATTTCCTCCGGAAAACGCCTCTTCGGACGTGTTGGCCGGAGACTAGGGGCGAGCGGCAGGCGGCCTGCGGAAAAGGCCGGCTATTTCTCCCCTTGAAACGCAACGCCCATGGATTGCGACAGGGCCTCCAACTGCGCCTCGATGCTGGCCGCCGCCTTCTTCAACGGGTGGATGATCCGCGCCTTGTCCTCGGGAGTGGCCACGGCCGAGCGGAAGAACGTGACGCCGAAGGTCGCGAGCAAGCGCTCGCCGAGCCTGATCGGCACCGCGATCGTCGTCGAATTGCGGGGCTCGGTCGAAGCGTCCCTCTCGGTATAGCCGCGCCAGCGGGCCTGGGCGATCAGCCGCTCGATATCCTCGTCCGTGAGGCTGCTGTTCTCGGGATCGGAGGAGGCGCGCATCGCCGCGAGCAGAACGGCGCGCTCCTCGTCCGGGCAGAAGGCGAGATAGGCGCGCCCGAGCGCCCGGCCACCCAGGCTCAGGCGGTAGCCGAGCGTGGCGTGGAAGGGAGAGATCGGGCTGTCCGGAATTGTGCTGAAGCGCACGATGACCGCGTCATAGTCGAGCAGGCACACGGCGCAGGGCCATTTGATCTGCCGTGTCAGCGCCGTAGCCCACGGGCGTGCCGCCTCGATCACCATCGGCGCGCCATGGAAGCCCGAGCTCAGATGCGCCACCTTCGAGGTGACGAGATAGCCGCGCACGCGCTCATCGCGCGTCACATAGCCGGCGTCGATCAGGGTTTCTAGCAGGCGCACGATGGTCGGCTTCGGCAGGCCGGTGCGGCGGTGCAACTCGCCGACGGTGGCCGCACTGCAGCGATTGACCTCGGTCAGCAGCCTGAGTGCCTTGAGGACGGATTGAACGGGCGCGAACGAGAACACTCTGCGGGTCCGGCGTGACGAAGACGAACGCCGACTCTAGAGTGGTTTTCGGCCCGACAGAACCGTCATTGCGAGCGTAGCGAAGCAATCCAGTGGACTGGGCTGAAGCCTCCCACCCAGTCCCCCTGGATTGCTTCGTCGCTTCGCTCCTCGCAATGACGGGTAGGGTTTCAACCCGATCAAAAGCCGCCATGGAGCCGAATGGGCTGCGCAGGACGCCGTCTTTCACGCACCCTAAAGGTTCAGGCCGGCATGGTCAGAACCACCTTGCCGATCTGCTCGCCCGCATCCATCAGCGCATGCGCATCGCGGACATCGCCCCAGTCGAAGGTCGCGCAGATATGGCTGCGGACCCTGCCGCTGGCGAGCAGCGGCCAGACCTGTTCGACCAGTTCGGCCGCGATCCGGCCTTTGTAGGCGGCATCGCGCGGCCTGAGCGTCGATCCGGTCAGGGTTAGCCGGCGGCGGACGATGTTGCGGACGTTCACCTCCGCCGTCTGGCCGAGATGGCTGGCGATCAGAACGACCCGCCCATCCGGCGCGAGCAACCCGAGCTGCTTTTCCGTATAGGGGCCGGCCTGCGAATCGAGCACCACATCGACCTTCTCCTTGCCGATCGCAGCCTCGATCTCCCCGACCCAGTCTGCCCGATAGTCGATGGCGAAATCGGCGCCGATCTCCAGGCTGACCGCGCGCTTCTCGGCCGAGCCGGCGGTCGCGATCACGCGCGCGCCGCGCAACTGCTTCGCAATCTGGATCGCGGCCATACCGACGCCGCTCGTTCCGCCCTGAACCAGCAGGGTTTCGCCCTCAGCCAGCCGGCCGAGCCAGATGACATTGTTCCAGGCGGTGAAGAACACCTCCGGCAGCGCGGCCGCCTCGGCGAAGGAGAATCCATCAGGCAAGGGCAGGCACTGCAAGGCCGGAACTGCACAGAGCTCGGCATAGCCGCCGCCATTGGCGAGCGCACAGACGGCATCGCCGACCTTGGGCCACGCAACCTCGGCACCAACCGCCTCGACCACGCCGGAAACGTCCAGCCCCGGAAGATCGGTCGCGCCGGGCGGCGGCGGATAGAGGCCGCGCCGCTGCTGGATGTCGGGACGGTTCACCCCGGCCGCGCGCACGCGGATCAGCACATCGGCCGGGCCGAGCTGCGGCAGCGGACGCTCGCCGAAGGCCAGGACCTCAGGGCCGCCCGGCCGGGTGATTTCGATCACTTTCATTGGGGTCTCTCTGTGTCGTCTGGAGAGGGGCGCAGCGACTGCAGGATCTCGGGCATCCGCTCGCGGGCCGAATTCATCAGGCGCTCATAGATCGAGTTGCCGTGAGCATCGATGGCGACGATGACCGGGCCGAAGCCGTCGAGCCGGATTCGGTTCAGCCGGAATTGCATGATGAGGTCGGTCCAGGCGCAATCCGTCACGGCCTGAACGCCCTGGCTCAGCAAAGCGGAAGCGCCGCCGACGAAGGAGAAATAGACGCAGCCCACCTCGCGCATCGCCGCGACACTTTCCGCTCCGAGCCCACCCTTGCCGCCGGTTGCGCTGAGTCCGAGCGTCCGGATCAGGGAGGGCATCAGGTGGTCGAAGCGGCTCGACGTGGTCGGATTGACGTAGTGGAGCGGGCCGGGGCCGGTCGCGGCCTCCTCATAGCTGACGCCCATGTGGAAGAAGGAGCCGCCACGCAGCGGCAGCGGCAGTTCGCGGCCGGCTTCGAGCTCCGACACCATCCGCTTCTGTGTGGGCATGCCGACGGTCGCGACGGCGTCGCCGTCGAGCAGTACGACATCGCCGAGCTTCAGCGCCCGCGCGGCCTCGGGCGTCAACGGCAAGGTGATGCGAGGCAGGGACGGGCTCATCACTCGATCCGCTCCACCGTGCCGGAGTTGTAGATCCGGGCTCGGGTGCGCCGATTGATCCAGCAGTTGAACGAAACCGCGACCGGTGTGAAGCCGTGGCCCGAGGCGTATTCGACATGGACGCCGAAGGTTGTCGTCGAACCGCCGACACCCATCGGGCCGAAGCCCATCTGGTTGACGGCGCGGGTCAGGCGCTCCTCCATATCCGCGACCATCGGCTCGGGATTGCGCTCGCCGAAGGGGCGCAAAGTCGCGTCCTTGGAGAGCTTGGCGGCGTGGTCGAAGGTTCCGCCGATACCGACGCCGACGACGACCGGCGGGCAATGCT
Source organism: Allobosea sp. 05L423 (assembly GCF_056397745.1). Taxonomy (NCBI): domain Bacteria; kingdom Pseudomonadati; phylum Pseudomonadota; class Alphaproteobacteria; order Hyphomicrobiales; family Alloboseaceae; genus Allobosea; species Allobosea sp. 05L423. The sequence goes on along the minus strand of NZ_JBFTOA010000010.1, from coordinate 54,171 downwards.
GCCCGCCCGCGCGCAGCACGAGTTCGAGGATGCAGCGCTCGATCTCCTCGAGGCTCGGGCTGACCAGCGTCTCGACCGCCGCCCAGCGCCCGCCGCCGAGCGCTTTCGGCGCGCAGGTGATGTCGAGATAGTCGACATCACCGACGAGCTCATAGGAAACCAGCGGCATGTCCTTGCCGTGATAGCTGCGTTCGTTGGTCAGCGGGTTGGTGACGAAGCGCAGGATCGGCGGCTGGATCGTCCGGACGAGATCGGCGAAGCCGTCGACGATGGCCTTGCGGATGTCGCCTTCCATGCGCACGCCGGAGCCGATCTTGATGGTGTAGCTGGGCACGCCGGCATCCGAGCACAGGAACTTGCCGGTCTCTTCGGCACGCTCGGCGCTGTCGAGCATGAAGGCCAGCGTCTGCCGCGCCTGCGGCTCGGTTTCCGTCGCGAGCGCTTCGCGGAACGCGGCCTTCGAGGATTCGGGAATCCGGCGCAGCGACCGATCATAGAGATCGGCGGTGACTTCCTTGACCAGATCGTAGGTGATGGCCATGCGCTGCGCCCGTTTCGACGGCGCGAAACTAGCCGATCCCAGGGCGATGGCGGGCTGTGCATGCGGCATTTCAATGCATGAAACAGAGGTCTTTGCCCGCCGCGCCCGCCCGCTTCCCGATAAGCACGGAATCGGTCAGAGGTGCTTGCGCACGCTGAAGAACGAGCCCGGTGAAGGGGGCATCGAACGCCTCGAACACTGGGCAGCCTTGCTGGGGACGGATCTGCCATGAGCCATGTGGATATTACCGGTTTCGACCTTACGATCGACCAGCTCGTCCGCATCGCCAGGGGGAAGGCTCAGGTCTCGGTCACGGCGGATGCGGTTCAGCGGATGAAGGCTGCTCGCGCCATCGTCGACAATGCGGTGGCGCGCGGCGAAAAGGTCTACGGGGTCACCACCAGCGTCGGCGCCAAGACCGGCGTGCCGCTCGCGCCCGATCGCATCGCCGAGTTCAACCGCCGCCTGCTGCTCACCCACAATGTCGCACACGGGCCTCTCGCCCCGCATGAGGCTGTCCGGGCGATGATGACGGTGCTGCTCAACGCTATGGCGAGCGGGCGCCTCGGCGTTCGGCCGCTGCTGGCCGAGCGGCTGGCTGCTGCGCTGAACGAGGATCGCACGATCGACGTGCATATATGGGGCTCGATGGGCCAGAGCGACATGGCCCCGGTCACCGATCTGGCGCTGGCGCTCTATGGCGACCTCGAATTGCAGGCCGGCGAAGCCCTGGCGCTGCTCAACTCCAGCGCGCTCGCCTTGGGCACCGCGGCGCTGGCCATGGCCGATCTGCGCGATAGCCTCGACCTCTGGAGCCTGATCGCCGCGCTGAGCATGGAGGGCTTCGCCGCCAACCCGTCGATCGTCTCGCAAGCCGCGCTGCAGTCGCGCCCCTTCGCCGGGCTCAATCGACATGGTACGCGGATCCGCCACTACCTCGCAGGAAGCTATCTCTTCGCCAAGGGCGGGCCGCGTCATCTGCAGGACCCGCTGAGCTTTCGCTCGCTGCCGCTGCTCCACGGCACGGCGGCGGATAGCCTGGAGTTCGCCTATGGCCAGGTCGAAACCGAGCTGCGGGCGAGCCAGAACAACCCGATCGTCTCGATCGAGGAGCAGGCGCTCATTTCCGTCGCCAATTTCGACACGGTCTCGCTGTCGATGGCGCTCGACGTTGCCCGGTTGGGATTCGCCCCGGTCGTGACCAGCTCGGCGGAACGTGTCGCGAAGCTGGTCGATTCCTTCTGGTCGGGCCTCACCGTCGGGCTGATCGAGGAGGATGGCGTGGGCCTTCCCGGCTTCAACGGGCTGGCGCAGTTCCACAAGGCGATCACGTCCGAGGCACGGCTCGCCACGGCGCCCGTCGTGCACGAGCTCGCCAGCTCGAGCCATTCCAACGGCAATCTCGACCGGGCCGGCATGGCCGGGCTGGCGGCCCGCAAGACGGCCGAGGTGGCGGGCCTGTGCCGCTCGATCGCAACGATCGAGCTGCTCGTCGCCGCGCAAGCCCTCGATATCCGGAAGGCCGCCCCGCTCGGCGCCGTGACGGGCAGGCTCCATGCGCTGGTTCGCGAGGCCGCTCCTTTCGCCGCGGCTGGCGACAGGGTGCCCCATATCGATCCGCTGCTGCAGCATATCGGCCAATGCGACGCCGAGATCCGGAGCATGCTCACTCTCGGCTGATGGCTCCAGGGGCCGATCCGAAAGCAGGCCGCGCCGACCTCCAGCGGCTGGCGCGCTGCCAGGCTGCGTCTCTCCATCGGCTTGCTGACGAGCTTCTGGATCCCATCCGGAAACACTCGCGGAGCCGGTCGAGCTCTTGAGGCGGTTGAGCGCTCTCAAAAATCATCTTTTGGGAATTGCTGGCGGACAGGGCGGGATTCGAACCCGCGATACGGTTTCCCGTATACACACTTTCCAGGCGTGCGCCTTCAACCACTCGGCCACCTGTCCGGCGCGCTGCTTATGACTGCCGGGCCAGCATCTTTCAAGGCCCGAGATGAAGGGTTTTGCACAATCCCCTAAAACCTGCGCGTCCGGTTGCGCTGAGCCCCTGGGATGAGCACATCTTGGAGCTGGGGCCGCAGTCAGATACGCGAGTGGCAAACTGAGACGGGGAGCAAGGTGAGGTTTCTTCTGCGACTGTTGGGATATCTGTCCGTTGCGGCCGGATTCGTAGCGCTCGTGATCGACGGCGCCCGTTCCATCGCCAACTCCGCCCTGCGCTTCACGGCGTTGAGCGAAACCCTGACCGCCTTGATCCATGAGCGCTACGCGCAGCTCCAGCCAGCTGTCGAACGCAACATCCATCCCTTGCTCTGGGATCCCGTGCTGCTGTCGGTGATGCGGATGCCGACTGCGCTCGCGGCGCTTCTGCTCGGATTCGCGCTGCTATGGCTGGGGCGGCAGCCGGAGCCGCAGATCGGCATCGTCACGCGTCGGTGAAGCCCGTGTGCGCGAAGCCCCCTGTGCGAAGGGCCGCCGGAGGCTTACATAGGCGCCGAAGCTCGAACGAACGGAGCGAGGAATGTTCTCTTTGCGCAAGAAGACCGAGATGCCGACGGCGGCCGAGACCCTGCCGGGCCGCCCTGCTGCGATTCCCACCGCTGAAACCCATTTCGTCAACGGGCGCGCTCTGGCCGGCCCTTATCCGGAAGGCACGCGCAAGGCGCTGTTCGGGCTCGGCTGCTTCTGGGGCGCCGAGCGCAAGTTCTGGCAGAGCGGCGAGGGGATCTGGGTGACGGCCGTGGGCTATGCCGGCGGCACCACGCCGAATCCGACCTATGAGGAGGCGTGCAGCGGCCTGACCGGGCACACCGAGGTCGTGCTGGTGGTCTATGATCCCGCCAAGATTTCCTATGAGGATCTGCTCAGGATCTTCTGGGAGAACCATGACCCGACTCAGGGCATGCGCCAGGGCGGCGATATCGGCACGCAGTACCGCTCCGCGATCTACACCTACGATGCAGAGCAGAAGGCCGCCGCCGAGCGATCGCGTGCGGACTACCAGAAGGCGCTGGCCGCCAAGGGCTACGGCCCGATCACGACCGAGATCCGTGAGGCGCCGACGCTTTACTTCGCCGAGGACTATCACCAGCAGTACCTCGCCAAGAACCCGGCGGGTTATTGCGGCCTTGGCGGCACCGGCGTCGCCTGCCAGATCGGCCTGGGCGTCGAAGCCTGAGCGTTGTCCGGGCAGGGAGGCGATCGCCTCCCTGTCTCGCCTTAAGTTCTTGATATGTTCTTGCGCTGTCGCTGAAGCTCCGCTAGCGTTCCTATGGGGAATGGGGCGAGGCCGAGATGGTGACGCGGGTCGCGACGGTGGCGTTCGAGGGGATCGAAGCGCGCGCCGTCGATGTTCAGGTGCAGGTCGCGGCCGGCGGCGTCGCCTTCATTCTGGTCGGGCTGCCTGACAAGGCCGTCGCCGAGAGCCGCGAACGGGTGCGCGCCGCGCTCATCGCCTCGGGGCTTGCCCTGCCGGCCAGGCGCATCACCGTCAATCTGGCGCCAGCCGATCTGCCCAAGGAGGGCAGCCACTACGATCTGCCGATCGCGCTCGCCGTCATGGCGGCAATCGGCGCGATCCCGGCCGATGCGCTCGCCGGCTATGCCGTGCTCGGGGAGCTCGCCCTCGATGGCTCGATCACTCCGGTGGCCGGTGTCCTGCCGGCAGCGATCGCAGCCTATGCAAGAGGGCAGGGTCTGATCTGTCCTGCCGCTTCCGGCCCGGAAGCAGCCTGGGCGGCCGCCGATATCGACATCCTCGCGCCGCGCTCCCTTATCCAGCTCGCCAACCATTTCAAGGGCACGCAGGTGATGGCGCGGCCGGAGCCGGCAGTGGCCCGTCAAGGGGGATTTCTGCCTGATCTCGTCGATATCAAGGGGCAGGAGAGCGCGCGCCGCGCGCTCGAAATCGCTGCGGCCGGCGGGCACAATCTCCTGAGATTGTGCTACATTAACTACGAAGGCGAAGCCTCTTTCTGCGACGCTCCGGAGCGGCTGCTCGTTTCATTATAGGCGGTCCAAGCCGATACCGCTCGATCAGGTGCGCCCTGGGTTAACGTTACGCTGGCGCTAGAAGTCGGGCGCCCATGGCGCAACGTTGTCATGGGCGCCTTCGGTCTGATTGCGTGGCCGCAAGAATCACTTGTATATCGGCCCGGGGGATAAGCCGGGATGACGTTTTATAACTTGGGGGCAATGCTGCCGAACATAAGCAGCGGCCTCGAGAATACGGGCTTTTTATTCGGCTCGGGCACTTCGCTTGAGGCTGGCTATCCAATGATGGCCGGCCTCACCAAAGACGTTGTGGGTGCGCTCAGTACGACAGAGCGCGCGGCGCTCGATGAAGCGCTGTCAGCAATTGGTTTGGCCTACGATTCGGTGACCGCTGAGCCGAACATCGAGTTGATTGCCGATGCCGTCATGGCTCACGCGATCAATTCGGGCGGCCCCCGATTCGTGGACTTGGAGGCCCGCCTTCGGCAGCTCGTGACCGACGTAATCCTTGGAGTTACGCACCCTAAGCTTGATTATCATGTGCGCTTTCTTGAGCTGCTGAAGGCGCGTGCTTTTGGGCGGGCCTGCTGTGTCTACATTCTTACGACGAACTACGACGTCTTGTTCGAGCTGGCTGGCGCGATCGCAGGTGTAGTTGTTGAGACGGGGTTCATCGGTTCCGTTGAGCGCTTTTTTGACCACCAGCGCTTTGTAACCGCCTGCGGTGCGATGCAGGCCAACCGCCGTTTCGAAGAGCGCTCTGTCCTAACTATCCGTCTGATCAAGCTTCACGGATCAGTGTCTTGGTTCACGCGCGACAGCAAGGTGTTCGAGCGCCACCCTACTTCGATCAGCGCGGCAGAGAAGCGGGTTATGGTGCTCCCCCGCCGGGGCAAGGTCATGGACACGCTCTTGTACCCGCATGACGCTCTGTTTGCCGTCACCAGTCGAGCTCTGGGTAGTGACTGCAAGTACATGGTGAGCTGCGGCTTCAGCTATGGCGATGATCATATCAACGCCAATCTGATCGTGCCCGCGCTCACGAGCGGCAAGATTCGCCTCTTTGCGTTGAGCGCTTCCGAAACGGTAGGGATGGCCAACCTCAAGGCGGCGCCTGCGTTCAGCGCGGGCTTCGTTACTGGCGGTATTAGCGGCGGGACCCCGCATGTGACCGGCACCGATCTTTGGAAATTCAGCAAATTCGTGGAGCTGTTCGCATGAGCACAACCGCTGCCTATCGAATCGGGAAGGTAGTCGCTGTTACGGGTGATCAGGTGTTCGTCTCGCTGGTTGACTTCAATGGCGAGGAGCCGCCCTCCGGCGTCCCAGCCAGCATGACAGTCGACATCCCGAGCGAGGCGGGACCGGCGCCCCTGCTCATCGGGCAGCCCGGGACTTTTGTTATGGTCTCTCTTCCGGCCGGTTATCTGCTGTGCATGGTCACCGGCATCGAAATGAAGGAGGAGCGCATCTCGGCGAGCGAGATCAAGCAGGCAGATCAGGATACCATGCTGCTCATCGATCGCGTGTCGCGCAGCCTCTCGACGGTTCCGGTAGGGACACTTGATGCGGCGGGGGTGTTCGAGCGCGGCACCGACACAATGCCCACTGTGAACGCGCCAACTTTCGCGGTCGATGCACAAACCATTGACCGTATCTATGCGGGCTATGCCGAAGGCGATTTCTCACTGGGGACACTCTCGTTGATTCCCGGTCAAACCGCCAAGATCAACCTCGATGCTTTTTTGACACGCCATGCGGCCATTCTCGGCCAAACCGGTGGTGGCAAGTCATGGACTGTCGCCTCAGTAGTTCAGAAGATGTGCACCTTCCCGCAATCGACGATTGTGCTCTTCGATCTACACGGCGAATACGGTTCGTCGTTTGGCCCCTATGCTGACGTGATCACGGCATCAGATCTGGAGCTTCCCTACTGGTTGATGAATTCGGAAGAGTTGCTCGGGCTAATGGTCGACCGGAGCGAGGCGGCTGCCCCAAACCAGATAGCCAAATTCAAGGAACTATTGCAGGCCGCAAAGGAAAATCATTCTGAGAACAAAAAGCTTGGCATCCCTAAGATTACGATCGACACGCCAGTCTATTTTGATTTCAATCTACTCATAGACGATTTCCGCGCTCTCGATTCCCAGATGGTTCCCGGCTCCAGCAAGGACATCAAGGGCCCATTGCATGGTCAGTTCACGCGGCTCCTGATGCGGATCGACTCCCGCATGAACGACCGGCGCTATGACCTGATCTTCAATCCTACGACCTATGCATCAAGCGCCTCTATGGATGATCTATTCAGGCGGTTACTGGGTGAGACGGTCGGGAATCGCAAGAAGGTGGTCGTCGTCGATCTGAGCACGGTACCGTTCGATGTGCGGGCTTCGGTCATATCGCTGATTCTTCGCTGCCTGTTTGATTTTTCCTACTGGTACCGCCGCGTTCACAAGGAGAAGTTTCCGATCGCGGTTTTTGCTGACGAAGCTCATATATATCTCTCGGACCACGATCCCGCCACCGAGGCCGCACGCACCTCGGCGGAGCGCATCGCGAAAGAAGGACGCAAGTACGGGATCAGCTTAACCGTTATTAGTCAGCGTCCTCGCGAACTCTCAAGCACTATCCTATCACAATGCGGCAGCTTCTTGTGCCTCAGGATTTCCAATCCTGACGATCAAGCGTATGTCCGCAACCTGCTGCCAGACTCGGTTAGGGGCATATCTGCAATGTTCTCGACGCTTAGGCGCGGAGAGGCGATTCTGCTCGGGGATTCCGTGATGATGCCAACGCGGATTCGGATTGATCGTCCGAATCCCGAACCGGAAAGTGATGACGCGTCTTTTGCGAAGAGCTGGGCTAAGGCGCCAACCGATCTCGACATGCCAGCCGTGCTGACCGCTTGGCGGAACCAGAAGGTCTAGTAGTATCGAAGGAAGCTTCTCAGCGAGCAGAGTTTCGGTCGAACACTGCCCGGCGAAAGCGGTGCACCTTGGACAGGGTTTGCTGGCGCCTCACCCAAGCTCTGCGGCTGAGCGTGCTCTCAGTCGCGGTCGCCGCGCTAGTCTACACCTGAGTTATGCGCAGCAGGCCAAGCTACTGAAACAAGATGCCTGTCGCATCGATTCGATCGGTATCAATTCACCCACCCTCAACATGTCATTCAGTAACGTCACCTCTGCCATGGGGGTGCTCAATGAGACTATGTTCAATTTTATGCGTTTCTACGATTGCAGCAGCTTTCCTGTCAGCTACAGGTGCGCTTTCACTGACTCAGCCCGAGATCAAGGCTGCTGTCACCACCGTGGCCAAGAGTTCCCGGGAATACAGCGAATGCCTGCGCATTGGAGGCGGAAAGCTCGAACAGACAACCGAGGTCAAGGACATCAACGGCGACGGCATTGATGAAATCATCCTGATTGAAACCGGTACGGCCGGAGCGAGCATTTGCTTCGGGATGGTTGGGCAGCAGATATCTCTCTTCGTATCGGATGGCGCAGGAGGATGGCGGACCGCGTTGAGCGTTCCCGCTGGCGGTCTGAGTTTCATCACGAGGGCCGACAAAGCTTGGCCCGACATCGAGGTTGGTGGCCCGGGATTCTGTTTTCCGATCTGGAGAATGCAGGAAGGAACAGGTAGCTACGACATCTGGAAAAGGTGCGAGAACGGCCGCCTTGTCGAAGTCAAGCTATCCGGCCCGGCTACAGGAACTCAACCTGCCAGTATCGGAACGCAGGTTCCCGTCGAGATCAACAAGGCTAAGCTCGATGGCCCGCCCTACGATCACAACGGGTCGATCGTCATCGTCGATGCGGCGAAGGGGCTGATCGTCTACGACCGGCCGAAGAAATCCATAGCGGCCACGGTAAAGCCCGGTACCGTCCTTTTTCGGGGGCAACCTTGGAAGGATGGCGATACCGATATCGTCATCAAAGGCACGGCCTACGTCTTCAAAAAGGGCTGCCAGGCGGCGGCGTATGAGGCCCGCGGCACCTACCATTCGATGTTCGGAATCAGCAAGCTCACGCTGGAAGGCGCTGCTCCGATGCGTTCCAAGACCTCGTGCGACATCATCGGCCACACATCGGTCGGACCTAACTCGAAGCTCGTGTTTGATATCGCGATCGAATGACCGCGGCAGGCTACGAATTCGAAAGCAGCCCCCCGTTATCGACGGGCGTTGCCCGGGCTTGGTCGTCGAATATCGACGCCAGCGGCAGATGGCGACGGCCATGACCGTCCAATCGCCCGGAGTTCTGGGCGAGGCAGCTCGTTCGGTCACATCGCCAATGGAGCCAGCCGCCGGATGAAATCCGCCTGCGACTGACATCCCGTCTTCGCGAGGATTTTCTTGACCTGGGATCGAACGGTCTCCCGGGAGACGCGGTGTTCGACGGCGATCTCGTTGACGGAAAGGCCTTCGAGGATGCGGTTGGCCACGGCCGCCTCGGCGCGCGTCAGATCATACAGTTCGCAAAGGAGCGACGCTTCGATCCGCAGGCTCCGGTCCGACGTCGTGACGACCAGCATCGCCTGCGCGCGCGAGAATATATCCAACGCCTGCCGCCGGATCGGCAGGACATGGATGACGAAGGCTGGGCTGTCATCCTTCCGGGGAACGGGGATCGAGCGGGTATCGCCAAGACGATCTTGAGCAAGGTCTTGCAGGGCTTTCTGGAGAAGCGCGTTCGCGCGATCGTCATCGAGCGCGATCTTGTCCCGGGCGCGGATGATGACTTGCCCAAGAAGAGCCTCGAAACCGGGGTTCATCGCCGTGATGCTGCCCTTGAGGCCGATGAGTGAGGCTGGCGATCCTGCCTGTTCGAAGGAGTCCAGGCTGGCTTGCGCCCGCTGCATCTGAAGCTTGGAAGCAAGCACTGCCGCTCGGGCCAGGTGAGGACGGATTCCGTCAAGGACCTCGACCTCCCGTCGGGATACCGGTCCTAGCTCTAACTTACGTTCCAGAGTGAAGACTATGTTCTCGCCGGACGACGCCCGGACATGAGTTGCCGTTCCCCAGCCGTAACCCTCCGGGCGGAGGAAGTCCGTATACATCGGGGTCTTATCCATCTCCTCATCGGAGAAGATATCATGGTCGGTGATGAACCCCGTGCGGCCGTGGGCAAGAAGCCCCGCCATGCGGTCATTCCGGTTCATCCATCCTTGTTCCATGAAGCGATGGAAGACCGGCTCGAATTCCTTGCAGGTCACCCAATTGGTGCCGAGATCGGAATGGGCGAATAGGAGTCCTCCGGTACAGCCGGCAATCTGGGCTATGCGAGCGATTGCAGTAGGCCATACCTCCGGCACTGCGGCGGCCTCGTAGAGCATCGCCACCGCATCGCTGAATTCGCCTGCATCCAACATTCTAGACCGCCCCGAGCCGCTCTCTGCTGATGCGGCACCATGAAATATTCGTCAATCGTCACCCTACGGGGTGATGCGCGCCAGATGCCATGTTTGCACTGTGAACATTGCTTTCAATCGTCCTGCCGAGTCATGAATGACCGAGTATATTTCCCGCGACGTTCGATTTTCCTCGATTCCCGATCCGGACCTGAACATCAGGAATCTCATCGCGCGCTGGCGGCCGATCAACGACTGGTTTCTGGCCCGAGGCGAAGCCGGCATTGACCCCTACCAAAAGACATCATTGGGAAAGTGCGGCCCTGAAATTCACGGCGCCTATCGGAACGGTAGACCGTTCCGGGGAGTGAACTTCGCCAGCCAGGATTACCTGTCGCTTTCAGGGCATCCGGAAATTGCCCAAGCGGCAGCAACGGCGGTGGAGCGATATGGTGCTCATAGCGCCGGCTCCGCGATCTTGATGGGAAATACGGCGCTTTCGACAGAGCTGGAACGTCGTTTGGCTGAGTACTTGGGCTATGCCGATGCGACGCTGTTCCCGATCGGCTGGGCCGCGGGCTACGGCATCATCAAGACGCTCGTTCGCGAAACCGATCACGTCGTCATCGACATCCTCGCCCATGCCTGCCTTCAGGAAGGCGCGCGTGCCGCAACCGCCCATGTCAGCCGTTTCCCTCATCTGTCGACCGAAGCGGTCGAGAAGCGCCTGAAGCGGATTCGGGGCAGCGACCCGCGGGCCGGCATCTTGGTCGTGACCGAAACCCTGTTCTCCATGGACAGCGATATCCCGGATATCGCAGCCTTTCAGGCTCTCTGCCATCGATACGACGCGACGCTACTGGTCGATTGCGCCCATGACCTCGGCGCTCTCGGCGAACGCGGGCTCGGTGTCCTTCATGCCCAGGACATGGTCGGCAAGGTCGATATCCTGATGGGCTCGTTCTCGAAGACTTTCGCCTCGCCAGGAGGCTTCGTCGCTTGCAACGATCTCGGCTTGAAGTTCGCCCTGCGGTCGAGCTGCGGACCATCGACCTTCACCAATGCGATGACGCCGATCCAGGCGGCAATCATCGACGCTGCGCTTTCGATCATTGACAGCCAGGAAGGCGACGAGCGCCGGGCACGCCTGCTGGCGAACACGACGCTGCTCCGGGGCGGGCTTGCGGTCGAGGGCTTCACCGTCATGGGGCAGCCCAGCGCGATTGTTCCGGTCATCCTCGGCAACGCCTCGATCTCGCGGCTCATGACGAAATACGCGGCCGAGGAAGGCGGCATCGTCAATCTGGTCGAGTACCCGGCCGTCGCCCGGAACGCCTGTCGCTGGCGCATGCAGGTAATGGCCGATCACACGGAAAGCCATATTCGGTCGATGGTCGATGTCGCGGTTTCAGCAAGAGAACAGGCCAAAGCGCGCGAACAATGGATGGATGTCCAGGCTGATGGCGTCTTGGCCTGATCTCAAGTTTCGATGTGGGCGAATTACCGATGTAAACTCCATCTAGATCGTAAAGAATTTGAAAATCGCCAATTTCTTATGCGCGGGAGGAAGCAATGAAAAGCTTATATCTGGGTCTATCTGCGTGTATTATTTTTGGTAACATCGCTGCGTTCGCAGCAGAAGAGCAGGTATCCGTTGTCGTAGACACAGGGAATCATACCTGTACGCAACCAGGGCAAGAATATAAGCGTTACGCGGCCCTTGAAACGACGCCGGATCGATATTTCGATAAGGAAACGGCCCGCATCGAAGAGATTTCGATCTTTGGTGAGGGGATTTGCAGGATTGAAAAGGTTCACGAAAGAAAAATACCCGTAAAACTTCCAAGTGGAAAAGAAGTTACAATGGCAGTTCCGTACAAGATTGATGCCTATGTCTATGCGGATTGCACGATGGATTTAAGAAAACTTACTACTAGAGTTGGCCGAGAGTGCAAGTTTTCGGCTTCCACAATCAGGATTGATTAGGACCCAACTCGAAACTCGTGCTCGACATCGCGATCGAATGATCCCGACCGCCCTCTGTTCGATCCTCCCGGAGGGAAGATCGAACCCCTCGCAGTGCGAGGGACGGAGGCGATGCCCTCCGTCCCGATGCCTCTCTGGCGCTACGGCGCGCAACGGAGGGCAAGGGGCTTGGGACCGGAGCCACGCGCAGCCGGAGGTGAGCATGGCGAGGACCAACCCTCTTGCCCGAAGCGAGCACCGTGGCAGCCCTGGTCCGTTTGAACGCAGGCATTCTCAAAGCATCGAAGAATTCGAGTCCCGGAGGCTCATCGGCCTGAAACGAGGCGATAGGAAGCCCGTACAGACCAAAGTCGAAGGCAGTTGGGGCAATCCCTCATGGGATTCGGATCGCGATCAGCGATCTGGGACGAGCGAGCGTGCGCCCGTTCCACGCTTGGCGGGCCAACCTGAAAGCTTGCCCGGCGCGCGATGCCCGGCCGCGGCGGCCTGGGCGGCTTCGATCAGACGTTGACCGGCCGCGCGCCAGTCCGAGAGGCAGCGTCGGGGATGGTGACGAACCTGCTGCTCAAGCCGAAACCACTCGGCGTCATCCATGGTCGCGAAGAAGCTCTGCAACGCCACGTCCTGCGCGACGTCGAGCGTCGGACCGAGAACGAGACACCACGGGCGTCCCCGGATTCGAACGCGACGCCATCGATCGGCGGCGTGGGCGGCGTGCTCGTCGCAACGCTGCCACGCGAAGCCGACGCCGTCGATCGGAATGCGGCGCGCGTACTCGGGACATGGATAAGCGCCGCTAGAACGGCGGATGACGTAGCGGCGGAGAAGAAGCGAGGCGTCGCGATCCATCTCAGAGCCCCGGGGTCGGTGCCATTTCAAGCGGATCGACCACCTTTGTGGGCTTCAGGTTGCGCTCGCTGTCGGCGCGGGCGAGCTCCTCGGCGCCGAATTCACGAAAATGGGCCATCTCCGAAACGATGTCGGCAAGCTCTGCCTTGGCGAAAAACGAGCGCTGCTCGTCGTCCAGGTAGGAACTCACGAAGGCTCTCAGATCGGGATCGAGTTTCGCCAGCGCCGAAACGTCGCCCGCCGCGGCGTCGAGAAGAAGTCGGGCCGGGCCGGTGGACGCCTTGACGAGACTGAGGGTATCCGCGCGCCGGGCAGCCTCGGCGGTTTCGGCTTCCCACACGGCTCGCGCTTTGGCGGAGGGTTCGCATGCGCCAAAGCGAACGCCTGCACGTTGGGCCTCAAGCCAGAGCGAGTCTTTGTCCTGCTGCGACCAGGAGCCTGACAGCTCAGCTTCACCGCCCCAGGCCTCCGACGCCTTGAGTACCAGGGCACGGGCAGCTTCGGGGGTGAGCGGGCCGTGCAGCCGAACTTGGTCGCCGATGTCCTGGAGCCGAGCGTTGCCTGCATCGATCCAAACTCCGTCCTGGCCGGGCACAGCATCGTAGCCACGCTCGCGCCACCATGCCGCAATGTCGGGGGGCGCGTGGCTGGAAGGAGCGCGGTCGAGAAGAGTCCGCATGTCACCGGCTGGACGAAGGGATTCGACATGCCAGCCTTGGGCCTCAGCAATAGCCTCGGCCAGCGCGGCGGCACGGCCGGGGCGGCCCCAAGTCCTGACGATCCCGGCCTTCTGATCGAGCTCCACGAAGCCCCGATCGCGTGTCTGGATTCTAGGGGTGGGACGATCTCGATCGATCCGATGGAGATCGTCGGCCCATCGCGAAGCGTCGAGTCCCGGCGCGAGTTCTTCGAGAAGCCCGGATTTGTAATCCTGCTTGCGCGAGTGGATGCGTTTGAATCCCTTCATCGTGGTTCCCTCCCTGGTAATTTGAATATGCGCAACATGCTCGCCGGCGACGATCCGACGCGCAGATTCGTGGGCGTCGCGGACATCAATGCGCGACAGAGCAAGGGCCGCAGCCCGATCCTGGGCGGCCTTGCGGGCGTGCGCGAGACGGATCGAATTCACCTGAGCCCGGAGCGGTGCGAGTTCGAGTGAACGCAAGCGCCCGATCGCTACGCGGTCGGACTCGCCCCACCGAGTCCGTTGCCGACGCTGGCCTTGATCTGCTCCAGGGACGCTGAGTGCTGACCGAGAATCTGCACGATCGTCGAGAGCAAGGTCTTGAGTTCGTCGAGCGCCCCGGAGCCCTCGGGCTCCTCGAGAAGGGCGAGCAGGGGGAGAAGGGTCCTGCTGGCCTCGTGAGCTCCCCGAGCTTCCCGGAAGATCGCCTCCGCGGGATTCGGCGAGCGCTCGGGCGCTGGTGCGTCGGTCATGTACGTCCTCCAGGTTGGGCAAGTCGATGTCGCCGAGCCGCTTCCGAACATCGGCGGCTGTGATCCGGCTACCCTCGGCGCGGGCGGCTGCGGATAGGGAGCGGGCTAGGCCGTGAGCCCCGCCCGCGTGATCGATCAGCATCGGGCCGCGATCGCCAGCCGCGAGCCGAAGGCGGCGTTCGGCAAGGGCGGCCTCGAACGCGGCGCCGGAATCCGACGCCTGCCATGCTGCAAGCGCGGCAGCGCGGACATCGGCAACGGGGATATCGGTACGTTCCGCCTGCGCGCGTTCCCGCGGGGTCTGCACGGCGACGGGGCGGCGGCCGTCATGGAGCCCGGCCGCTGTCATTGCCTCGGCTACGTCGTCGCGCCCTTCTTTCCGGAGGGCGGCGATGACGGCGCGGTTGTGCTTGCCCTTGGTGAAGGGCAAGCCGAACGCAAATTCCGTGATCCGGCTGACCTTTTCACGCCGTGCGTATTCGTGACTGAGGGAAACAACCTTCCCGTTCGGCTTCACCAGGCTGTAGACGCGATGCTCGTGTTCACGGCCGTTTTTGACGTGCCGCACGGCACAGTAGGGCACGTCCTGAAGGTCGAATTCTTCCTCATATGCCGTCATGAAGAATTTCGTGACGGAAACTGCGTCGGCATCCGGGGGCGGATCGACATGGATATGATGCACCGGCCGGTCAGTCCGACCATGCCGGGACGCGGACACGAGTTCGCGGAGCTGGCCGGAAAGGTCGGCCGCAGCGAGGTGGCGGGCGTCGAGCATGCGCACTTCCTGGCCGCCCTTGCGGGACAGAAGATGGCGGGCCAGTGCGGGGCCGCCTGCGCCTCGGGTTGAGCCTGCGATCACGTCAACCTGCCAATCGGGCGACCAGGTGCCCGACTTCGGCCTGAGTAGCCCGGAGCTCGGTGAGCACGGCTTCGGCGTCGGCGTGAAGGGGATGGCCACCTTCCCGGAACGCCCGGCAAAGCTGGACCACGGTGCCGCCGGTTCGCGAGAGCGACGCCGACAGACGGGAGACTTCGGCGAGGTCGGCAGCCGGGATCGTGACCGGTCGGCGCGGCGGCGATGGCGGCAGTGGAGCGGCTTCACTGCCTTCCGGGAGGGCGCGAGCAAGCTCGCGACGGACCCAGCCAGCGCGGGAAAGACCGGCTTCCGCCGCTGCTGCATCGAGAGCGACAGAAAGTTCCGAGCGCAGGCGGACGAATACTTGGCCCGCTGCTCGGGACTCGCTGGCGCGGGCGCTGCTCATTGCACGGTCCTCGCGCCGCGCCAGATCCGCGTAAGATCGGGGCCAAGGCGATCCAGATAGGCGATCATCTGGTCGCAGACATCATTTTCCTCGGCATGGATGTCCAAGCGAGCGTTGGTGCGAATGAGTCCGCAATAAGCCTGCAAAGGTTCCGTAGGGTCCTTCGGGTCGCTCGCTACGCAAACCCAGACGTGAACCGGAGAGCCATCGGCCGCCTGCGCCGCACCGACGCAGACAGCGTCCAGGAGCAGTCCATACCCCTCTACCTGGGCCGCATGGCCGATTCGCACAGGTGAGCCGACGCCCGAGGTCACGAGATTATCCGCGTACATCATGTTCGTCGGCCTCCTCGGGACTCGCTGCTGCGGACACCGCTCATCAGAGCGCCCGAGCCGGGCGATGCCCGGTATTGATCCGGAGCTCATGCCAGAGGGGGGAGAAGATCGGTCGGAGGTCACGAACGGCCGCCGTCTGAATCTCGTCCAGGCAGCTTCGAGCGGCGGCGGGATCGTCGGGAAGGTCGGGATTCGTCGCGGGCAGATCATCGAGGATCAGGCCAACGGCGAGACGAACGGTCGTCGAGCCTGTGATCCGATCCGGCGTGATCTTGCCTCGAACGACCGCCTCGACCTTCTGCCGAATCTGCACGTACATCGGGTCAGCCATTCGACGCCTGATCTGTTCGTAGATCGCACCGACATTGAGCGGCTCGGGCTTGCTATCCGTCATGGTCGTCGTCCTCCTCGGGTGGGGGTCAACGGGGGCGGGTTTCCCGTCCCCTTGCCAGCTTGGGGATGAGCCGAAGGCGAAATCACCACGGCTGGCTTCCTAAGAATCCGGCGCCGGCGGAATTCCAGCAACCCGTAGTGATTTCAGCCGCGCGGAGAGGATGCCGGTGGAATTGGAGACGGGCTTAAGCTGTGGAAGCCGAGACCGACCACGACGCCAGCGAGATATTTAACCTTGGCTCCAGGTCGGGGGCTCCCAAGTCCAGGGGAGCTCTCCAGGAAGGTCGCATCGACACAACGATGTTACGGCAGGAGAGCAAGACATGGCGGAACGCAGCATCCGACCCTCCTGGACAGCGCAGGACCCGGTCGCAAGGGCGGATAGGGAAGAGCTCGCCGGTGAAACTCGATGGCGGAACGGCGGTCGCGATAGCTGGTGGCTGACAGTCCTCACGCACGGATACTGCGCCCATGCCCGTCTGAGGCGCAGCGCATCTGGGCGATGGACCGGGTTCGCGTCACGACTTATTCACCAGGGATGGCTTCACGACGACGAAATTGATGCAGGAGAGTCCCTGATTGAGGCCATGCGCACGGCGGAACGCGCCATTGCCCGCTTGTCCGCCTCCGCGTGGTGAAGCAGCCGCTCCGGAAACGGACCTGCCGAATGTCGGAGATGGGTGGTCTGCTGACGTTCCTCCAGGCCGGCCGAAGGGGCTGGGTCGCGCCAAGAGCCGACATCGTTCGTTTGCCAGAAAGGCGACATTTGAAACAGTGGATTGCCCGGTGAGAAGTGATTGGGACGCCCGCCGGATGGCGAGCGTCCAATACTCCAGCGCTAGTACATAGCCGGCAGGACTGCGATGTCACGCGCCACGCACGAAAATGCCGGTGATCTTGCCGACGGAGGTTGCCTTGCCGGTGGCGGGATCGACCTTGTGCAGCGCGCCATCTGCGAGCAGCCAGCCGGTACGGTGCGGCACGACGAGAATAGGTCACTCATTTTCGCGTGCCCGGCCGCGCCATTCTGATTCTCACCCTCTCACTTCATGCGGCCTTTCAATTGAGCGCCTGCGTCTTGCGAACAGGTAGACCAGCGCTGCAACGATAACCAACCCAGCAATGAAAAGACCGATTCTAGCAGCCCAGACGAGCCACTCAACGGACGGATTACGGGACCGCAAATCGGCAACCTGCGCTGCGGTAACCTTCCCGGCAGGATTGCCGAAATGCTGGATCAGATAGGTGCCTAGGGTCGCGACTTGCGTATCGGAAAGCTCCTTGGCGAAGCCCGGCATAAATACGTCCGGCTGCCGCCGCAGCCCTTCGAGGATCACCAGTACCAGATTGTTGGTGTTTTCACGGCCCAGCGCAGTGTTGTGCAGCAGCGACGGCAGGCTGCCCTCGAAGCTGCCTTGACCCTGCGCCTGGTGGCAGGTTGCGCAATAAGCGTCGTAAAGCTGCGGGCCGCTCATGGCGTCCGGGTTCGAGGGCAGCGCCACGCCGCGGATGCTCGCCAGGTCGTCCGACGGTCCGCCCCAGGCAAAGACCGGCTTCGTGTCGGCCCGCTCGCGCACAGGCGGAACAGTCTTGAGGTAAACCGCGATCGCCTTCAGGTCGTCCCTGGTCAGGAACCGCAAGCTGTTGTCAACCGCTTCCGCCATCGGACCGGCCGCCTGACTCTTGCCCGTGGCGTGGCCGTCACGCATGTAGGCGATCAGGTCCTCCACGGTCCATCCGCCGACGCCGCTGTTCGCATCGGAGGTGATGTTCGGCGCGCGCCAGAAGCCAACCTCGCCGCCGGCCAATTCGCTGGATGGCTTTTCCGCCATCAACAGATTGCGGGGCGTGTGGCAGGTGCCGCAATGCGCCGGCCCGCGGACCAGATAGCCGCCACGGTTCCATTCGGCGTCCCGCGCCGGATTCGGCTTGAACGGCCCCTTGTCGAGGAACACCAAGTTCCAGCCGGCCATCAACAGGCGGATGTTGAACGGAAACGGCAGCTTCGTCTTTACCGGGCGCGTTTCGACCGGCTTCACGTCGTTCATGAAATAGGCATAGAGGGCGGCGACATCATCGTCGGACAGCAGCGCATAGGCTGTATAGGGCATGGCCGGGTAAAGCTGGTTGCCGTCGGCACGCACGCCCTTGCGCAATGCGGCGTCGAACTGCTCCAGCGTATAATTGCCGATTCCGCCTTGCTTCGACGGCGTGATGTTGGTCGACGTGATCGCGCCGAGAGGGGTCGAGAGGGCGAGGCCGCCGGCCATGGGCGCGCCGCCAGGCGCGGTGTGGCACGCCACGCAGTCGGAGGCCGTGGCCATGTATTTTCCGCGCGCGATCTGATCTGCCGTGACCCGGGTGGGTTGCTGTGCGATGCCCGCACTGGGAACCGACAGCGCCAGGGCGAGAACGAAGCCGGGAACGAGCAGGCCCATCGCGCGGCTCATGTCTTCGTTCCGCTTGCAGGCGTGCCGAGCGCGGCGCTCTTCCGTCCCAGAATATGGGCGACCGAGCGCAGGGCGACCGCCAGTCCGTTTTCCGTTGAATTGCAGGTCGCGGACGTCGGCAACACGCCGGTGCTGGCAAGGAAGAGGTTTTCGTGGTCGTGCGCGCGCCCCCATTGGTCGCAGACCGAGGTTTTCGGGTCGTTGCCCATGCTGAGCGTGCCGCAGATATGCTGGTTGTTCGCGAAGTCGCCATCCTTGCTGAATCGCAGGTTGGTGCCGCCCATCAGTTCGGCGATGCGGCTAAAATCCTGCTGGGAGCGCTCGTGACCGCGCCTGGTGTAGTCGGCGATCGCATAATGCGCCTCGGGCTTCGGAATCCCCATCGCATCCTTCTCGGAACTCAGTGTGATCCGGTGCTCGGGGTCCGGCAGCACTTCCAGCACATTCTTCACATTCATTTCGCGGGCCGCGCTGTAGCGCAGGCGCTTCTCCAGTTCCGCACCGTAGACGCCCGCCGCGATCAGGCTCTTCGTCGCGCCGTCGACGCGCGAGATGTTGGTGAAATCGAGCCGGTAGGGCGCGTGTTCAGAGCGGAACGCGCCGTCGCGCATGGTGTTGATCGAACTTGGGCTTTGCGGTCCTCGTCCCAGCCACACATCCTCGTCGGCGTCGAAGGTCAGCGAGGTGCTCGGGTGATCCATCAGATTGCGGCCGACCATGTCGGAACTGTTGGACAGGCCGTTCGGAAACTTGTCGCTGGCCGACAACATTAACAGACGCGGGCTCTCGATGCCGTTGGCGGCGACGATGAAGGTCTTGCCCATCACCCGATGCGATCCCTTGTCGGGGTCGTAGTAAAGTGCCGCCGCGATCAGGCCTCTCTCGTCATGTTCAAGCTTGTAGACATTGGCATTCGGAAGCAGCTTTGCACCGGCCGCTTCAGCAGCCTGCGCTGCCAGGCCACCATGGTACTGCGCATCGATCGGGCAGATTGGCTGGCACGAGTTATTGCCGCAGCAGGCCGGCCGCCCGTCAAAGGGGCGACTGTTGCGCGCCGTGGTGTTGCTTACGACCGGATACTCGGAGACGAGCCGCTCCCTCAGACGGCGCATGGCGAATGGTTCCGCGACCGGCTCCATCGGGAAGGGCTTGTTGCGAGGCGAGCCGGTATTGGGCGCGCCCGAAACGCCCATGATCTCCTCAGCTTCTTGGTAGAAGGGCTCAAGATCGTCATAGCTCATCGGCCAGTCGACACCGACGCCGTAGAGGCTCTTGATCTTGAAGTCGTTGGGCACGTTGCGCCAGGCTTGCGCCGCCCAATGCCAGGTCGTGCCGCCGACCTGTCGAATATACTCGGCGGGGTAGGGGTAGGGCCCAGCCTGAATGAGATAGTTGTTGGACTCAGGCTGATAGACTGGGTGCGGTGCCCAGGCCGCGGACGGATAAGGCGACATCCAGTCGCTGCGGCGCGGCGAATTACGGAAGCGTGCGACCAGTTCGCCGCGTGTCACGCGCGGGCCGGCTTCGAGAATAATCACCGACGCACCGGAGAGCGCGAGCTTGCGCGCTACCTGCGAGCCGATAATCCCCGAACCGATGACGACGAAATCCGCTGACAGCGCGTCGGCCATGATGTGTCCTCAGATCGGCTGTCTGGCCCAACTACCGTAGGCGCCATAGGCGTAGGTGGGAGGCTTGAGCATGTCGGCAACGGCTTGTGCGTTGAGCGCCGTCTCAAAGGCCAGGCAGCGTGCCTTGGCCCCGTCTCCAACGATGCCCAAGTACCACGCCGTCAGGATTCGCGGCGGCAACGATGCCACCGGCGATTTTTCGTCATCCAGGGTTTTCTGCAACTGCATCGGATCGATTTTGCGTTGCTCGATCATGTCGAGGAGCGATTTTGCAGCCGCTGGAAATCCTGGGTCATCAGCGAGAAGCGCCGCATGGAGATGCTCGGCCTGTGTCGGATCGAGCGACTGGCGGCCGGCCAGGATCGCCGACAGTGCCAGAAACGTGGCCTTGTCTACGTTCGCCACTTGCTGGGCCAGTGCCCAAGGGATCAACGACGCCGTATAGGCTGAGACGACGCCAAACAAAAACAGACGACGGCCGGAAGCCGGCGGTTGAAGCGGATCGATAAGGTTTTCCACGAACAGCTCCCACAAATTGCATTGCGCAATCGAGGCATTTCGTCGGCTCGTCACAATCCAAAATACGGCGAAGATAGTAGGGTTGCTGCGCCGTCACCCAAGAGAAAAACGGAAAAAAGTGCTGCGGTCCAGAACGCCGGGTATTCCCAGCCACCGTCGGCATTGCTGAACAACCAGCCCTTCTTGCCGTGCACCATGACGATCGTGCCGAGTACAAGCGGTACGAGAAGCAATGCTGTGTAACGCGGATATATGCCCAAGATGAGACAGGCCGCTCCACCCAGCTCCGCCACGATCGTCACATAGGCCAGCCAGCCTGGTAGTCCGAGCGACACGAAGTAGCTGACCGTACCCGGGATCGTGAAGACACGGACCTTCAACATCGCATGGGCGATAAACATCAGGCCGAGACACAGCCGCAACAGCAGGATCGCGTAGGGCGCAGTGGTTGTATCAATCATCAAAAAGCTCCGACGATGGTCTCAACCCAAAAGTTGTTGCTTACATCTGCCTTCCCGAACGCCGCGGCGATATCGCTCGCGGTGGCCTCTCACGGATTGACGTTGCCGAACAAAACCGATGCGCGAGCGGACGCACAAGCGATCGCACGTCCGGATTCCTCAGCAGCGCCGGAGATCAACACGGTTGGGACCCAGAAATCGATCTCAGACCATTTCACATAGGCCTCCGACCATGTCTGCCAGCATCCAGACGTGTCTTGGACCAGTCCAGCTTCGGACTTGCAGCAGTGACGCGGTAGTGACCTGATCGGGTGAGTTCACTCATCGGAAGTGAGGAGCGCGGCACCATTGCCTATCGCGAAGGGTCCGAGCTCAGGATGCCCGCCATCGCGCCGCGGAGGACGAGCTGCGCGCGAGAATTGGCGCCGAGCTTCGTTTTCGCCGCCTCGACATGAGCGTGGACCGTGTTCGGCGACAGGCCCAGGATCATTCCGATCTGCGGGTCGCTGCGTCCCACCGCAACCCATCTCAGGCATTCGGCTTCGCGCCGGGTGAGCGACGGTGGCGCGGTGTGCGCGAGATGAAGTGAGAGACCGACATGCGCGTAGGCCTCGCACATGCCGTGCAGAAGGAAACGCTCATAATCGGCGAGCTCCAGCAGATGATCAGCTCCCAGGAGCACGAAGCCTACCTCATCGTATCCGGCGCGGATCGGCGCGCAAAAGCCGTCAATTAAGCCATGCTTGCGACTTTCCGCCAGGATCGTTGCGCCCTGGCGTGTGGGAGCCGCAACCTCATTGAGCGTGAAGGCTCCACTTATATGGCAAGCCGCCGTCACGACGGGATCGTCGATCGCATAGTGCTGGCTCTGGTATCGTTCGGCCCAGCCGGGCATCGTCCGCCCGAAGAGACATCCGGCCTCGTGGAACTGGCCCTCGCCGAAGACCCGCAGATAGCCGGCGCTATGGTATCCCAGCCCCTGGATCCGGCCCGCGAAAATGTGGTCGAGTTCGGCACAGTTCCCGGCTTCGGCAAGTGCGGACACGATTCCTTGCGCTGCGACCTTGAATGCATCTGATGGAAGGGCGGGAAACGCTGACATCGGCCATTTCTCCAAACGACTTCGATCGCCACTAAGGCAGTCGAAAGAAGCGATTTTGAGCCCGAAATTGTTCCGTCCGTCACGGACGCGTGGGTTCCCGGGACATCCTCTGATCAGGTCGGTGGCCTGTCGACCGTCGGACTCCGATACTCTGTGTCCGCAGGATTTGGAGAGCACGTCATGCGCAGGGTTTTGGTCACGGCGGGTGCTTCGGGCATCGGCAAGGAGATCGCCGCGGCCTTCCTGTCCGCCGGCGACAGCGTCTATGCCTGTGACATCAACCCGACCACGCTGGACGCCACGGCAGGAGAGCTTCCGCGGCTGAAAACCGGCTTATGCGATGTCGGCGACCGCAACCAGATCAACGCGATGGTCGCTGACGCGGTGTCGCAACTCGGCGGTATCGATATCCTCATCAACAATGCCGGGATCGCCGGGCCGACCGCTCCGGTCAAAGATGTCGATCCGGACCAGTGGGAAGCGGTTCTGAAAGTCGATCTGACCGGGACCTTCCTAGTCACGAAAGCCGCGATTCCGCCCCTGATCGCGTCGGGGAATGGCGTGATCGTGATCATGTCGTCGGTGGCCGGACGTTTCGGCTACCCCAACCGGAGCCCCTATGCGACGGTGAAATGGGGCCTGATCGGCTTCATGAAGACGCTGTCGATGGAACTCGGTGCTCATAACGTCCGGGCGAATGCCATCCTGCCCGGTGCCGTCGATGGCGAGCGGATCGAGAAGGTCTTCCAGGCCCGTGCAGATGCGACGGGAAAATCGCTCGACGCAATCGAGGCCGAGGCCATGGCGAACCAGTCGCTCCCGTACATGGTGGATCCGAAGGACATCGCAGCGTTGGCCGTCTTCCTTGCCTCCGACGCCGCCAAGTCGATCTCCGGTCAGATCATGCCGATAGATGGCGACATGCAGCGAAACTGAACCCGGCGCCGTGCAGCTCCCAGGGGCGAAAAATGCCCCGCGAGGAACGGCCGATCCGCGGTTAAGCACAGGAAGGAGACCGCCGTGGCCGAGCACACCACTTCCGGCAGCGCATCCGTTGTCTTGAGCGATCTGAACAAGCTGCTGCCCGATCTCGAGGCACTCTACAAGGATGTCCACGCCCACCCCGAATTATCGATGCAGGAGACGCGAACCGCCGGGATCGCCGCAGACACGCTCAAAAAGGCTGGCTTCGAGGTGACGACCGGCCTGGGCAAGACGGGCGTGGTCGGAGTGCTTCGCAACGGTGAGGGGCCGACGGTGATGTTGCGCGCTGACATGGATGGGCTGCCAATCGCGGAGAACACCGGACTGGACTATGCCAGCAAGGTCACTGCCAAGGACGGAGAGGGCAATACCGTCCCAGTGGGCCATATGTGCGGTCATGACATGCATGTCGCTTGGCTGGTTGGGGCAGCGACATTGCTATCGCAGGCGCGCAATGCCTGGACGGGCACGTTGCTAGCCGTCTTCCAGCCTGGCGAGGAAACTGCTCAAGGCGCCCAGGCGATGATCGATGATGGCCTGCTAAAGCGCTTCCCGCAGCCCGATGTCGTCCTGGGCCAGCACGTCATGGTCGGTCCCTCCGGCTCCGTCGCCGGCAGCGCCGGGCCCATCACGTCGGCGGCGGACAGCCTGCAAATCCGCCTGTTCGGGCGAGGCGCGCATGGGTCGATGCCGCAGGCCAGCATCGATCCCGTCGTCATGGCGGCCGCCGTCGTGCTGCGGCTCCAGACCGTCGTGTCCCGGGAGGTTGCCGCCAATGACGCGGCGGTGGTGACGGTTGGCGTGTTGCAGGCCGGTACTAAGGAGAACGTCATTCCCGACGACGCCGTTATCAAGCTCAATGTGCGCACGTTCGACGAAGGCGTGCGCAAGCATGTGCTCGCCGCCATCGAGCGGATCGTCAATGCCGAGGCCGAAGCCTCTGGCGCGCCGCGCAAGCCCGAGATTACGCCGCTCGACCGCTATCCGCTGAACGTCAACGACGAAACCGCCAGCAACCGTATCGCCGCAGCGTTTCGCGGCCATTTTTCGCCCGACCGGGTGAAGCATACCGGTCCCGCACCGGCCAGCGAGGATTTCGGCTGCTTCGGCACCGCATGGCAGGTGCCATCAGTGTTCTGGTTCGTGGGGGGCAACGATCCCAAGGTCTATGCCGAGGCTAAGGCGGCCGGCAAGCTGAACGAACTGCCGGTCAATCACAGTCCGCAATTCGCCCCGGTACTCCATCCCACGCTGGAAACGGGCGTCGAGGCGCTGGTCGTCGGCGCGCTCGCTTGGCTCGGCGCGACACCAAAATGAACTGCTTTGCCCGATTGCACCTGAGATCGGTCTCTTTCGAATGCCGTTCGGTGCGTTCGTCTAAATGCGGCAGGCTTTAGCAGGCGGGACCGGCATGATCGCCATCGAGACCCTCGTGCGACTTCTCGACCTGGGCGGCACCTTCGTTTTCGCGATCAGCGGGGCGGTTGCCGCGGTCAATGGCCGTCTCGACATCTTCGGCATCCTGGTCCTGTCGTTCGTGACGGGTAATGTTGGCGGCATCACCCGGGATGTGCTGATCGGCGCCATTCCACCGGCCGCTTTGACGGACTGGCGGTATCTGCTGGTTTCAGTCCTGGCCGGGCTCGTCACCTTCTACTGGTATGCCGGCGTCCACAAGCTGCGTAGCCCCGTCCTCCTGTTCGACGCGGTCGGACTTTCGTTTTTCGCCGTCGTCGGTGCGCACAAGGCCATCGAGTTCGGATTGAATCCGGTGATGTCCGCGCTTCTGGGCATGCTGAGCGGCATCGGCGGCGGCATGACGCGCGATGTGCTGCTTGCAGAGGTTCCGCAGGTCTTGCGCTCCGATTTGTACGCCGTCGCAGCCCTGACCGCCGCGTCCCTCGTGGTTATCGGCGATATGGTCGGCCTGTCCTATGGCGTCTCAGCGCTGGCCGGAGCGGCCGCCTGCTTCGGCCTTCGGTTCATGGCCATCAGACGTGGCTGGCATTTGCCGGTCGCCCGCCTCTCTGCAAGAGGGCGCGCTGAAGCGGACACCTCGAACAAGAAGCGGCGCTAAACTGTCGATGCGCATGAGGAATGACCGAACGTAGGGATCCGACAGGCAACGCCGACAAAGGCAGATGTAAATGGGCGCAGAAGCTGACTACCTGACCCCTGCGGTCGAGCAGAGCCGCGATCATGTCCTCGGCCCTGGAAACGCGCCGATCACGCTGGTCGAGTATGGCAGCTACGCGAACGAGAGTTGCAGCGCCGTCGATGACGTCATCGCGAAACTTCGCGACCGGTTCGACGATCAGATGCGCTACGTCTTTCGCCATCGTCCGCTTCCGGGCAACGATCTCGCTTGGCGCGCCGCCGAGCTGGCGGAGCAGGCGGATCGCGACCAATTCTGGAAGGTCCATGTCGATCTCATGTCGCGCTCGGACGCGCTAACTGAAGGCGATCTCGACAGGGTCGCCGCTTCCGCTGGTATTGACCCGTCGGAAGAGTCGAAAGACGCGCATCAGCGTGTCGACGACGATGAACAGAGTGCAAAAGCGAGCGGCGTAGAGCTAACTCCGACCTTCTTCATCAATGGCCGACGCTATAAGGGACCATGGGACGAGAGTTCCCTCAGCGATGCCATGCTCGACAAGATGGGGCATCGGGTGCGGGTCGCCGCGTTCCAGTTCGTGCGCTGGGGACCTTCCGCTGGCGTGCTTTTGCTGGTGGCAACGTTGCTGGCGCTCGCCCTGTCCAACTCACCCCTTGGTCCAGCATTCGCAGACTTTTGGGAGTGGAGGCTTGGCATCGCGCTGGGCGGCTGGAGTTTCAGCATGTCACTGCTGGCGTGGGTGAACGATGGTTTGCTCACGATCTTTTTTCTGGTCGTTGGTCTCGAGATAAAACGCGAATTCACCGTGGGCCATCTGGCGGACCGACGATCGGCTGCCTTGCCGATAGCCGCCGCGATCGGCGGCATGGTGGCTCCGGCTCTTCTGTATCTTTCCATCATCTCGCCCGGCCAGTGGCAGCACGGGTGGGGCGTGCCGATCGCCACTGATACGGCCTTCGCAATCGCGGTGATGGCCGCGATGGGCCGCCGGGTTCCCCTGGAACTTCGAGTGTTTCTGACGGCAGCCGCGATCGTGGACGACATCGGCTCTATCCTCGTGGTCGCATTCTTTTACTCCAGTGGTTTTCAGATCGGGTATCTTATCGCAGCCGTGGCTGCGGTCATCGCGCTCGGATTTCTCCATCGATCGCATATTTACCGCGTGACCCCCTACGTGATCGTCGGCATCCTGTTGTGGGCCTTCGTTCATGCGGGCGGACTGCATGCCACGCTCGCAGGCGTCCTGCTGGCGTTGTTCATCCCGACACGACCGCCACCCAACCTTCCCGCCCTGACGATGCAGGCCAACTCCATCCTGCGCAGGGAGACGAGCCGCGGTGACGAGGTGCTTCATCATGGCCCATCACTTCCGGCGTTGCGCGCACTCGATACAATCCACAACCGACTGGAATCTCCAGCCGATCGTCTTCTCCGCCACGCCGGGGCACGGTCAAGCTACGTGGTGCTACCGATTTTCGCCCTCGCAAATGCCGGGGTCGCGCTGAATGCGGATGTGCTGGCTGGGCATGGTGAACTCATGGTTGCGATTATGGCTGGTCTGGTCGTTGGTAAACCACTCGGGCTCTTTACCGCGTCCGCTCTCGCCGTGAGGGTCGGAATCGCTCAAAAGCCTGACACGTATTCCTGGCGGCAACTTGCCGGGGCTGGCATCCTCGCCGGCATCGGATTCACCATGTCGCTGTTTATCGCCGGTCAGGCTTTCCCGCTCTACAGGGACTTCGAAGCGGCGAAGATTGCGGTTCTTTCGGCATCGGTGGTGGCGGGGATCGCGGGGGCACTCCTTCTTTGGAGCGCCCAATCGCCCAGTCAAGAGTAGGCGGGGCGGGCTAAGAAGATATCACTGCTTCGTCGATACGGGCCCCGGGGGGCGTGCCGCGCTTTCCCGATTAGCGGGTTTCTTGTCCTCGACGAGGAGACACCGGAAGAAGCGCGTCTCCGGGCCTTCTGTGGGCCGCCCGAAAACAGACCTTCCGAACGTCGGCAATGGGCCACCCATCGACATCGGTCAGCGCGCCGCGAATGTCTCACTTGGGTCGCACTCGTACGTTGGTGCGCGATCCGTGTTGGTGTCCTCGCCTCCGGAAAGTCCCGCGCCTGGCGAGTTCGGCTTGTCCGAACGATCCGGGCGTGTCGCGGTCGCCCCTGCCTGGCATGTGAGTCCCCTGGGGGCCTGAGCCGAGCATTGCGCCCGGGGCATTAACTCTGGTCGGAGGTCAGGGGCTCCCGGAGGCGCCAGATCCCGGCATGAGAAGCGTCGCGGCAGGCCGCCGCGATCGGAGACGACGAAATGGGCACGGTTCATCAGATCAGACCCGGCGTAGACATCGGCAGATGGTGCAATGCCGATGACGGTCGCCACATCACGGAAGCGAGCGCGGAGCTGCCCAGCGGAACGATCAGCGCGAGCCTGGAAGTCGGACCTGAGGCTGAGGACTGCTGGTGGTGGATGATCGGTGAATGGGATGACGACATCGATGGGGATGTGATCGTGCGGAGCGGGTACGCTCCCTCCCTTTCGAAAGCTCAGGACCTTGCAGAAGCGGCTGCCGCGGCAGTGCTCGATGACGCTGTGAGATATCGCGCGATCCGGGCAGCCTAATTGAGCTCGAAATCATGGGAATGAACCAACGGGGCGGCCTCCGGCGGCCCTGTTCGCGTCTCAGGTCTTGCAGATTGATGTTGCATGATGATCTTAAAGTGCCGACTTGGGATTATTATGCAACATTGCGACAGTTTACTGTCAAAAAGACCTTATTAAGCACGACTCTCTTTTCGATGTTGATTTCATCTGGGTATCGATCCAGGATTTATCTATCGACGGCGGCAACGCCGCCGATACGTTGAAGGCGAAAGCGAGCGTTCCCTGCATTCGCAGGGGTCATCCGATGTCGTAGGAGCTCTTAGGGCGATTACGTACGGAACCGCTAGCATCGAGTAGCCCAAGCGTTCCCTGCATACGCAGGGTTATTCCTTGCTCACGCGGGGATGTGATCACTCCCTCTTGGGGGTCAGGAAAAAGAAACGGCCTCGGCCGCTTCTCCCTGTGATCGGTCCCCTTTGGGGGGTTCCCCGCCTCGGCGAGGATGTCGACCGCCGAACAGGCGGTTCAGGAAACGGCCCACGGGCCGTTTCCTGTCCCTGCTTCGGCAGGGTGGATTGAAACAAGCGAGCGCTCATCTGCGAACGCAGATTTGACCTTGACCGCCGAACAGGTGGCTCTGAAGGCATAGGCGGCTCTGAAGCCCGTGATTGGGTTGAGGAAAGGAAATTCGGTCTCGACCGGTTTGCTTTCGCCAGGAAGTCGGCCGCCGACTAGGCGGATGACCGAGGGATGGGGTGGCCGTAAGGCCACCCCATCTTGCTTTCGGGGCCAGCCGAGTTCCGACGCCAGTCTGATCGGTTCCCGGACGCCGAAGCTGGTCGGGGTTGCGCAGCCGACCGGGAACCGATCAGACGGGATCGATCGGCACGTTGTTATCTGCGACGCCGCCCAGAAACAGTGGCATTAAGCTAGTCTCCACCAGCGATGTCGCAGTGTTCGGCCAAGGCCACCCATCACGAATTTATTCGTGACACTGGCGTTGGGGATCGAGACGTATGCAAGTCGTCGAAATTTGCTGCGGAGCGGGCGGGCTGTCGCTCGGCCTGCGGCGCGCCGGAATGGACATCGTAGCCGCTTACGATACCTGGGCGGAGGCCTTGGCCGTTTATCGAGACAACTTCCCCAAGAAGGCGACACTGCTTCGCCCGCCATCCGGCCTGCGGGGACATCACGCAAGATCGTCGAACCTCGGCGACCTGTTGAATTTCGTGCCGACACTCATGCCGATGGCGATCGACATGATAGCTGGCGGGCCACCTTGTCAGGATTTTTCTCCGGCGGGAGCGCAGGAGGAGGGCGAAAGGGCGGACATGACTTTGGGCTTCGCTATGCTGATCGCCGTGGTCCGGCCGGAATGGCTTCTGTTCGAGAACGTGGAGAATGCGGCGGATTCAACGGCTTGGAGGCGCGCAAAGTCGGTTTTCCGACGTGCAGGCTATGGCCTGTCGGAAATGTTCCTGGATGCCAGCCAGCATGGCGCCGGCCAAAAGAGGACACGTTTCATCGTCGTGGGGAGGATCGGGGAGGTCGACGGCTTCCTGAACGCAACCTTGGAGAAGCCGAAGGAAGCGCCGCGAACATCCGTCCGCGACATCCTTGGAGATGATGTGGGGGTACACCCAGGAGGCGGACACCCAGAGCGCACGAGGGTGTATTTCATGCGCCCGTTTAAGGGCGGTCAGGGAGTTCGTTCGATCGATGACCCATGCCCAACCATCATCCGCAGCGCCCGTGATCGTGCCTCTCCCGGATACGATCCGCACAAGAAGGATCTGGCTCCCGCCAAGGGGATTCCGTCGCTGAGTTGGCAGCAACTCGCGCAGCTACAGGGATTTCCCGCTTCATGGGACTGGAGCGGTGCTACGACGGTGAAGGACAGGGACGTGATGATCGCGAATGCAGTGCCGGTCCCCCTTGCTGAAGCCATCGGCCGCGCCATCCTCGCTCGACACCAAGGCGAGAGCATTGGGAAACTCGAAATCGGCTTCATCGAATGGCTGAGCGTAAAAAAGGGGTATGTCGGAGCTACGCTCCGGAACCGGTGCAGCCACCTGAACCGTGCCCGCCGCATCCTAAAGGGGCGCGTCCTCGCCGATCCCGACGCTGAGCGCGTCCTCCTTCAACGCACGAAGAAGTTCATGAACCTGAGCACGACGGTGCGTTCCGATCTGCTCGGCGCGCTTGGCCTTCATGCCGAGTGGCGGGCGTCCCTTCGTACCCTCGTCACAATGAATAACGACGATTTCGACGATAGGGTGGATCAGTCTCCAACCACTCTCCGGAGGCTGACCGAGCGCCTCCGGGAAAGGACCTGAGCCGTCAGCGTGGTCGGGCGGCGTAGCTGGGCTGGGTTGCGAAGCCGAGCGCCGGTCGCGCGATGATCATGGGCGCCCCGGTCAGCATGGGGCGTCCGAGTAATCCGGGGCTTGCCAATGCCCTTTCGCCTCCTGTTCGGCCAGCCGTTTGCAGAGCGCCAAAGCGGCCTTGACGTCCGCCTCGGGATCGTCGTGCCAGAGCTGGTCGAAAATCGTTCGCAGGTGATCGATGCGTTGCTGGCCTGCGAGATCGGCGCCGCGCCGTGTCCCCAATTCCCGGAGCACGGTCCCAAGGCAATCGTAGGCGCATCGTCCCCAGCGGCCGTCCTCGCGCAAGAGGATGAAGGTGTTCGACATGTGGTGCAGATCCGAGCCGAGTTGCTTTCGGACTGGATCGTCCTCCCGTCGGAGCCGCGCGGAATCCCTCCACATCTGTTCGACCGCGAAATCGTCGCCGTTGCACGGGTCGAACGCGCGCAGGAGCAAGCGCGCCAGAGGCGACGTATCGATCATCCGAATGTCCGCATGCGCCCGGATGTAGAAATGAAGGTCCTGGAAGGGCGGGCGTTCGCCGCTCGCGACCCGGAGCGCCATGACGATGCTGCGTATCTCGGGAGAGGACCAGAACGGTCCGCCGACGGCAGGATCGGCCAGGACCATGTGGAGGGGCCGCAAGGGTCGGCTGGAAGCGTCCGCGAGTGCGGCGGCTCCTTCTCCCGGCTTCCACCGACGTCCACGGCGGATCACTGCATGGGTCGTGGAAAGCTCGGCGTGGAAACCCAGCCCGGCGGCGGCGATCTCGCGGAGCGCGTCCCGGACACGCTTGCGATGCTGGCGTCGAAGAGCATCATGGGTCGTCCGCGGCCAAAGCTGTTCGGCGAGGTCGTCCAGGCCGAAGGAGCGATCACCCTCGCGGCCAAGTGCCTGCTCGACTACGTCCAAGACCCGACGCACGGTTGGCTTGAGCGTCGTGGCCTTCGCCGCCCTCCCCGGTGCAAAACCCTGCCGGGCGAGGAGACGTCCGGCCTTGCTCTTCGACATCTCGGCGACGGCCGCAACGTTTCGGACGCTCGGCTTTCTGGTGACGTCGCGGAAGTCCGTGATCAGCAGCTCGTCCGCTGCCCGATGATCGCGGGTCCGCCGCGGCGCGGCACGGCGACGGTGCGGCCGATAGTTCTCGGCGACGTACCGCGCCACGCCTGCGGCCGTCGCCTGAAGCTGGCCCGTGGGCATCTCGGCGCGTTCAGGATGGCTGGACACCCAGGTCGCCAAGCGCGCCGCGCACCATGCGCGCAACGGCTCGAATTGCCGCGCGGCGTCGCCGCAGGTTCGCGCATGGGCGTAGGTTTCGTGCCTCAACCATTCGAATGCCTCCGGAGCGATGCTCATGAGCATTGCTTGACGGACGCGGAGCCCCCGGTCATCGTCATCCTCATCCAACCCGATCAAGGACCGCGCCATAAGGGTTTGCAGCCCCGGCGCGGTCCTGTCGTTAGAGGGTTCGGCTGAACGGCTCGCCCGTCAATGGACCTTCCCAATTATAATAAGGGAAAACGGGACAGAATCCCGTAACTGCTTGACCATGCTCATCTTATCTGAAATTGAATTGTCACGCGACCTAATCGGAGACACCAAGGCTCCTTTGAATCTCGAAGGGGTTTGTTCGAAATCCGAACTTTCCATGGCGAAGCTAGGTCGGCGGGGTTTGGTCAGGAGATGTGGTTCCGGAGAGGCCTCGGCTCTGGCTGCCAGTCCGGCGACGTCGGCGCGCGCTATCCTGCGCAACAACAGCAGAGCCAGCCGAGACCTTGGGGCATGCGTATCACGGCTCTTCGCAACTGATGGGCAGCGCGCATGTGATGCTCGATCGCCACCGAAGTGACGATCAACGGACGGATAGTCCGCGACGTTTCGGTCAACGGGGTGGCTGTCATTTCGCAGCAGCCTATTCTGACACGCTGAAATCGACCGACCCGGCGAACGCTACGATATTGTAGTCTCCGCGCCTGGTCCGGACTCCGCAGGGATAGAAGTTCAGGAACTTGCAGGTGTTCGCGCTTTTCGGAGTACTGGCCTCAGAAGGGCGCGTTGCGGTGAAACTCGTCGATCGTCGCCCGCGACCTTAGGCGTGGGTGCCGACGCAGGTGTTGTCGGCTGTCGCGGCGCCAGTTTGTCCCCGAAGACCTGGAACGGACGCTGCCCGTTGTCTGGCTCGTCCTCAATTTCCATCCCCTGCGGATCGCCGTCGAGCCAGATGCGCCAACGCACAGCGTCACGCGAGCCAACGACCCAAGGAATCTCTTCCGGTGCTATACTAGGCTGAGGTGTCAGGATGGCGAGCGCACCCAGTTCGGGGTCAAAGCGGACCTCGTGGATCAGAGAACGCATCTGTTCCGCCAAGCGAACTCGGATCGCCGTCCTTTCCTCGCCGTCAGCCTCCGCCATCGCCTTTGCCAAATCAATGGCATTGGCCATCCGCGCTCGGAGCCCGGGGTCCGCAGCAGCCTTTGCAAGCTCGGATTCGGCTCGCTCAAGGTCTTTCCGGAGAACCTTAACCTCCGAGGCAACGACCGCAAAGCGGGCGGCGGCGGCATCATCATTACTGTCCGTGGCGAGGGTTAGCAGTCGGTCCCTGCGTCGCTCCGCATCTGTGAGGCGGCTGCGCAGAACGGCAACATGATCGCCTTGATCGGAACGGCGATCCCCTGTCAACGTCGCGTTCACATCGAGATATGTCAGTCCCCGGAGCAACCGTTGCTCGACCTGATCGACCCGCCACCTCTGATCGTTCTCACACCCGGCTTTGCGGCGTGCAGTCGAACATTCGAAGTATGTGCCCCCCTTTGGGGGCCGTCCCTTGTTGATGAAGTGCATGGCACCGCCGCAGCGGGTGCATTTGGCAAGACCAATCAAGAGATGAGAGACTCCCTTGCCGCGACGGCCACCAACGCCTCGAGAGCCGTCGCCAGCCCGACGCCCTCCGAGCGAGCGCTGGGCGCGCCAGTAGTCATCTTCGGTGACGACGGCCGGATAGTAGTTCTTGATCGGTTCTCCCTCAGGCTTCCACGTCCCTGCCCTGTGAGAGCCGGTGTGAGGCTGGTACTCTCCAAGCACTGTCCGAGAGGTAAGCACACGGCGAATGGTTGAGGTTTGCCAACCGCCTGTTGATTTCTTTGAGCCGCGAAAGATCGGAATCGAATCCCGGTTCAGGCGCATTACGATAGCTCTCTGCCCATACCCTTCGATTGCCAGCTCAAAAATCCGACGCACGATTTCGACGTGTTGGGGGACTACTTCGTAGCTCCGGTCGACCAGGCGCAGCCACGAAGGGCAACGACTGCTTATAGGTACCCCCTCGGAACGCGCGACGTCGCGCTTGCGAGCCCATGCAGCACCGACGCGTTCACCCTTGATCCGGGACTCTTCATGGGCCCGAGCCATTACCGTTATGGACATGATGAGAGGCGTCCAGTCGGCTCGCAATCGCTCTTCGCTGTACTCCTGACCATCAGTCAGCGTGACAACGGTGATGCCCGCCCTGATGAGATCGAAAAGACGAGCGGCGGCATCCAAAACGGCTTCGCGCGAAAGCCGGTCGAGGCTTTCAACGATCAAGTACGATCCCCGCTCGACTTCGCCGCTTTCTACTCGGTCCAAGAAAGACCGCAGTGCGCCGATAGCCGAGTGTGTGCCTTTGAACGCCGAGACGCCCAGGTCGCGAAGGCTGTCATCCAGGCCGAGGCCGCGCTTCTCACACCATTCATGCGCTTTTGAGAGTTGGCGTCGCAGGCTGTCCCCGCGGGCCTGCTCAGGTGTTGAGAATCTGACGTAGGAATAGGCCTTCGGCATGACACCCTCGTTCACCCGGAACTCTTATCTGGGAATTCATTAATGTATCATAACCTGCTTATGAACGGTCCACCGGGCGCCGGAAAGTCGATGCTGGCGAGCCGCCTGCCGTCGATTCTGCCGCCGCTTTCTCCGCGCGAACTGCTCGAGGTCTCAATGGTGCTCTCGGTCGCGGGCCATCTTGCCGACGGCGCACTGACCGATCGCCGCCCGTTCCGGGCGCCGCATCATTCGGCTTCGATGGCAGCGCTCGTCGGAGGCGGCCTTCATGCCAGGCCGGGGGAGGTCTCGCTTGCCCATCACGGCGTGCTCTTCCTCGATGAGTTGCCCGAGTTCCAGCCGCAGGTGCTGGATGCGTTGCGGCAGCCGATGGAGACCGGCGATGTCCTGATCTCCCGCGCCAATCACCGGGTCTCCTATCCCGCCCGATTCCAGCTCGTGGCGGCGATGAACCCGTGCCGCTGTGGCAAGGCGACAGAGCCCGGCTTCGCCTGCCGCCGACAGCCGAACGAGCGCTGCATGGCGCAGTATCAGACTCGCTTGTCCGGTCCGCTGCTCGACCGGATCGATATCGCGATCGATCTTCCCGCGGTCACGGCTGCCGACCTGATCCTGCCCTCGACGGGAGAGGATTCGGCCACAGTCGCCGCAAGGGTCGCTGCGGCCCGTCAGATCCAGAGCGCGCGCTTCGAGGCGCTGGAGCTGCCTCAGCGCGGCCTGGGCCACGTCACCACCAACGCAGCCTGCCCCCCGCCGGTGCTGGAAGAGATCGCGCGGCCCGACAATGCCGGGCTCGCCCTTCTGCGCGATGCTGCGGAGGCGATGCGCTTGACCGCCCGCGCCTATCATCGCGTTCTGAAGGTGGCCCGCACGCTCGCCGATCTCGATGGCGAGGCGAAGGTCGGGCGGCTGCATCTGGCGGAGGCGCTGTCCTATCGCGCGCGCGGGGGCGAGCTCGTTCAGGCGGCCTGATCGCATGGCGCGTTTTCGAGCGAAGCGGACGCCGGTTCGGCTGAAGAAAGTGCGATAAAACAACGGGCTGGAAGTCCGCGGGGTTAACCGACCCTTAAGGCCGAGCGGCGAATCCGCGGAGTTCGCAGGCGCCTTTCTCAAGGGACGAGCGCTAGATCGAGGAGCATGGCTTCGTCATTCTGGTCATGGCTCATCGTCGGAAGCGCAGCGCTCGCGCTATGCGTGCTGATCGCTCGGCTCCTGTTCCAGCGCGAACAGCTGCGCCGGCAGGTCGCCGCTTTGCTCCGCGACACCGAGAATCTCAATGACCGGCTTTGGACCCTCGCCGACAGCGAGGAACGCTATCGCAGCCTGATCGAGGCCCAGGGAGATCTGATCGTCAGGCGGGACGGTGCGCGCATCGTCTATGCCAACCGGGCTTATGGGGCGCTGTTCGGCGCGAGCGAGGTCGACCTCGTCGGCAGCAAGATGCAATTGCCGCAACTCGCCAGCCGGCCGGCGCAGCTGCTCGAAGGCGGAGCGCGCAGCTTCGATGAGTGCCTGGCGACCTATGAAGGCGAGCGCTGGATTTCCTGGGTGGAGACGGCGGTTCCGGGAAACGGCGGGAGGGCCCTCATCCAACGCGTCGGGCGCGACATCTCCGCCCGCATCGCCGGCGAGGACGCCCTCGTCGAGGCCCGCGCCCGGGCCGAAGCCGCGAGCGAGGCGAAATCGCGCTT
This sequence comes from Allobosea sp. 05L423, assembly GCF_056397745.1. Lineage (NCBI taxonomy): Bacteria > Pseudomonadati > Pseudomonadota > Alphaproteobacteria > Hyphomicrobiales > Alloboseaceae > Allobosea > Allobosea sp. 05L423. The sequence goes on along the minus strand of NZ_JBFTOA010000010.1, from coordinate 18,282 downwards.
CCTCGCCACCGTCAGCCACGAGTTCCGCACGCCGCTCAACGGCATCCTGGGGATGGCCGACCTGCTGACGGATACCGGCCCCGACGCGGAGCAGGCAACCTACATCGCGGCGCTGCGGACCTCCGGCGAGGCCTTGCTCGCCCTGGTCGACGACATCTTGGATTTCGCCAAGGTCGAGGCCGGCAAGCTTGAGCTGGTCGAGGAGCCCTTCGACGTCGTCCAGCTGGTCGAGACGGTGGCGGAACTGATGGCGCCGCGGGCGCAGGCGAAGGGCATCGAGCTCTCCGCCCATATTGCGCCCGAGCTGCCCACGCGCCTCATCGGCGACCGCGACCGCCTGCGGCAGATTCTGCTCAACCTCGTCGGAAATGCGGTGAAGTTCACCGAAGCCGGCGGTGTCGGTCTTAGCCTGCGTCTGTCGGGTGCAGATGTCGAGATCACCGTCGCCGATACCGGACCCGGCATTCCCGCCGACCGGCTCGACGACATCTTCAGCGAATTCGAACAGGTCGAGCACGGTGCCGGCATACGGCAGTCCGGAGCTGGCCTCGGGCTGGCGATCGTCCGGCGCCTCGTTGGCTTGATGGCCGGCGAAGTGAGGGCCGAAAGCCGGCTAGGCGAAGGAGCAACCTTCCGCGTCACCCTGCCGCTCGCGGCAGCTTCCGATGCTGCGCGTCCGGGCATTCCGCATTGGCCGCATCAGCATATCCTGCTGGTCTCGCCCGTTCCGTTCGCGGCGCGCTTTCTGGCGGAAGCGGTCCGGGTGACCGGGGCGGCGGTCTCTGTCGCGACGACTGTCGAGGCGGCGCGCGTGAAGCTGATCGGCGAAACCCTTCCGACAGCCGTTCTGATCGACCACGCGCTCGGCGATATGCCGGCGAAGGATCTTGCGGCAGCGGTCGCTGCGTCGGGCATCCGAGATTGCCTGATCCTGCTCTCGCCTCTGGAGCGGCGGCAGTTCGGTGCGCCGCAGACGGCGGGCTTCTCCGGCTTTCTCATCAAGCCGGTGCGGACGCGCTCGCTCTATGAACGGCTCGATGCCGACTTCCCGCACATGCTGCCGGCGATGGGCGAAATCGCGAATGTCGCTGCATCCGCGCGCAACGTGCCCGGAACGGGCCTCCATGTGCTCGTGGCCGAGGACAATGAAATCAACGCGCTGCTGGTCGTTCGGACGCTCGAACGCTTCGGCTGCATCGCTTTCTGGGCGCGCGACGGGCGCGAGGCTCTGCAGCGCGTCGAGGCGAGCTTTGCCGGCACTGCTCCGCCGCTGGCGCTCGCCCTTCTCGATGTGCGCATGCCGGTGATGACGGGGCTCGACTGCGCACGCGCCGTCCGCGCGCTCGAGCGCCGGCTCGGGCGCGCCTCCGGCTTGCCGCTCGTCGCCGTCACGGCGAATGTCGCGGAGGCCGATCAGGAGGCGGCTTTAGCGGCGGGGATGGACGACTGTCTCGCCAAGCCGCTGGAGCGCGCGGCATTGCTGCGCTGGCTCGAGCGCCTGTCTCAACCGCCGGCGGGCAGCCTCTCGGCTTGACGGTAGTCATCCCATCGACGCAGTTCTGTCGCGAAGTTGTAAGATGCTCCGGGCAAGCCTACCTCTAGGCCGAACGCGGCTGAGGGACCGAGATTCGCAATGGCATTGCACGTTTCTGACAGCAAGAACGCGCTGCCCTCCCGATTTTCAGCCGGCAATCCGTTCACCAGGTTCGCTCCACTGATGCTGATCGCGGGCGCTCCGATGCGCCGTTTCGGCGCCGAGCCCGGCGAGGCTCCCCCGCTTTCGGGAACGCTCGGCCGGCTAGGCTCGCTCGAGGTTCGGCTGGCGCGCGGCCCGCGCGAGATCTGGCGGGCGCAGCGCCTGCGCTACCGTGTGTTCTACCAGGAGATGTCGGCCAAGGCCGATGTCGTGTCGCGGATGTTCCGCCGCGACGCCGACCGCTTCGACAAGGCCTGTGACCATCTCCTCGTCATCGATCATGCGGCGCGCGGCCGCTTCGGCGGTATCAAGCCCAAGGTCGTCGGCACCTACCGGCTGATGCGCCAGAGCGCAGCCGAACGCCTCGGCGGCTTCTACACGCAGAGCGAATTCGATCTGGCGCCGCTGCTCGCGCGCCATCCCGGTCAGCGCTTCCTCGAACTCGGCCGCTCTTGCGTCCTGAAGCCCTACCGCACCAAGCGGACGGTCGAGCTGCTCTGGTCGGGTATCTGGGCTTACCTCCAGCATCACCGCATCGATGCGATGTTCGGCTGCGCTTCCTTCGACGGGACCGATCCCGACTCGCTGGCCCTGCCGTTGAGCTTCCTGCACCATCAGGCTCGCTCGCAGGGCGAATGGGCCGCGACTGCGCATCCCGAGCATTTCGTCGGCATGGATCGCCTGCCGTCGGAGCTGATCGACGCCAAGCTCGCGCTCAAGGAGTTGCCCCCGTTGATCAAGGGCTATCTCCGGATCGGCGCGCGCTTCGGCACCGGCGCCGTGATCGACCGCCAGTTCGGCACGACCGACGTGCTCGTCGTGCTGCCGGTCTCGGCCATCGACAAGCGCTACACCGACTACTATGGCGGCGAGACCCCGCGCCGCGCGGCCTGACGGAAACTATTCGCCGGCTGCCGCCAGCGCGCGCAGCGCCTCGCGATAGGTCGGATAGCGGAAGGCATAGCCTAACTCCCGCTTCACCAGCGCATTCGAGACACGCTTGCTTTCGCCGTAGAAGCTCGCGGCCATCGGTGAGAGCTGCGCTTGTTCGAACGGGGTTTCCGGCGGCGGCTCGAGGCCGGTCAGTTCGGCCGCGAAGGTGATGACGTCCTGCGGCGGCCCCGGCTCGTCGTCGGTGACGTTATAGATCGCGCCGTTGCGGGGCTGCGCCAGCGAGGCCATCAGCACCCCGGCGATGTCGTCGACATGGATGCGGTTGAAAACCTGGCCCGGCTTGACCAGCCGGTTCGCCTTGCCCTCGCGCAACTTGGTGATGGCGTTACGGCCGGGACCGTAGATGCCGGAGAGACGGAAGATCTGCACCGGCTTGCCGCTGTCGCGTCCAAGCTGCAGCCAGGCCTCCTCGATCGCGAAGCGCTGGCGGGTGCGGCCGTTGGTCGGAGCGGGCGGCGTGGCCTCGTCGATCCAGGCGCCGCCCTGGTCGCCATAGACGCCGATCGTCGAGAGATAGCCGATCCAGCGCAAGTTAGGCGCCGCAGCGAGCGCGCTGCGCAGCGGGCCGAGCGCCGGGTCACCATCCTCGGACGGCTGCACCGAGACCAGCACTGCGTCGGCTTCCGCCACCGCCTTGCCGAGCGCCGACGATACGGCGAAGCCGTCGAAGACCAGCGTGCGGATGCCTTCGCGGCTGAGATGGACCGCCTTCTCGGCGGAACGGACGGTGCCGGTCACCTCCCATCCCCGCGCCAGTGCGGCGCGCGCGAAGAAGCCGGCCGAATAGCCGAGGCCGAGGATCAGGATGTTCATGCAGCGTCTTCCGTCTGAGGCGTGAGCGCGAGCCATTCGGCGCGCACCTGCAGGTCGCTCTCGCCGCCGAGACCTCCAGCAGCGAGCTTGCTGGCGTGTTCGGGGGCGAGCCGGCCGAGAGCCCAGACCGCCATGGCGCGGACGAGCGGCGAGGGATCGGCGAGATGGGGCAGGGTGCTTTCGGCAAGCTCCGCCCGGCCGCTGTTGCCGATGGCGATCAGGACATTGCGCAGGAAGCGGTCGCGCCCGGTGCGCTTCACCGGCGTGCCGGCGAAGAGTGCACGAAACGCGGTATCGTCCAGGCGGGCGAGTGCGGCGAGGTCCAGCCCGTCGAGCTCGTCCTTGAGGGCGAGCCGGGTTTCCTGCGCGGTCTGCGCGAACTTGTTCCACGGACAGACGGCGAGGCAGTCGTCGCAGCCGAAGACGCGGTTGCCGATGCCCGGCCGCAATTGCGCATCGATATGGCCGGGATGTTCGATGGTGAGATAGGCGATGCAGCGGCGCGCATCGAGCCGGTAGGGCGCCGGAAAGGCGTCTGTCGGGCAGATGTCGAGGCAGCGCCGGCAGGAGCCGCAATGATCGCGCTCGGGCGCGTCGGCGGGCAGCTCCGCGGTGGTGTAGATCGCGCCGAGCAGCAGCCAGGAGCCGTGCTCACGCGAAACCAGTACCGTATGCTTGCCCTGCCAGCCGAGGCCGGCCGCCTGCGCCAGCGGCTTTTCCATCACCGGGGCAGTGTCGACGAAGACCTTGACGTCGGCACCGCCGCGCGCGGCGAGCAACCCGGCCACGCTCTTCAGCTTGCCCTTGATGACGTCGTGATAGTCGCGGCGGCGCGCATAGAGCGAGATCGTAGCCTTGTCGGGCTGAGCCAGCGTGGCGAGGGGATCGCCGTCGCCCGCATAGTTCATGCCGAGCATGATGACGGAGCGAACCTCGCCCCACAGTCGGCGCGGATCGGCGCGCTGGTCGCGGCGCTCCTCCATCCAGCCCATCTCGCCCTGATAGCCGCTGGCGAGCCAGGCTTCGAGCCGCTCCGGCGCCTCCGGGATGGCATCGGCCGCGGCGACGCGCATCACGGCGAAGCCTTCGCCGAGCGCCCGCTCGGTGACGGCGCGCTTCAGCTTCTCGCCGCTCAGAAGTCCAGATTGTCGTAATGGGCGCTCGGAGACATGCCGGGCACGCGGTCGCTCAGCAGCGGCCGGAAGCTCGGTCTCGACTTGATCCTCGCATACCATGAGCGAGCCGCCTCATCCTCTTCCCAGGGCACGTCGCCGAGATAGTCGACGCAGGACAGATGCGCCGCCGCCGCGAGATCGGCATAGCTCAGCTGCGCGCCCGCGAGCCAGTTCCTTTTGGCCAGCAGCCAGGAGATGTAGCGCAAATGATAGCGCACATTCGCGCGGGCGGCGCGGATCGCGCTCATTTCCGGCGGTCCGCCGCCCTCGTCGCGGCTCATGAACCGCTTCATCACCTTTTCCAGCACCAGCGGGCCGGTGATCTCCTCATGGAACTTGACGTTGAACCAGTCGAGCAGGCGGCGCACTTCGACGCGCTCGCCGGGGCCTTCCGGCAGGAGACGGCGATCGCTGAGCGCAAGCCCGCGGGTCTCGTCGAGATATTCCGCGATCGGTCCGGCGCCGGGCACCGGCAACCCGTTCTGCTCCTGGAAGACGGGCGTCGTCCCCGCCGTGTTGAGCTCGAGGAATTCCCGTCGCCGCTCCCAGACGCGTTCCTCGACCAACTCGGCCTCCATGCCGAACTCGCCAAGTACGAGACGGATGAAACGCGAATGCGGACATAGCGGGTAATGGTACAGGGTCGCCATGGCACTCATGAAGACTTGTGAAGCAGGCAAAATGCGTCGGAAGCAGGGCCGCCGGACTTTCAAGCGATCCGAAGGGGCGACCGGGCTTGCTATAATCATGCCCGAAAAACGTCACAAGCCGCGGCAATGCGGGAGCATACAATTTGTCCCGGCTCCTTCGCGAAGTGGTAACCAATTTGCAAAGGGCTGGGCGTAAGCCGACGAGACGACGACCGACGCCCGGCCAGGTGCGGTCTGATTCGCGCGAGGATCTCCCGCATGCAGAACCTGATCGAAGCCTTCGTCCTCGGCATCGTCGAGGGCCTCACCGAGTTCCTGCCGGTCTCCTCGACGGGACATCTGCTGTTGCTGGGCCATTTCCTCGGCTTCGAATCGAACGGCAAGACCTTCGAGGTGCTGATCCAGCTCGGCGCGATCCTGGCGATTCTGCTGGTCTATTTCCGCCGCCTGCTCGACATCGCGCTGAGACTGCCGAGCGATCCTTCCGCCCGGCGCTTCGTCATCGGCGTGCTGATCGCCTTCCTGCCCGCCGCGATCATCGGCGCCGCCTTGCACGGCTTCATCAAGACCGTGCTGTTCAACCCCTTCATCGTCTGCTGTGCACTGATCGCCGGCGGCTTGATCCTGCTCGTCGTGGACGAGATGGAGCTGCAGGAGAAGCACACCGACGCCACGACTTTCCCGCTGCCGATGTATTTCAAGATCGGCCTGATCCAGTGCCTGGCGATGATCCCCGGCGTCTCACGCTCGGGCTCGACCATCGTCGGCGCCATGCTGCTGGGTGCCAGCAAGCGGGCTGCGGCCGAGTTCTCCTTCTTCCTCGCCATGCCGACCATGGCGGGCGCCTTCGCCTATGACTTGCTGAAGAGCTACAAGGACCTGACTTTCGACGACAGCATCCTGATCGTCGTCGGCTTCATCGCGGCCTTCTTCTCGGCTCTGATCGTGGTGCGCAGCTTCCTCGACTTCGTCTCGAAGCGCGGTTTCGCCCCCTTCGCCTGGTGGCGCATCATCGTCGGCATGGTCGGGCTCGCCGGCCTCTGGATCGTCGGTTGAACGGGCTGCTCACGTAAGTTCGTCGAACTCGCGACGTTATGGTCGGGCTTGTCCCGACCATCCACGTCTTCCTTCGCCGAAGCGGTTCAAGGCGTGGATGCTCGCCACAAGGGCGAGCATGACGACAACTGGGATTTGTGCCGCGTCCGGGGAGACTGGGGCACATTGCTCCCCCGATGATGTGGGAGCGTCGTGGGTTCAGGCCGGTCGCGACGTATCGGCCAGCGAGTCGGCGAGCGTCGGAGACCTCGTCGCCGGCATTTGCGGCAGGGAGGTTGTCTGCCGCTCGATCATGCGATGGACCACCGGCGGGTTCGGCCCGCTATGCAGCGCACGCACGCGCTCGCCGATCTCTGCATCGGCCTGGGTGACGCGCTGGTTCTGCCGGACATATTCGACCCAGGTCGGACTGTCGTAGCGCTCGATCCAGAGCGTCGGATCGGTCAGGTCGCGCAGCAGGGTCCAGTGCCGGGCGCCGTCGCGGCGCCGGATGCGGCGACGTTCCGCCATCACGGTCAGGAAGGCGACGACATCCTCCGGCTTGACGATGTATTCGATCGTCACGATCACCGGGCCGGATCGTGGCTCGATGTCGACCGCGACCTTCGGCTCGCGCCAGCGGCTGAGCGGATCGAGATTGAGCTCTTCCAGCGGCGGCAGCCGGTAGCGCAGCCCGAGCGCGGCGCCGGCCAGCAGCGTGACCGCCGAGATCAGCAGGGCCTTCTCGACGCCGAAATGTTGCGCCAGCCGGCCCCAGGCCCAGCTGCCGGTTGCCATGCCGCCGAAGGCCGCCATCTGGTAGGTCGCGAGCGCGCGGCCGACGACCCAGCGCGGCGCCGAGAGCTGCACCGTGGCGTTGAAGGTCGAGAGCGCGAGCACCCAGCAGGCGCCGCAGACGAAAAGCCCGGCCATTGCCAGCGGCATGGTCGCGCTGAGCGCGACGAAAATGACGCCCACGGCGTAGGCGGTGAAGGTGGAGCGAACCAGAGCTTCGGTGCTCATCGCCCGCCGCAGGCGCGCGCTCATGAAGGCGCCGGCCACCGCGCCGGCGCCGAACGCGCCGAGCAGCACGCCATAGGTGAGCGGGCCGCCGCGGACGAGGTCGCGCGCGATCAGCGGCAAAAGCGCCAGCCCGACGATGGCGCCGAAGCCGTAGACGAAGGCGCGCAGGATGACGGAGCGGATGTTCGGCGACATCGCGACATAGCGCACGCCCGCGCCCATCGCGATCAGCATCGTCTCGCGCGGCAGGAGCCGTTCGACCTTGGGCGGCTCCCAGCGCGCCAGCACGACGAGCAGCGGGATATAGCTGAACGCATTGATGGCGAAGGCTGCGACCGCGCCCGCGGCTGCGACGATCGCGCCGCCGATGGCCGGGCCGACGCTGCGGGCGATGTTGAAGGCGACGCTGTTCAGCGTCACCGCCGCCGGCACGTCGCGGCGCGGAACCATGTCACCGACCGATGATTGCCAGGCCGGGTTGTTGAGCGCCGTGCCGCAGCCGATCAGGAAGGTGAAGGTCAGGAGCAGCCAGGGCGTGATCAGGCCGAACCAGGCGAAGGCAGCCAGCGCCATCGAGACCAGCAGCATGAAGACCTGCGCGACCAGCAGGATACGGCGGCGATCGTAATTGTCGGCGATGGCGCCGGCGGCCAGCGAGAACAGCATCACCGGCAGGGTGGTCGAGGACTGCACCAGCGCCACCATCTCGGCCGAAGGCGAGATCGAAGCCATCATCCAGGAGGCTCCGACCGCCTGGATCAGACCGCCGAAATTCGAGGCGAGGCTGGCGAACCAGACGGCGCGGAAAATCGGCTGCTGCAGCGGAACGAAGGGCGAGACCCGGACCTGCGCTGGATTGATGCCTTCCGAGGCGAGCTCGGCTTCTACGACATCGGCCGTGGGCTGGGCGTGCGGATCGTCAGGCATGCCATAGGGTTAGAGCATGAGTGCGGGAGGGGAAATCCTTTCCATCTTGAAGATGTCGAAACTTGGAAAGTTTTTCTCCCTACGCCACCGCGGGCTGGCGTGCCTGCCGCGGCGGGCGCGGCTTGCGGGCGCGCAACCCATGGCCGAACGCGACCAGAAGCCCGGCCAGGACCACCCAATGCGCCGGCCGCAGCGAGGCATAATCCTGATAGGTCAGGATGTCGGAATTGGCCTGCAGGACCAGCCAGGCCGAGACGCCGGAGGTCGCCGCATACCAGCCGGCTTCCAGGCCGGCTGTGAGCAGCCCGGCGAGAAGCGCGACCCCGGCCAGAACCGGTGCCGAGACCGGCAGCTTCCAGCGATAAAGGCCGCGATACAGCATCAGCAGCAGGAATAGCCCGCTCGTCAGCACAGGCTCGGTGACATCGATCTTGGACTGCAGCGCGAAGTGCAGCAGCGCCAGCACCGCGATCGGATAGACGAGATTGTGCAGGCGCTGCCATTTCTTGCCGAGCCGGCGGATCATGCCGTCGGTCGAGGTCGCGCCGAGCGCGCAGAGGCCGAGGAGCGCCACGAAGCCGATGGTGAGGTAGAAGCGCTTGACGATCTCGGAGGCGATCAGCCCCCAGTCGAACGCCATGTCGATGCAATAGAGCGAGATATGGCCGAGCGCATAGGCCATCACGCCGAGCCCGAGCATGCGGCGGATTCCGATCAGCTTGCCCCAGTCGAACAACCGCCGGAACGGCGAGACGGCGAGCGTCACGACGAGGATTCTCACCGCCCATGTGCCGGTCTGGTGAATCGCTTCGGTCCAGGGCTTGGAACCAAGCTGATGCATCCAGGCAGCGTGGAGCAGCAGCAGCGCCGGCACGAACAGCAATGCGAAAGTCGCGGCCCGCAAGGCCGAGAAGCGGCCCTGTCGGTCGGTCCATGGCAGCCAAGCTTTCACGGGCGGTCTCCGATGCGAACGCTCATGCCCCCGGCATAAACGATAGGGTCGGCCACTGTCCTGCACGTCTGGACACAAGCGTGTGAATGGGGTGTCCTGCCGGCCCATTTCAAGCGGGTTTCACGATGGCTACCAGCAATCCCACCGTCGTCTTCGATGTCGGCAACGTGCTGCTGCGCTGGGATGCGCGGCTGATCTACAGCGCGCTGATTCCCGATCCCGAGCGGCTGGACTGGTTCATGCAGAATGTCTGCACCATGGCCTGGAACATCGAGCAGGATCGCGGCCGTTCCTGGGAGGAGGCCGTGGCGTCGCTGGTCGACCGGCATCCGGAATGGGAGCGCGAAATCCGCGCCTATGACGAGCGCTGGCACGACAGCATCCCGCACGCCATCGCGGACAGCGTCGCAGTGCTGGAGGAGCTGAAAGGGCAGGGCGAGAAGGTCTACGCCATCACCAATTTCTCGCGCGAGAAATGGGCGGAATGCCTGATCCGCTTTCCCTTCCTGCAGAGCTTCGACGGCGTCGTCGTCTCCGCCCACGAGCGCCTGCTGAAGCCGGACCGGGCGATCTACGAGGTGTTGCTCGGCCGCTATGGCCTTGAGGCGGGCGATTGCATCTTCGTGGACGACAGCGAGAAAAACATCGTGGGGGCCCGCGACGTCGGCATGCGGGCCCTCCATTTCGTCGAGCCCATCGACCTGCGCGCCGAGCTGCGCGGCCTGGGCGTCAGGCTCTGACGGGCAGAGCCTGACTTGTCGGAAGGGAGCGCGAGCCCTCAGGCCGCGCTCTTGATCGCGACGGTGGGGACGAGGCCTTCGGCATCGACGCCGCGCGCCTCGCGCAGCAGCCGGGTGCCCGCCTTGGTCGCGAGGAAGTCGGCGAGGACGGCATCCTCCTGCCGCACGAAGCCCTTGGCGGGCAGCTTGCCGGCGAGGAAGAGCTCGATCATCGCGACGCAGCCGGCGGCGGTGGTGAGCTGGATCGCGCCGAGCTCGTCATTGCCGTCATAGCGCAGCACGACGCTCTCCTCCTCGAGGCGACCGCGCCGCTCGCCGACGCCGGTGACGAAGATCACGACGACGTCCTTGCGGGTGAAGGGCGCGGAGTGGGTGAGGATGCGGCGCAGGGTCTCGCGGTCGTCGGCGAGGTCGAGATCGCGCAGCAGCAGCTTCATGATCTCGGCATGGCCGGGATAGCGCAACGTCTTGTAGCTCATGTTGCGCACCTTGCCGGCCAGCGTCTCGGTCAGCGTGCCCAGCCCGCCCGAGGTATTGAAGGCCTCGTAGGCAACGCCGTCGATCATGACGCCCTCGATGCCTTCGAGCGCCGGAACCAGCGTCGGCTGCCCGTCGAAGACGATCTCGCAGGGGTTGCAGTACTCGTTGATCAGCCCGTCGACCGACCAGGTCACGTTGTAGCGCAGCGCGTTGGTCGGATAGAGCGGCAGGGCGCCGACGCGCATCTTGATGGTCCGGACGTTCTCGAAGCGCGCCGCCATGTCGGCGCCGAGGATGCAGATGAAGCCGGGGGCGAGGCCGCATTGCGGGACGAGCGCGACATCGGAGGTCTCGCCGAGTTCCTTGATGTAGGAGGTGGTGGCGACGTCCTCGGTCAGGTCGAAATAATGGGTCTTGGTCTCGGCCGCGACCTTGGCGATGCCCTTGTTCAGGAAGTACGGACAGGCGCTGACGACGATGTCGCGGTCCTTGAGGAAGGCGCTGAGCGCAGCGAGGTCGGAGGCGTCGACGGTCGCGGTGGCGAAGCGGCCGCCGGCGGCATGCTTGAGCTGCGCCGCGGAAGCGTCGGCCAGCGTCACCTCATGGCCCTGCTCGGCCAGCATGCCGGCGATGATGACGCCGATCTGGCCGGCGCCGAGCACGGCAATGCGCTGCTTCTGGATGGTCATGTCGCGATCTCCTGACGGGTCGGGCAGGCAAGGCACCTCCCTCTCTCGCCAAGCATCGCTTCAGGCGGCGCACGCTTTAACGAGCGGATCGCCGCCGCGCGCAGCGATGTGCCTTCAAGATGAAGGGATATGCGCCAGATCGATGTGAAATGGACGAGAGGGCCCCCGGCGGGGCCGTCGCGGCAGTGTCAGCGCTCGAACTTCCGGGCCAGAATCACGGAGGATGTCGTGCGCCGGACGCCTTCCATCTCGGCGATCCAGTCGATGATGGTGTCGAGGTCGCTCGCCGTCTCGCACTCGATCTTGACGGACAGGTCGAAATGGCCGCTCAACGTGTGGCATTGCACGATTTCAGGGCGCTTCTTCAGGGCTGCGACCACGCCGCCCTGCTGCTTCACCTCGAGCTCGATCAGGATGAGGGCGGAGATCGTGGTGGCCGGCCGGGTCGCCTTGCCCAGGATCGTGGTGTAGCCCGCGATCACGCCGTCGCGTTCCAGCCGGGCCAGCCGCCCCTGCGCGGTCGCCCGCGAGACACCGAGCTGCTTCGCGATGTCGGACAGGGGAAGCCGGGCATTTTCAGTCAGAATGCGGATGAGCTCGCGGTCCTTCGCGGCGTCGGAGGGCCGTGCCATATCGTCTCCGGGTGTGAGATGGGCCGTCATATAGCAGGGAAATCGTGCAGCCCGGCAAGGCCGGCATGAAAGATCCGCCGGGCTTTCCCTCCGCGATCGGCGCAAGGGCTTGCCTACAAAGGAACATTTTGCAGGCGAAAGGTAATTCGGCGCGCCGGAAAGGGCTTGCCTCGGGGCGCAAATCGGAGTGGCATGCCGACCGGCGGCAGCACGCTTTGCCATGGAGAAGGTCATGTTCAGGACATTCATTCTCGCATCCGCATCGGCCCTTGCTCTTGCTTCCTTCGCGGCGACGCCGGCCTCGGCGCTGACGATGAAGGAGTGCAGCGTCAAGTATCAGGACGCCAAGAAGGCCAATGCGCTCAAGGGCCAGAAGTGGAACGATTTCCGCAAGGCCCAGTGTGGTGACGACGATGCCGCCGACGACGAGGCCGCGGCTGCGGTGCCGGCCGAGCCGGCGAAGCCTGCCGCAACGGCGGCGACGACGGCCGCTCCGGCCGCCAAGCCTGCTGCGATGCCTGCCGGCAAGGCCAAGGCGGCGGTGTTCCCCAGGGCCGTTTCGCAGAAGTATTCGAACGAGACCGCCGGCAAGGCGCGCCTCAAGACCTGCGTCGACCAGTACAACGCCAACAAGGCGGCCAACGCCAATGGCGACCTGAAATGGATCGAGAAGGGTGGCGGCTACTGGAGCCAGTGCAATACCAAGCTCAAGAGCTGAACCTCTTCCGGGCTTGTTCGGAACGCCGCGCCGCAGGGCGCGGCGTTTTCCGTTTCGGGGTATGCTGCGTCGGTGCCGGATCGCACCGTCATTCCTGAGCGAAGCGCAGACCCGGAATCCATCCTGGCGCAGCGAAGCCTGACGATGGATCACGGATCGGCGCCGCTGACGCGGCTTGTTCGGGATGGCGGCGCGGCTCCGTGTGCGAGCGGCGGTAACTAAAGCATCTGCGACGGACGAGAAGCGGGGTCAGACTGCCGCGCCGGCGGCGGATCGGACGGCCTCTGCCCCCTGCCGAGCATCTCGCCGCGGGCGCGGATGATATGCGCCGTCACCACCTCCTGAACCCGTTTTTCCGCGGCCTCGCGGACGACGCCGCGGTTGGCGGGGCGGCCTTCCTCGGTCTCGATCAGCTCGATCGTGGCGTTGGTCAGTGCGTCGACATCGCCCTTGCAGAACAGCATCGCCGCCTTGGCCACGACCTCCGCCTTCTCGTCGGTCAGCAGCATCGGCGCGCCTTCCCGGCTGATGCAGGCCAGCATCTTGCTGCGGATCAGGTCGCGCGTCTTCTCCAGCAGCGCCTTCTTTTCGGTCCGCGCCGCGCGCTCCCTCTCCGTCGCCTCGGGCGTCTGAGCCCGATCGGGCGCGCCGGGTGTCACCGGGCCGCGCGCATTGGCGCTCTGCTTCACGCATTCGACCAGAGCCGGCAGCATCTCGCCGGTCGAGGTGAGCGCGAAGGTATAGCGCGCGTCATTGGCGATCAGTTCGAGGTAGCGGCCCTGGCGGAAGGCGTTGATCAGGTTGGATTGCGCCGGCATAGCGATGGTCAGCAGCGTCGGCGTCTTGATGTTCGCCGTCACGTCGATGGTCGAGCTGCGGTCGAAAACGAGCCGGAGATTGAGCGTCTCGCCGGTCCTGAGCTTCCAGTCCGGCTTGGTGAAGCCGAGCAGCCAGGAATACTGCGCCGTCACCGAGGTCAGCATCGTCACGCCGCTCTTGTAGCGGGCGCTGACGGCGCAATGCGAGAAGGCGCCCGTCTGGTCGTTGGTGAAGGTGCCGCCCGACCAGTTGCCGACGACGATCTTGCCGAACGGGCCGGCAGCCTCCGCGGGAAGCGACAAAAGGCTGATCAAGGCGACGGCCGCGGCCCGCATTGTGGTTCCTCCGATGAGATTGGCGGCAAGCTAAAGGAGGACGGGCAAAAGGGGGAACGTTTTTTGGCGCAGTCCGGGGTCAGGCGGCTTCCTGCCGCAACGGCTTGAGGAGCATGGCGAGCAGGTCGCTCTGCGTCACCAGGCCGAGCAGGCGTTGCGTTTCGTCGACGATCACCACGGCGTGGTGGCGGCCATCCGTCAACGGCCCGATCAGCTCCACGGCGGGCGCATCGGGGCTGGCGGTATGGGCCGGCGTCATGACGTCGCCGACGCGCAGGCCCGGCCGCGTCAGCTCGCGCAGCCCGACGATGCCGAGCAGCCGGTTGTCGTGATCGACGACGGGCAGGGCGCGAACGCCGTGTTCGAGCAGGAGCGCACGTGCGGCTTCGATCTCACCGTGCCGGTCGATCCGGACGATGTCGCGGGACATGATGTCGGCGCAGCGCGGCAGGCCGCGCGAGCGCGAGAGCGCATGCATCTCGACACGCCGCAGCAGCTGGTCGAGATCTCCGCGGTCGATGTCGAAGGCCTCGCCGAGATCGCCGAGCGCCGCATCGATATCGGCCTCGTTGAAGCCGATACGTTGGCTGGCCGGCGGGTCGTTCGTTCCGTGCGGATTGGCAGCGGCCGCAGGACGATGCGGATAGCTGTGGCTGGAAAAGCGGTGGAACAGGATGCCGAGCAAGGTCAGCACCAGCGCATTCAGCCCGACCGGCACAAAGGCGAAGCCGAGGCCATAGGCGGAGACGAGAGGGCCGCCGAGCGCTGCCGTCAGCGCCGCCGCCCCGCCCGGCGGATGCAGGCAGCGCAGCAGCGACATGGCGGCGATGGCGAGCGCGACGGCGCTGCCGGCCGCGATGGCAGGCTCGGGAACATAGCGGCCGACCATGAGCCCGATCAGGGCCGAGACGGTATTGCCGCCGACGATCGACCAGGGCTGCGCGAGCGGGCTCGACGGTATCGCGAAGAGGAGCAGGGCCGAGGCACCCATCGGCGCGGCGAGCAGCGGCAAATGCGGGTCGTTGCCGAGCAGAAGTCCGCAAATCAGCCCGGTCGCGCCGACGCCGATCAGCGCGCCCAGGCAGGCGATGAGCCGGTCGCGCCAGGTCGCGCCGGCCAGGATCGGCGCGAAGAGCTTGCCGCGCCGGCGCTGGCCGGTCTGTGGTTCGAGAACGGGGAGGGGCATTGAACTCGGCTGGCGCTGCTCAAAATTTCGGCAGGCTCAATACGCCCGAGAAGGTGGCCGGACAATGCGATTCTGCTGCCGCGCCCGAGTCCGGAGATGGGAAAAGCAGAAATCGCTCTTCGCGTGACGGGCCTTGGAAATTTGATCTCTGTGAAAAAAGGTCGACCGGCCGGGTTGGCCGGTCGACCTGAGGACGATCAGTCGACCACGCGCACAGCGCCCTTGGCGGCGCTCGTCGTCGTCGCGGCGTAGGCCTTGAGCGCGGTCGAGACCTTGCGCTTGCGCGGGGCGGCCGGCTTCCAGGCGTCCTTGCCCTTGGCCTCCATTGCCGCGCGGCGCCGCGCCAGCTCCTCGTCCGGAACCTTGAGCTCGATCGAGCGGTTCGGGATGTCGATCGCGATGATGTCGCCGCTCTCGACGAGGCCGATCGCGCCGCCCTCGGCCGCTTCCGGCGAGACATGGCCGATCGAGAGGCCGGACGAGCCGCCCGAGAAGCGCCCGTCCGTGATCAGCGCGCAGGCTTTTCCGAGGCCCTTCGACTTCAGATAGCTGGTCGGATAGAGCATCTCCTGCATGCCCGGCCCGCCGCGCGGCCCCTCATAGCGGATCAGCACGATGTCGCCGGGGTTGACCTTGCGGTTGAGGATGCCTTCGACCGCCGCGTCCTGGCTCTCGAAGATCACGGCCGGACCGGAGAATTTCAGGATCGAGGCATCCACGCCCGCCGTCTTCACGATGCAGCCGTCCAGCGCGATGTTGCCGAACAGCACGGCCAATCCGCCATCCTTGGAATAGGCATGCTCGGCGCTGCGGATCACCCCCTTCTCGCGGTCGTCGTCGAGCTCGGCGAAGCGCCGGTCCTGGCTGAAGGCGGTCTGGGTCGGCACGCCGCCGGGCGCAGCGCTGTAGAAGGAGCGCACCGCCTCGCTCTGCGTCAGCGTGATGTCCCAGCGCGAGAGAGCTTCGGCCATCGTCGCGCTGTGGACGGTCGGCAGCGAAGTGTCGATCAGCCCGGCGCGGTCGAGCTCGCCGAGGATCGCCATGATGCCGCCGGCCCGGTGGACGTCTTCCATATGCACGTCGGCGACGGCGGGCGCGACCTTGCACAGCACGGGCACGCGCCGCGACAGCCGGTCGATATCGGCCATGGTGAAGTCGATCTCGGCCTCATGGGCCGCCGCCAGCAGGTGCAGCACCGTGTTGGTCGAGCCGCCCATGGCGATGTCGAGCGTCATCGCGTTCTCGAACGCCTTGAACGAGCCGACATTGCGCGGCAGCACGCTCTCGTCGTCCTGGTCGTAATAGCGGCGCGCGATATCGACGATCAGATGGCCGGCCTCGACGAAGAGGCGCTTGCGGTCTGCGTGGGTGGCGAGCGTCGAGCCGTTGCCGGGCAGCGCGAGGCCGAGCGCCTCGGTCAGGCAGTTCATCGAGTTGGCGGTGAACATGCCCGAGCAGGAGCCGCAGGTCGGGCAGGCCGAGCGCTCGATCACGTCGACCTCGGCATCGGTGTACTTGTCGTCGGCGGCCGCGATCATCGCATCGACGAGGTCGACCTTCTTCAGCACGCCCTCGGCGATGAACTTGCCGGCCTCCATCGGCCCGCCCGAGACGAACACGGTCGGGATGTTCAGGCGCATCGCCGCCATCAGCATGCCCGGCGTGATCTTGTCGCAGTTGGAGATGCAGACCATCGCGTCGGCGCAATGGGCGTTGACCATGTACTCGACGCTGTCGGCGATGAGCTCGCGCGAGGGCAGGCTGTAGAGCATGCCGTCATGGCCCATGGCGATGCCGTCATCGACCGCGATGGTGTTGAATTCCTTGGCGACGCCGCCGGCCTTCTCGATCTCGCGCGCGACGAGCTGGCCGAGATCCTGGAGATGGACGTGGCCCGGCACGAACTGCGTGAAGGAGTTGACCACCGCGATGATCGGCTTGCCGAAGTCGCCGTCCTTCATGCCGGTGGCACGCCACAAGCCGCGGGCGCCGGCCATGTTGCGGCCGTGGGTGGAGGTTGCTGATCTCAGCCTGGGCATCTCATGCGTCTCCGGTCTCGGGCTCCTGGCGTCCCGTTGGGCGGCAAACTATCGTCGCCGCGCCTTGCGACAAAATTGAATTCTTCGATTTCCATGATCGGCGCCGCGCATGGCGGCCATCCACCCCTGCATGCGGGACAGATGGTTTCCGAATTGGCATAACGGCTGCCGCTGGATTGCAATGAGCTGAGGGCGCTGCGCCATGCTGCGCAATATCGACGTCGATCTGCTGCGCAGCTTCGTCACCGTCGCGGAGCTGCGCAGCTTCACGCGCGCGGCGGCCGCGCTGTTCCGCAGCCAGTCGACGGTCAGCACGCAGATCCGTCGCCTCGAGGAACTGGCCGGGCAGACGCTGCTGCAGCGTTCGCCGCAGGAAGTGCTGCTGACGCGCGCGGGCGAACAGTTCCTCGGCTATGCCCGCCGGATCGTCGCCCTGCATGACGAGGCGCTCGACGTCATCAACGCGCAGAGTGTGAGCGGCCGCGTCAGGCTCGCCGTGATGGACGACTACGCCACGATCGTCTTGCCGGAGACGCTCGCCCGCTTTGCCCGCTCCCATCCCGAGGTGGAGCTCGAGGTCACGACGGGCTTCACCCGCGACCTGCTGAACAGCCTCGGCGAAGAGTTCGATCTGGTTCTCGCCACACAGAAGGCCGGTGATGGTCGTGGTCAGGTCCTGCGCCGGGAACACACCGCCTGGGCCTGCTCGGACCGCGCCGCCTTTGCGCTGGAGGAGCCGCTGCAGCTCGCCTTGCTGAAGGCGCCCAACATGTTCCGCGAATGGGCGCTCGAGGCGCTGAACGAGGCGGGGCTGCGCTGGCGCGTCCTGTTCTCGTCATCGAGCATCGGCGCCGTCGAGGCGATGGCGGCATCAGGGGCGGCGCTGACCGTGGTCAAGGCGGGCACCGCTCGCCCCGAGCTGCAATTGCTGGGACCGGAGCAGGGGCTGCCGGCTTTGCCTGCCTCCGAGATCGCGTTGCACCAGGCGCCGGGGCGCGCAACGGCGGCGGTGGCGGCGCTGAGCGACTTCCTGGCCGAAGCCCTGAGCGATGCGCCGGCTGCGTCCTGAAGGCACGGGACCTCGCGCTCTCCTGGCATCTTCCGCCTGGCCTGATGACGGATGGCGCCGGATTGGCCCCGGAGCGGACGAGAATGGCGCTCTCCGGCTTGTGGAAAACTCAGGAGTCCGGATAACTCATTGAATTCACGAAAAAATCTGGCTCTGTCGAAAAACTTTCAAAATCGCCGTTGACAGCGAAAAGGGGCGCGCCCTATAAGCCACCCATCGAGACGGCGCCGCCGCTGAGCGGCGCCTCTTCTGCGCTTCCTGATGAGGCTGGGGCTGACGTCCGGGACACCGGGCGAGTTCCTGTCGGAATTTGTAGAGCGCACGCTGTTTGAAAATTGAAGACAGAAAGA
>NZ_JBFTOA010000009.1:180000-183052 GCF_056397745.1 Allobosea sp. 05L423 | reverse complement strand
CCTATAAGCCACCCATCGAGACGGCGCCGCCGCTGAGCGGCGCCTCTTCTGCGCTTCCTGATGAGGCTGGGGCTGACGTCCGGGACACCGGGCGAGTTCCTGTCGGAATTTGTAGAGCGCACGCTGTTTGAAAATTGAAGACAGAAAGAGAAACGTGGACGGCGAGTTCTTGCGGACTTGGGTTTAGGCTCAAGTCGAACGAGACTTCGGTGTGCTGCGTTTATACAAGAGCCATCGCGGATTGCTTCGGTAATCTGTAGATGTCTCCGTCAATACGCAGTGCGATGCCGGAACAAAATCTCATCCAATCTGAGAGTTTGATCCTGGCTCAGAGCGAACGCTGGCGGCAGGCTTAACACATGCAAGTCGAACGGGCACTTCGGTGCTAGTGGCAGACGGGTGAGTAACACGTGGGAACGTACCTTTCGGTTCGGAATAATTCAGGGAAACTTGGACTAATACCGGATACGCCCTTCGGGGGAAAGATTTATCGCCGATAGATCGGCCCGCGTCTGATTAGCTAGTTGGTGAGGTAATGGCTCACCAAGGCGACGATCAGTAGCTGGTCTGAGAGGATGATCAGCCACATTGGGACTGAGACACGGCCCAAACTCCTACGGGAGGCAGCAGTGGGGAATATTGGACAATGGGCGCAAGCCTGATCCAGCCATGCCGCGTGAGTGATGAAGGCCTTAGGGTTGTAAAGCTCTTTTGTCCGGGAAGATAATGACTGTACCGGAAGAATAAGCCCCGGCTAACTTCGTGCCAGCAGCCGCGGTAATACGAAGGGGGCTAGCGTTGCTCGGAATCACTGGGCGTAAAGGGCGCGTAGGCGGACTCTTAAGTCGGGGGTGAAAGCCCAGGGCTCAACCCTGGAATTGCCTTCGATACTGGGAGTCTTGAGTTCGGAAGAGGTTGGTGGAACTGCGAGTGTAGAGGTGAAATTCGTAGATATTCGCAAGAACACCAGTGGCGAAGGCGGCCAACTGGTCCGATACTGACGCTGAGGCGCGAAAGCGTGGGGAGCAAACAGGATTAGATACCCTGGTAGTCCACGCCGTAAACGATGAATGCCAGCCGTTGGGGAGCTTGCTCTTCAGTGGCGCAGCTAACGCTTTAAGCATTCCGCCTGGGGAGTACGGTCGCAAGATTAAAACTCAAAGGAATTGACGGGGGCCCGCACAAGCGGTGGAGCATGTGGTTTAATTCGAAGCAACGCGCAGAACCTTACCAGCTTTTGACATGTCCGGTTTGATCGGCAGAGATGCCTTTCTTCAGTTCGGCTGGCCGGAACACAGGTGCTGCATGGCTGTCGTCAGCTCGTGTCGTGAGATGTTGGGTTAAGTCCCGCAACGAGCGCAACCCTCGCCCCTAGTTGCCATCATTCAGTTGGGAACTCTAGGGGGACTGCCGGTGATAAGCCGCGAGGAAGGTGGGGATGACGTCAAGTCCTCATGGCCCTTACAGGCTGGGCTACACACGTGCTACAATGGCGGTGACAATGGGCAGCGAAAGGGCGACCTCGAGCTAATCCCAAAAAGCCGTCTCAGTTCAGATTGTACTCTGCAACTCGAGTACATGAAGGTGGAATCGCTAGTAATCGTGGATCAGCATGCCACGGTGAATACGTTCCCGGGCCTTGTACACACCGCCCGTCACACCATGGGAGTTGGGTTTACCCGAAGGCGTTACGCTAACCGCAAGGAGGCAGGCGACCACGGTAGGCTCAGCGACTGGGGTGAAGTCGTAACAAGGTAGCCGTAGGGGAACCTGCGGCTGGATCACCTCCTTTCTAAGGTAGAGGACTTCACGAAGCTTGCTTCGTATCGACCTCTCTTCAGAACAATAGAGGCCAGTCAGGCCTCGCATGCGGAACTTGCCGTCTTCGTTTCTCTTTCTCTTTCCGGGCGAATGCGCTGGATCGGTCATCTGGATCGGTCGCGTATTCTGGGCCAAGCCAGGCTTTGGCCGGTCGACTTCTTGGTCGATTTGCCTTGGGCCTGTAGCTCAGTTGGTTAGAGCGCGCGCTTGATAAGCGTGAGGTCGGAGGTTCAAATCCTCCCAGGCCCACCAGTCATCGGGTGCCGAGCTGTCCGACGAGCGGCGGTTCTTTCGAGCTCTTGGGCTCGCAAGGCCGAACGGCCGCCGCGCCAAGTGGCGCGTTGCTTTACTCAAATGGGGCCATAGCTCAGTTGGGAGAGCGGTAGCTTTGCAAGCTTCAGGTCGTCGGTTCGATCCCGTCTGGCTCCACCAAATCCGGAAAGTATTCAAGTTTCGCCATCATCGGCAACGATGGTTGGCGCTGCTGTTTGTCATTGTGAAGAGGGAATGTATTCGAGAGCTGCTCATCCTGCAGCATGCGGAATGTCCGACACCATCGGCTTCTGTTAAATCGGGTACATTCGGCAAGCATAAATGGTCTTTCTGATCATATGTTTTGCGAATTTGTTTCGCGGACATCGATCATGAGAACGATCAAGTGCCTTAAGAGCATTCGGTGGATGCCTTGGCGCTGAGAGGCGATGAAGGACGTGATACGCTGCGATAAGCCGTGGGGAGCTGCGAATGAGCTTTGATCCGCGGATTTCCGAATGGGGAAACCCACCTTCGATCTCTGTTATTCCAAGGACAGGACTTCGGTTCTGTTTTTGAGCTAACAGAGATCACAAGAAGGTATTGAACTCTGAATACATAGGGGTTCAAAGCTAACCCAGGGAACTGAAACATCTAAGTACCTGGAGGAAAGGACATCAACGAGACTCCGTTAGTAGTGGCGAGCGAACGCGGACCAGGCCAGTGCTTATCTGCAAGTTACCGGAAGCGGTTGGGAAACCGCGCAACAATGGGTGATAGCCCCGTACGGATCTGCGAACAGATGAGACATGAGTAAGGCGGGACACGTGAAATCCTGTCTGAACGTGGGGGGACCACCCTCCAAGCCTAAGTACTCCTCAGCGACCGATAGTGAACAAGTACCGTGAGGGAAAGGTGAAAAGCACCCCGACGAGGGGAGTGAAATAGCACCTGAAACCGAATGCTTACAAACAGTGGG